>JAWOJC010000146.1:0-19948 GCA_046484315.1 Smithellaceae bacterium | reverse complement strand
AATAAATACTTTGAACTTAGTCTACACACGAAAGCCAGCCCTTGATGTAGCCATCTGGTTGGCCTATGCTCATCATCATAGTGGCAACACGGAGGAATGCGCGAAGTTCTATCATGTACTCAAAGAATCCAATGCACCAAAGACGCAACAGATTCTAGAGGAAATTCATACTATAGAATTAATGCTGCAAGAAGCTGCTTCTATGGCGAGTGGTGGAATAAACAAAATAAAAGAAGCATAACCCGGCGCTAAGGCCGATCGCCGCTTTGTGGCTCCGGCTTAGCTTTTCGTTGAGCCTGTAGAATAATTCAGGAAGTGGCATTCAGCGGTTGAAGCGAAAAAAAACGACTGCGGAGAATGCCCCACACGCGACGAGCTAGCGATGATGAAGGGAAAAAACCCCCATGAAAGTAGCAAGAAAACATATTTTTGCGTTATTTTAAAGACTCGTTGGCTTTGGAGGAATGATATGAAGAATATTGTGCTGGTCCTATTCGCAGTAGCGCTCATTTGTTCCTGCTCGCAACAGCATAGCCCACAGACATACGAAAATCCAAAGATCGGATTGCATCTTACATACCCAAGCACATGGCAGGTCATGAAAAAAGACACGCTGAACGACGCCATCGCCGCCGCAGAAGGTAAGCTTGCGTTTTCTCAGGAGGCAGTAGATATCGCAAAAGAACTTGCTCCCTTGATCATTCTAACTCTTGCCAAGCCGCAGAAGATTGGCGGGGTCGGCCGGAATCCGAATATCAACGTTCTGCTCATTCCCATCCCGAAGGAAGAATGGAAAGATATTGATTTGGACACACTCATTCAGGAGCAGATCGCTGATATCAAAGCGTCCATCCCTGGGGTAAGGGTAACTACCAACGTCCTTCCTTTGTCAGCCTACCCGGACATTCATAACTACTCATCTCAAATTCCTCTTCCTGATCGTACAATCACGCAATATCAATATGTCTATTGGCGCCCCCCGTATTTTGTTCAGATTGCTTTCGGTTCTTCGCATCCAGATGATGAGGCAGAGATCAAAGAGATTATTAGATCAATGAAGATAGAGAAATCCAACAAGCCCACGGGAGGCAACGTAGGAGGATATTGATGACAGATTACATTAACATCTCACAAGCAATGACAATGTTCATCACTGTGCTTTGGACAACTATATTTTCATTTGCCATTAGGCCAGGTATTCGCGGGTTCCGAAATTTGGGTATTTTGGGAGGCTATGTTTCTGGATTCGTATTTATATTTATAGCTGGTTGGCAACAGGCATTATTCACATGGATATTATTCGGGGTTCTTGGTGGCGTCATATATGTTTTCTGGGAAGTCTTTCAGAGAGCAAAAGCACCTGAAGGAGAAGAAAAACCATCGGTGAGCATAAATCATATTTTTTCAGGCTTGCTTGCATGGCCCATCATGATTCCAGAAGCAATTGAATATATTCTCGCAGAAATCGGTATTCTTAGTTCAAAAGTAGATGTTGGTAGTGAAACAAAATAAGAACTGCCGAACACCTATAAGGCGCTCAGGCCGATCGCATCACCCGCGGCGCCGCTCCGGCCCAGCTTTTCGCTTTGAGGTGAATGTATGAAATTTGTTCTTATCGTCATCGGTGCTCTGATTGCTGCTTTTATATTGATGACAGTCATACTGTACATCAGAGCTTTGATGGGCAGTAAGCGAAACGCCGAGGCGCTGGTTAAAGAGATTCTCCCCGTCATTAACGCTCTTAAAGAAGGGGCGAGAGTTCCAAACGAACAAATCATGGGGTTAGCAAAACGGCCTGAAACAAGGGGTGGTCTATATCAAGTTCTCCATGAAATGGGTCATGCTGATTTGTTTCCAAGTGAGTATTCAAATCCATCGCAGCTTGCAGAGTCTCATCTTGTTGTATGGCTGCGTCACCCAAATGAGCTCGGCGCTGATCCTGACGAAATTGAGCTAGCAGCAGATGTTGTGCGCAACGAGGGAGGCCCTCCTCAAAACAGACATTATTATGTTTTTAAATTTAGAACAAAGCCACCTCATTGGGCGGCAAAGGATGGCTGGATGGCTGGCGTCGCCGGACCTTACATAGATGGTGAGCCACTGATATACGCACCAAATTTAGTTTTCAGCCAATTAGAGGCATTTGATTCAGTTACGCCGGAAGAGCATCTTGCTAAGATTGAGAAAATTATTAAAGGGACAAATTAATTCAGAAGCAATCGCTGTACGTAATATGATCCCACAGCCAATGCAGCCCATTTATGGTTCCAGGCATTGAGGGGAACAAAGATATTTGAATGGGGCGATGACCGGATCCTTTTCTTCACCGCCCGGGCAAAATTATTCTGGATACCAGCACAACCTGCTTTGCCTGGTTCCTGATGTATTTACTCTATCGCACCGGCAAAGTTTCCATCTCAACAGTCATAGCAACCGTATCCGTGTTAAGTGCATCCCCCTTAACACTTAAAACCTGAGCTTAATTACAACCATACTTTATTTTTTCCCATCGGTCGTGGCTGGACAACAGCGTGTAGTCCGGACGGTCGTGGTCAACGGCCAGGTTTCGGAGTCTTTCGATGCGTTCACCTGTTTGCGGATGCGTGGATAAGTACTGCGGGATGGATATTTGTCCCGGATCCTCTTCCATCGTCTTATAGAAGCGGATCATGGCCCGGGGATCGAGGCCGGCGGCGATAAACATTTTCATGCCTTCTTCATCCGCCTCTCTTTCGCTGCGACGGCTGTAGCTCAGCGTTGTGAGGGTGCGCGCCGCTACAACGCCATACACCGCCGCGCCGCTGACGTCACCGATGATCGCAGAGATCATCAACCCGATCGAGGCATCTTCAATAAGCTTGCGGGTCACATGACGCTTTTCGACATGTTGAATTTCGTGGGCCATCACTGCCGCCAGCTCTTCAGGGGAGGCGGTTTTCTCCAGAAGCCCGCGCATGATGACGATGTAACCGCCCGGTAGCGCGAAGGCATTGAACATCGGAGAGTCCGCGACATAAACCCTGTAGGTATAGCGGGTCTTGCCGGTGTCGGCATACCGCTGGATCATCTCGTCAATCGCTTCTTGGAGCTGGGGCGACTGGCAACGCGCTTCGGCCGGCGCGATATGGTTGAGCACCGAATCGCCCATGCCTTGTTCCCACTCCAGGGGAAGCTGGTTCGACACCGCCATCGCCATCAGGGGAATACCGACCGCGTACATAAAGATAACAGAGGCCACCACTCCGACAGCCGCGTAAACCGTCAGGCGCACCCTTGCCTTTCGAAAGGTGGGATTATGAAAACGCCTGGCCTTGGCGGGCGAAAACTGATGTAGTGCCTCCAAAAAGGCGACGTCCTGAAATAGCAGGACTTCAGGCAGCTTGTCTCCAAATTCAAGTTGAACGGGATCACCCTGATAGTAGCCTTGGGTCTGGCGGATGTTCAGGTACGGCCACAGACGCACCTCTCCCGAGCTCAGGGTGATCCGCAACCCCTCGCCGGTCAGCTCCACGGCGACATCATGTTTTTTCGCCGTTTTGCCGTCCAGATATTGTCCTGACCAGGCTGTCTGCATGTAACGGGTTTCCCCCCCCACGGGCATTATAAATCAAAATCGATAGACAGGAAATCACCCAGTTGCTCACCCCAGGCGCCTGCCTGGGCCGCTTCCTGGGTAATGGCATCCATATCGAGCTTGCCTTCCAGCATTAGATTGGACAGATAGTAGCGCATCGTTCGCACACGAACCCAGGGCAGGCCGATCCCTAAAGTGAAAACGATGATCAGCGCGTTGACCAGGTAGAGCTTCAAAAGACCGCCAAAGGTAATGGATGAGGCAAAGCGCGCGCCGGCAAAAGAGGTATGTCCCCAGACGTAAACTGTTTTTTTGCAGTGATACCAAATCAGCATCAGGCCGAGCGTGGGCAGCGCCAGAAAGAATGCCAGCACATACTGACCGATCAGGTCTGAACCACGACCGTCGAATTCGAAATTCTGATTGCCTAAAAAGCTGTACTTCGCCATGAACGCCTGGCGTTGCATCTCATAGTAGGGCCTGTAAAATCCGAATGAAATGATCACTAAAAATATTCGCGAGTAAAGCAGCCAGGCAAACTGACGCCATCTGCCCCGAAAGGAAAAACGAATGCCCCGTAGCGATGTTCGGCTGAGTCGATATCGTCTTGTGCCGACGGTTGCAACAGGAATGAACAGGCCGATCAGGATCAGGCCGGCCATGAAGCCGATGATGTGGACGATTACCGGCAGCGCCAGCAACTGGGGGAGATTCTGAAGGATACCGATCGGCACACCGAAGATGAGCAGCGCCTTGAGAAAGCCCAGAAAAATTTCCTTTCCTGTGCCGTGATAGGCCAGACGGTCGCCGTGAAAGGCGATCTGGCTCCAGATATACTGACGCACCCGGGTTTTTGCCCAGAAGTAGTAAATCCCGAGTGTCACGATGATCAAAAGCAGGTTAACGATCTGAATGCCGAAAAGCGTTCCCCCCTGTCCCTCAAACGAAAACAGGTACTTTTTGAAATCCGGCTGATGGGTGTCCGAGCCCTCTTGCGTTATCGCGTTTTCCATGCATGCTCTCCTTCAGAGTTTTTGTAGACTATGATTCATATCTCGCAAGCACGCTTTGGGAAATCGCGCTTTTATGGTGCGTCAATGGGGAATGTGCTTTTCTAAAGGCGGCTGAGTATAGGGGCCTCAGTAAAGCCTGTCAAGCAAAACCAGGGTCTTCGGGCTTGAAAATATTAAAAGGCGCCCAACGGTAAAAGAGGGCCATTGTTAACTGTTAAACATTTACATGACTGAATCCGAAACACAGGATATAGCTTCTGCATGCTAGGCGGTGCAAGAATAGGGAGCCGCCGATGCCGTCCATTAATGGTGCTAGGCATTGAGCGGAAAAAAATATTTGAATGGGGCGATGACCGGGATCCTTTTCTTCACCGCCTCCGGATTTCCCACTTGATTTCATCCCTGATTTGCCCCATATTGCTTCTCAAATATGTGAGCAACACAATGCAAAAAGATGATAAACTCGGCGTGACCGGTCTAGTTCAACTAAGCTATTCGCCGGGGCGTGGCGCACAAACTCTTAGAACGTTAATCCAAATTATGAAATATGATATTACCATAATTGATGCTGCCGTTGACCAATTAGACTGGGTGATGAAGCTATTCTTAGACCACAAGGCATATCTAACGGCAATTACTCTATCAAGTGCAGCTAAGGATTTAGAAATGAGTATTTTATGAATAATAGAAGAATGAACAGCCTTATGCGATATGACAAACGGATTTTGATATTTTTCATGACAGGCTTCTTTTTGCACAGCGTTTCGCTTTTCTCTGCCGGAGACGTTTTGGCGCAGGATTACGATTACTATGTCATTATCAGCCCGAGCTATCAGGGGCAGTTCGGATACAGACAGGAAGGGCCTTTCTCCACGCGGGCTGAAGCCGAAGCTTATCGCCAGCAGAAAATCAGCGAAAGTGGCGACTCCGTTAACATGCCCAACATTCTGATCATTGATCAGCGTCCCTCCCAGCGTAAACCATCCGGCCCGTCGTCCTTGCCACAGACTCGAACCGATGACAATCAATCAACGACAAATGTGTTCCAACGCCAGCAGGAAATTGAAAAGGAACGTCAAATCAGGGAGGCTGAAAAACAAAAGGCCCAGGAACGGGAGAAGGCCGAGCTTTTGAAGAAATTAAGAGGCGTTTCTTCCGCACCTAATCCAATGAAACCCAAAACAGGCAGTTCCGGGAAGCTTCAGTTGAAACCCTATGCGCAACCACCAACGGTCACCGCTGCCACTGAAGTGAAAATGGATGTGGAACAGGTTCAGCGACGCATCGCGGCGCTTCAGCGCAATATTGCCGGTATTCAAAACATATTGAGGGGATATTCCAAAACCCTGCATGGAAATAAGACGGAATTTGAAAAATGGGCGTCAACGGTGGATGAGGCCTATCATGAGGTTCTGGCCAGTTCGCAGGAATATGTTTTGCAGATGTTTATCAAATATAATCTTTTCGGTTCGCTGGAACGAAACGTGCAAAAATCGGCATATTCAAAACTCGGCGCTTATCTGGGCAGCAAGGATCCGTCGGTTCAGAAATGGCTTCTGGATCAGATCCGGAAAGAGCAGATTCAATTGAATCGCCTGCACAAGGTTGTGGATGTGGGAAATCTGTCCGGCGACTTTGCTTCTCTGCTGAAGGATGGCCAGGAAGAAACGAAACAAAATATGGAGACGCTTCTTTTCGTTAACAGTCTGCTGGAAACAGGCGAAATCGTAAAATATGCGGAACTTCTGACTCATTCAAAAATTTTCAGGGAATTGCCTGGTGAATATTTCTCGCAGGCCAAGATGATCGGCGAAACTTACGCAAATCTTTCTGCGATTGTTTACAGCTGGTATTCAATCAATCAATTAACCCGGGACGTGGAAAAGTACGATCGTGAAATAAAATCTCTTTCCTACCGGATGCGTCATGCGATGAAGGAAATGCAGTGTCTCAATGGCTGTCTGGAAAATCCTTATGCGAAATGTCTGGATCGGTGCGCGGGGAAAACAGGCTTGAGCAAACCGCCTCCGCTCCCATGATACGATAACCATAAACGGAATATGATGAAATAAGAATGAAAGGAAATATCATCATGAGAAAGTCATTTATAATAATTACAATTTTATCTGTCATGGTTTTGGTTGTAAGCCATGTCGCCTTCGGGCAGGTGTCTGTTTCTGATGAAGCGAAAAAATATTTCGACCGCGGTGTGGCCGCAATAGAGATGGCGAAAACGCCGTCCGACTATGCGAAGGCGGTTCGGGAGTTCGAGCAGGCGGTCAGATTGGCGCCTCAGTGGCCGGAAGCATATTACAATCTCGCTTTGGTGCAGGAGAAAGCGGAGAAATACGGTGACGCGGCCGCCAGCCTCCGACAATACCTTCGTCTGGCGCCAGATGCCGCTGACGCTGCTGAAATCAAAGCCCTCATCAATAAACTGGAATACCGCAAAGAGCAGATTGACGGTTCGCGCTATATTGATTCCCTGGGCGCGAAAGTAACGCAAATCAAATTTTTTGAAGGTGGCTATAATGCGCCGCCTAAGGATCAGCGAAATTACCAGACAAGTTTTGCCAGAACCGGAACACGGTATGTTTATTCTGAAATTAATTTAGAACACCCCGCGCCTGGCAAACGCAGAGATTTTACGGTTGAAACGATCTGGTTCAATCCCTATGGCAACGAAATCTTCCGCGGCAACCTCAAGTCTTCTATTCAGGCTGACTGGACGTCTTCATACCATTGGTATAGCTACGGATGGCGAGACGCCGCTTCTTCCCACTGGATCCAGGGTGAGTACCGGGTGGATTTTTATGCAAACGGTATTAAAATAGCCAGCGAGAAGTTCACGATCTATTAAAGGTGAGGAAGTGAATATGGGACATCCTGTAATGTTCCCGTCAAGAGAAAAATAAGTTTTAAAAAGATTAACGTTCACCATCCGGCATTTGCCCCATTGAGCGGCAATATCCATCGTTTCTTATCCAGATTTTAAAATCAGTAAGCGCCCCTTTGCTGCCTAGCGGCTGATGCCTACGTCCACCCGGTCGCAGTATTGACTGATTGGACAGGTGCGGCACAGGGGCGAAATCGGTTTACAGGTTTTGCGGCCGAAGGCGACCATGAGCGTGTTGTAGATGATCCAATGGCGGGGTGGCAGTTTGGCGCGAAGGGCGAATTCCGTTTGATCCGGCGTTTTGGTTGCCACATAACCCAGTCGGTTGGAGATCCGGTGAACATGGGTGTCCACGCAGATGCCGGGCTTTCCGAAGGCCAGCGAGACGACCAGATTGGCCGTCTTGCGGCCCACGCCTTTGATGCTTAAAAGGGTTTCCAGGTCGTCCGGCACGTTGGATTGAAAACGGTCGATCAGGTCGCGGCAGACCGAATGGATGGTCGCGGCCTTGACACGGTAGAAACCGACCGGATAGATGGCTTTGGCGATTTTGGCCTGCGGGACGCTGAGCATTTCTTCCGGCGTGGAGGCCAAAGCGAAAAGCCGGTCGGTTGCTTCGGCGGTGACTTCGTCTTTGGTCCGCAGGCTCAGGAGTGTGGAAATGAGAATAACAAACGGGTCTCGCTGGTTTTCGGCCAGATGCGAGACAATCGGCATTTCGCCTAAATCGAGTTCGGTTTTGAGGATTTTAACGATTTGATGAATGTGCTTATCCTGCATGGAACATAACCCGCCCTGGTTTTGGGATTCGTCAATCGCCTTTTTCTTAGTATGCACCCGGTTGAAAAGCAAGGTCTTATGATAAGGGTTGAAGGCTGTTCAGATGCCTTTGGTGGCAGGTCGCCGTTTTTTTTGGCGTTCGGATGCCCGGGCGTTTTTTCTTGACAGCCTCTGGATATTTTTATATGCCCACACAGCACTTCTGTGCGTATTTGATGGAACCGGGTAATTTCAGGGAACCGCTCTCCCGAAAATCCCTGTGATCAAAAATAACAGGCAGGCTGTCTCCGTATCGGTGAAAAAACGGATGCACGGGGCAATGATGACTTATTATGCAAAAAACAAAGCAATACGCGATTAATCAGCCCGATTCGGTCGGGCGCCGAAAGAAGAGAACGGGACAGGTGGTGGTCATCGAGGACCGCTGCAAGGGCTGCGGCTTTTGCATTGCCAATTGTCCCCGGCAGGTCCTGCGCGTGTCGTCCACATTCAATAAAAAAGGGTACCATCCTCCCGAAGTGATCGAGACAACCAAGTGTGTCAATTGCCATTTCTGTGAGATTCTCTGTCCCGAGTTTGCCATCTACAGTATGGAAGACAATGATTTTAATGACTGAGTGTTAAAGGAGATCCGTTTTGCTGGCAAAAGAAGTCAAAACAGGCATGCATTTCATTAACGGTGATGAGGCATGCTGCGAAGGCGCCCTAGCCGCCGGTTGCCGGTTTTTCGCCGGTTATCCCATCACGCCCGCCACGGAAGTAGCGGAATCCATGTCGCGTCGCCTGCCCGAACTTGGCGGCATTTACATTCAGATGGAAGACGAAATCGCTTCGATGGCCGCGATTCTGGGGGCCAGTTGGGGCGGTGTCAAGTCCATGACCAGCACGTCGGGGCCCGGCTTTTCGCTGATGATGGAAAATATCGGTCTGGGAATTTGTACGGAAACCCCCTGTGTGGTCTGCAATGTTCAGCGGGCGGGTCCCAGCACGGGCCTTCCCACCCTGGTGGGTCAAGGTGACATGATGCAGGCCCGATGGGGATCGCACGGCCACTATGAAATCATTGCCCTTTCTCCCTCAAGCCCGCAGGAAATGTTTGATATGACTATCCTGGCGTTTAATTACTCTGAACAATACCGCCTGCCTGTACTGATTCTGGCCGATGAGGTGGTCGGCCACATGAACGAGCGCGTCATTATCCCGCATGAAGAAGAAATCGAAGTCATCAGCCGGCGCAAACCGACGGTGCCGCCGGAGGATTTTAATCTCTATCATGCAGACGCGGACGGCATCGCGCCAATGGCCAATTGCGGCGACGGCTACCGGATTCACGTGACCGGTTTGACACATGATGAACGCGGCTATCCGGCCATGGACGCCAAGTCCCATGAAAAGATGGTCAGCCGCCTGGTGGGTAAAATCCGGAACAATAAAGACAAAATTATCCGCACGAAGAATTTCTTTCTCGATGACGCCGAGGTGGTGGTGGTGTCCTATGGCATCAGCGCCCGTTCCGCCATGCAGGCCGTTCGCGATGCGCGAAAAGATGGCATCAAAGCGGGCTTAATCAAACTCGAAACGATCTGGCCTTTTCCCGAAGATCTGATCCGGTCGCTCGCGCCGCAGATTCAGGGATTGATTATGGTGGAGATCAACGGCGGCCAGATGGTTCTGGAACTGGAACGCTGTGCGGGCGGCGCCTGTCCGGTGACGCTGGTGTCCAATTTCGGCGGCGCGATTATTTATCCGGCCCTGATTTCCAACGCCATTTCCAAGATCAGAAAAGGGAACCTATGACAACGCAAAAAGCGCTTAAAGCAGCTCCACCCCATCCAATGGATTCTCTCCTGCGCACGGAGCGGATTCCTCATATCTGGTGCCCCGGATGCGGGATCGGCACGGTGTTCGGCGCCGTTTTGGCCGCCATCAAAAACACCGGCTGGGACCCGGATTCAATCGCTATGGTTTCCGGCATCGGCTGTACGGGACGCATGGCCGGCTACATCCGCCTGGACTCATTTCACACCACGCACGGCCGCGCGCTGCCTTTCGCAACCGGTCTGAAACTGGCCAAACCGGAAACGAAAATCATTGTGGTTTCCGGCGACGGCGATTTATTTGCCATCGGCGGGAATCATTTTATTCATGCCGCGCGCAGGAATATGGATATCACGGTGGTCTGCGTCAATAATCTCAATTACGGCATGACGGGCGGACAGCAGGCTCCCAGCACGCCTTTGGGCGCCAAGACCACCACCACCATGAACGGCTCGCCGGAAGATCCTTTCAATTTCTGCCATCTGGCGTCCGCCTGCGGCGCGACGTATGTGGCCAGATGGACGGCCATGCAGGTTCGATCGCTTCGAAGTTCCATCGGCGAGGCGCTGCAAAAGAAGGGTTTCAGTTTTGTGGAAGTCATCACGCCCTGTCCGTCGTCTTTCGGACGGAGAAACCGGATGGGTACCGCGTTGGAAATGCTGAAGTTTTATCACGGTCGTTCCGTTATCCGCGGCGATATCGATCCGAAGGATGCGACGATGGATATCGACCGGGAAATTGTGGTTGGAAAATTTGTCGATATCGAACGGCCGACGTTTATGGATCACTACGAAAGAATCAACCGTTCGCAGATGCCTCAGTGGCGTTCGATGCATCCAGACCATCAGAAAGGGCGGTAGTGGACCATGCCGGATAAAAGAACCATTCAAATTATCATCACCGGTTTCGGCGGTCAGGGAATTGTCATGGCCGGGGATATTCTCGGAAAAGCCGCAACGATTTATGACGCCAAACATGCCACCATGGCTCAAAATTACGGGCCGGAAGCGCGCGGCGGCGCCTGCTCCAGTCAGGTCATTATCTCGCCGGAAGAGATTCTTTTTCCCTATGTGGAAGAGCCTGAAATTCTGGTCTGCATGAGCCAGGAGGCATATACCAAAAATATTAAATCTCTGCGTCCCGAAGGCACGTTGATCTGGGATACCGATCTGGTGCACACGCGGAAAACGGACATGCATTTCAAGACTTATCATATTCCCGCCACCCGTTTTGCCGAAAAACTCGGCACCAAAATGATGGCCAATATTGTCATGTTGGGATTTTTGTCGTCGGTGGATCACATTGTGCACGCCGACGCGCTTAAAAAAGCCATTCTGGATTCCGTGCCTGCCGCCACAAAAGATAAAAATATTCAAGCCTTTACGTCCGGGCGGGAATACGGCAATTCTATCATGAAAGGTTCAATCAAGCTCGAACAGGCTAAGCATCAGGATTAAATCGGTCTATCAGGTTTCAGATGGTCATGCTGGGCAAAAAGCAGAAAAAGCCCCATCGGGATTTATCCGATGGGGCTTTTTTGTTTTTAAATCTTCAACTTTTTAGTTGTATCCTTCTTCGTAGGCCAGCATGTCGAGGTGCAGTGTCGCAATGTCTTCCACGTCCAGATTGGCTTCTTCGGCGGATTTCGGGACATCAACAATTTTGATGTAGCGCCGGCATTTGTTGCAGACGTCCACCCGGTAGCGTTCTTCGCCTTCCACGGCGAAATAGGCCAGTGAATGCTGTTCTTCATTGCTGCAGAAGGGGCATTTGATGCGGCGGAAGTGCCATTTATGGCCGCACTGGTGACAGAACAGATAACGTCTGCCGTCTTCGCCTTCCCGGATTTCGCCTATTTTCGGCTCCTTGCCACAGATCGGACAGTAGCCTTCCGTCCAGCCGGATTTTTCGACCATCGCGCCGTATTGTTCGGCAATCATTTCCAATTCCGGACGAAGACTTTCTTCAATAAAGAGATCAATTAAGTCAAGGTGTTCTCCCTCTTCCGCTTCAGCTTTCAGCTCCGCTTCCGGTGGCTCCGCGGCGGTATTGAAAGACGCTCTGATCATGGTTTCCCAATCGAAATGCTCATCTTTAATAAACGCCAGAACCTTGAGCCCTTCCGCGGGCATCCGTTTTTCGGCGATGTTGATGAGGGAATAGAAATAATCTTTGGGGCGGGTCAGATCATACTGTCTGCCGGTCAGGTCTACCAGAGGAAGACCTCCCTCCATTTTCTGCGGAATGATTTTTTCTTCCACGGAAAATATCGATGACTTCATGTTTTTGCGGTATTCCTCCCGCAGGATAAGAATTTCTCCAAGAATATCGAGCAAATCCGTATAATGTGGATTTGCGCTTTTGTAGTCTTCAATCGTTTGTAGAGATTTGTGCAGTGTCGCGGCCATTGTGTGTTTTCCTCCATTTTCAGCTTTTTACCGACGGAATCATGAGCAGGCGTCTGTGTCGATAAGATAAGCACGGTGTTCTTAAATGCAATGCGGTTTTGACCTATATCCGCTTTCAAGGGGTTCTTCAAGTAGTATTTCGGCAGGAAGAGGGTTAAACTTCAGTCCATACATCAGGATCGAATCTATTTAAAAACAACGGGTTTCGTCCATTCGCCGGGTTTTTTGCAAGTTAGAAGAAGATCAGCGTGATGAGGAAGAAAATCACCAGTAGAATCGGGATGGAATATTTGAACATGTATCCGAAGAAGCTCGGCATTTTGACCCCCGCTTCTTCCGCGATGGATTTGACCATAAAATTCGGAGCGTTTCCGATGTAGGTGTTGGCGCCCATAAACACCGCGCCCGCGGAGATTGCGGCCAGGTAGGGGATTTTTTCCACAATCAGGCGGGCGACTGCCGGCGCTTCGGACATGCCGGGATAAAATTTGCCCAAAGCGCTGTTAAAAAAAGTCAGATAGGTAGGGGCATTGTCCAGGAAACTCGACAGAATCCCCACCGCCCAGAAATAGTGGGCGGGTGAATCGACTGATTTAATGAAAGCGGCCAAAGCTCCGTATTCGCCTGCTTTGAGAATGTCCAGGGCGGGAATAATGGTGATAAAGATGCCGGCGAAGAGATAGGCCACTTCGAGAATCGGCGCCCAGCTGAATTCATTACCCTGGCGGACATCCCTGCTTGTCAGTTTAAGCGAAAGATATCCCATTAAAAGCAGAATGACGTCTTTGATAAGGTTTTCCAACGTTTGATGAATGCCGAAAATATTGACTTCGCTGAGCTTTATCGTGCCGCTGAACAATACAGCGGCGATAATGCCGGCCAGAAACAGAAAGTTGCGACGACCTTCGATCCGGATGGGTTCCGGTGCGGAATCCGGCGCGGCGGTTTGGATTTCTTTTTTGAAATAGTAGGTGTCGACAATAAAGTAAAGCACCAGCAGCAGAACGCTTGCAAAGATCATTTGCGGCAGGATGTGCATCGTCCAGAAGAAGGGAACGCCATGCAGGAATCCAAGAAACAGGGGCGGATCGCCCAGCGGTGTGAGTGAACCACCGATGTTACTCACCAGAAAGATAAAGAATACCACGGTATGGACTTTATGGACCCGCCAGGCGTTGGAACGCAGAATCGGACGGATCAGCAGCATGGAGGCGCCGGTCGTGCCGATCACGGAAGCCAGAACTGTCCCGATCAGCAGGATGAGCGTATTGACCGCCGGGCTGCCCTTGAGAGAACCACGCACATAAATGCCACCCGAGACGGTAAAGAGAGCCCATAAAAGCAGAATGAAGGGAATGTAATCAATCAGCAGGATATGTGCGATTTCATAGACGGCGATTTCACGAAAAAAGTAAAGGAACGGCAAGGCGAAAGCCAGCGCCCAGAATGCGGAGACCTTGGGAAAATGATGATGCCAGAAATCCGGTACGATCAGCGGCATCAGCGCGATGGACAAAAGGATGCCGGCAAACGGCAATGCAGACCACAGGGGCAGTTTCGCGCCGATTTCCACGATATCGTGACCGGCGGCGTTGCCGGCCGCCAGGCTCAAAACCGGGGTCAGCAAAAATAAGACGAGGGACACAACGCCAATGCGCGCGATTGATTTCATCATAGATGTTTTGTTATCGGACCTTTACCGGCATACCGTTTCATGATGAGGCGGACGCAAGAACCGGCGCGAATTTCCTTTCCGTGATGACTTTGTCGGCGATGGCGCAAACCCTTCTGCTAGTCGAACAAAACAAACAGCCGATGCCCGCGTGCTTTATCACACAAAATATGTTTTCTCTATCTCTGAATGCGAGCCTGCCCTGACACAGAGGCACCGATTAGATATCTTTACTCACGCGGCTGTTTCACTTCTTCTTTCTGGATGTAGAGCGTTTGCGTCGGGTACGCAAACTCGATGCCTTCTTTTCCGAAGCGTTCGAATACCTGCAGGTTGATATCTTCCTGAACATCCATGTAGGTTTTAATGTCCGGCGTGGTCACAAAATAGACCGCCTCAAAGTTCAGGGAGGAATCTCCGTAGTCCTTGAAATGAACACGGTCCAGACGGGCATTGTCTGCTATCTCAATAATGTCCTGCACAATTGCTTTGGCGGCTTTAAGTTTTTCCAAAGGGGTTTGATAGACGAGGCCGAAGTTGAAAACCGCGCGTCGCTCCGTCATGCGCTTGTAATTGCGGATACGACTTTTGAGGAGATCATTGTTGGAGAAAACGAGTTGCTCGCCGCTCAAGCTGCGGATACGGGTTGTCTTTAGCCCGATATGCTCGATCGTGCCGGCCAGCGAATCCACGACCACAAAATCGCCGATGACAAATGGTTTGTCCAGAACAATGGACAGGGAGGCGAACAGATCGCCCAGAATATTCTGAAGCGCGAGAGCCACCGCGATACCGCCGATGCCGAGACCCGCGACCAGACCGGTGATATTGACCCCCAGGTTGCCGAGAATCAGCAGTAAAACAATCGCCCAAAGCAGCACACGCGCCACAAAGCCCAGAAAGGTGATGGTTGTTGCGCTGGACGAGTCCTGCTCCATGCGCTTCTGAATAGTACGGGTAAGGGCAAAAGAGATGCCTGCGCTGACCCAGAGCGCCCCCTGCAGGATCAGGGTGAGAATGACTGCTTTTTGCCACAGCGCTTCCATGGACGGCTTGAGAGTGACGGCGAAGGAGGCCGCGTAGGCCGCGGCGATCAGCAAAATAAAGAACTTCGTGTTTTTAAGGGCGCTCACCGCAAGATCGTCTAACTGATTGTCCGTGGCGGCTGCCAGTTTGGAAAGCTTGTGAATCGCTACACGCTGGCTGATTTTTAAAACGAGGAAAACAAAGACCAGAACACACAACGCGATGAGCCAGTCCTGAAGCGGATTGCCCAGATAGTTATTCTGCAAAATATTCATAACAACTCCCTTTTCGAAGCACGTAAAGCCGACCCATGACGGATTGCGTGAGATTGTTGCCGGTGAAGGCCGGCGGGTTACTGTTCCGGAATAACCAGCACCGGCAGTCGTACGGTATCGATGATGTTCACATCCGTGCTGTCAAATATGGCTGTGTAAAGCTTGTTGCGGTGCTGGTGGCCGACAATAATCAGATCGTTTTGGTTTTCCTTGGCGTATTGAACGAGCTCCTCGGCCACATTGCCCTTGCGAGTGGCGTAAACGATATCCAGTTGATCCAAAACCTCCTGCGGGATGGTTCCACGCACCTTCAGGGCGACTGCGTCTTCCTTATCGGCGGGGTGACGATAACCCGCCATCGGATCATTGACATAGACAATATGAATCCGGCTTTTAAACATTTTCGCGAACTCGAACGCGGCGGCAAGCGAGCGGATTTTTTCTTCATCCAGATCAATTGCGTAGAGCATATTTTTAAAACACAGCACGTCATCCTCCGTTAAGGCTCGAAATTATATATGATCAGGAATGGATGTCAATGAAATATGACGCCGGCAATAAAGTTTCTGATGAATTGGTTTTCCCGCGGCATCGAGACAGAGCGGGTCTTTGGCACGCTTGGTTGACATAAGCAGGGAACATGCCTATAATGCAACCAGAACACTACCCAAGACAGGTTGACGCCCCATGGACATTGCAGCACTATATTCTTCAGAATTATTCAAATTTGTTATTTTGCCCGCCATTATTTTTCTGGCCCGCATTTGTGACGTGACCCTGGATACGTTGCGCATCATCTATGTTTCGCGCGGTTTAAAGCTGTTGGCCACGCTGATCGGTTTTTTCGAAGTGCTGATCTGGTTGATGGCGATCACGCAAATTCTCAGCAACATGAGCAATGTTATTTATTACATCGCCTACGCGGGTGGCTTTGCGATGGGGAATTTCGTCGGCATTCTCATTGAGGAGAAAATGGCCATCGGTACGGTGGTGATCCGGATCATCACGCAAAAGGATGCGACGGAACTGGTCGACCTGCTCAAATGCTCAGGCTACGGAATTACACATGTGGATGCCCAGGGGGCTTTAGGGCCGGTGAAAATCATCTTTACTATTGTGAAAAGAAAAGACATCGCCGCCGTTTTGGAAATTATTCGCAAATGCAATCCGCTGGCGTTTTTTACCATCGAGGATGTTCGTTCCGTGCGCAAAGGCGTATTTCCGGTGATTAAAGACAAAGACAATCAGCGCAGTTCGTCGCCTGCCAGGTAACCGCGATCGTTTACTCCCGGATACGTTTTCTGAGTTCCTTAATCAATGTGGCCAGCAGATCACCCGCGTCGGCCGCAATGGCGACATCCGCCATTTTCATCATAGTCGCCTGCGGATTCTTGTTGACCGCGACAATGAAACTCGCTTCTCCGAGTCCCGCCGTGTGCTGAATCGCTCCGCTGATGCCGAAGGAAAAAAGGATTTTGGGTTTGATGTGCTTGCCTGCCTGTCCGACCAGCGCGCCGTGATCGGCCCAGCCCGCGTAGACCACGGGACGCGTGGCGCCCACGTCGCCGCCTAAGAGCTTTGCCAGTTCGTCGAGCTTTTTGAAATTATTTCTGTTGCCCATGCCGCGGCCGCCGCAAACAATCACGCCGGCGTTTTCAATCGTATGTCCTTTTTCAGCCGCCCGTTCATATTCCACCAGGCGAACCCGGGGAGCCGGCAGATTTTCAGGCAGTGCCAAACGCTCCACAATGGCGGTTCTCTCATGGTTGTGCGGGATTTCCTTGAAGGTGCCTGGACGCACGGTGGCCATTTGCGGGCGATGCATTTCCGTGACGATTTCCGCCAGCATATTTCCGCCGAAAGACGGCGCGATCTGTACCAACAGGCCGTCGGGTGTAATATCCAGACCGACGCAGTCTGCCGAAAGCCCGGTTTTGAGCCGTTTGGCCAGCCTGGGCGCGAATTCACGTCCGAAATCCGTCGCGCCGATGAGCAGAATGTCCGGGTCCCTTTCCCGGGCCAGTTGTTCAACCAGCGCGAGGTAATGCTCGGTGCTGTAACTGACCAACGAGGGATGGTCGATGGCCAGAATGCGGTCGGCGCCGTGCGCGGTGTATTCCATAATCCATTCCGCAATGTCATGACCGACCACGACGGCGCACACTTCCGCGTTCATCGGCCGGGCCAGATCAACGGCTTTTGAGAGCAGTTGCAGTGTGACGCGATTTTGATAATAATTGCGGTAATCGCCGAAAACCCAGATGCTTTTTTGTTTTTTATCCATGTTCAAGAACGTTCCTGTTCAACGGGATGTTTTCCGGCTTCGATGGATTTTCCAATGGCTGCGCCGAGGACCCGCTGGTATGAATCGAGAAATTCGTTAACAGCGTTGGCCGCCGATCCCGTGATCACGACATTTTCCTTTTGCGCTTTGCGGATAAAAACCTTGCGCACTTTTGTGCGGGAGCCTTGGGCGGCAAGGCTCTCCGGGGTGATACCCAGCTCCTTCGCATTTAAAACGGCAATGGTGTCCGTGGAAAAAGCGTTTTGGAGTCCCGCAAACGAGACATAGCGCGGCTGATATTTTTCCATGGAAATGGTGACCAGTGCCGGAAAGTCCATTTCCAGCGTTTCCCGGAAATTATCCACGAGGCGGCGGACGCGCAGGGTCCTTCCGTTGATTTCAAGATTTTCCGCGTAGGCCGCCGCAGGCAGGTTCATCTCTTCGGCCAGCTGCGGGCCGACCTGCGCCGTTTCACTGTCGGTTGTATAGGCGCCGCACAAAATCAGATCGGCACGCGGACATCGTGCCTGAATCGCCCGGGCCAGGACAAACGACGTGGCATACGTGTCGGAACCCGCCAAATCCCTGTCGCAGAGGAGAATTCCCCGATCCGCGCCCATCGCAAGGGCCTCGCGAAGCACTTCTTCGGCGGCCGGCGGGCCCATGGTTAAAACGGTTATGGTTGCGCCATAGGACTGCCTGATTTGGAGGGCCGCTTCTACGGCATGCTTGCAGGCGGGATTCATCATGCCTGCGGCCAGATCACGCCTCAGCGTGCCGGTTTTTTCATCCCAGGGCAATTCGGTGACCATGGGCACCTGCTTGATACACACCACAATATTCAGCATAAACGCTCACATAATGGATTGAGACAGAATCGCGCGGGCAATAACCACACGCTGGATTTCGCTGGTGCCTTCATAAATTTCCGTGACTTTCGCGTCGCGAAAATACCTTTCGACGTCATATTCCTTACTGTAGCCGTACCCGCCGTGAATCTGAACGGCCAGCGACGTCACTTTAGACGCCACAGTGCTGCAATACAGCTTTGCCATGGAGGCTTCGCAGCCAAAGGGCGCGCCAGCGTCCTTGAGCTCACAGGCGCGGTACAACAATAGACGCGCGGCCATGATTTCCGTGGCCATATCGGCGATATAGTTTTGAATGGTTTGCTGGGATGCGATGGGTTTCTTAAACTGCTGGCGTTCTTTGGCGTACTTTACCGCCGCCTCCATCGCGCCCTGCGCGATGCCCAGCGCCTGGGCGGCCACGCCGATCCGGCCATTGTCGAGTGTGGTCAACCCGATTTTCATGCCGTCACCCAGCCTGCCCAGCAGGTTTTCCGCCGGCACAGAACAATCTTCCAGAAACAGGGAAGAGACAGGATTGGCGCGCATCCCGCAGAGGTCTTCGAGTTCGCCGCGCAGAAAACCCGGAAACCGGCTCTCCACGATGAATACGCTGCTTTGCAGATTTTTGTCCGGCGAAGAGGTGAGCGCGAAGATCAGCGCCACGTCGCAGACGCCGCCGTTGGTGACGAATATTTTGGTGCCGTTTAAAAGATAACCGGCGCCGCTTTTCACAGCGGTGGTTTCCACACTGCCCGCGTCAGAGCCGGCGTTGGCTTCCGTGAGGCTGAAAGCGCCGATGGCGTCTCCTGACGCCAGTTGCGGCAGGTACGCTTCTTTTTGCTTCGTATCGGCAAAACGTAAAAAAGGATAAACCGCCACACCGTTATGGACGGTGACGCAAAGACCCACCGCCGCGCACACGCGGGAAAGCTCCTCCACCACGATGGCCGTGCTGATCGAGTCGAGCGCCGCGCCGCCGTAGGCCTTCGGGACCTGAAGACCGAAGTAGCCCAGGGCCTTCATTTGATCGACAACGTCCCGGGGGAATATCCTGTTTTGATCAATTTCCGCCGCGATAGGCGCCAGTTCAGTTTCGGCGAAATGCCGCGCCGTAGCCCGGATCAGTTTATGCTTCATGCAGGGATTGAATTGCAAAAGTTTTTCTCCCGTTCATTCAGGACTCATGAGGATTCGTCACTGACGATTGTCATGGCATATAGAAAAAAGAATGGTTATTGTCAATCATATTGTAGGGGCTGAAGATTATCCTGTCCGATATAAACACGGACCTGTTGAAAAAAGCGTTCGCCCGGTTCGAAAAAGATTTGTCCGCAAGGCGGCAATAGATTAT
>JAWOJC010000099.1:0-17335 GCA_046484315.1 Smithellaceae bacterium | reverse complement strand
TTGTCATTGGGATATCTCGCATCCGGCAGGACCAGATCCCGGCTTTGGAGATGATGGTCCTGAAGATAACCGGCCCAGCGGGTATCGATCGGAATCAATTCGCATTCCAGGTCGGCCGCCACAATCCGCAGTGACCGGTAAAAGATGCAAACCGCGTCCATGTCGAAAGGATCATCGAATGTGTGGGACGTCGCGAGGAGAATGACCGGCGTGAAGCGCCGCCGCGCCAGACGGACCATCTGCACGATATTTTCCTGAAATTCGGAGCGATAGACATACGAGAAAGCGTCATCAACCCCGAACTGGATCAGAAGGATATCCGGCGCGAAGCAGGCGATGTCTTCGTTAAACGTGCGGATGCCGTCAAAGGAGGTCTCCTGATGTCTTGATCGGTTGACCACCTCAACCCCTTTGGGCACAAGGGATTCCGTAACAATGTCCGCGTAGCTTCTGGTCACGCCGAAGCCGGCGGCCATGCTTCCGCCGCGAATAAGCAGCTTCATATAAAGTCCTCGAAATGTTCAGCCATAATGATCCTGCGTAAACATTCTATCAGCAAACCGATAAATGGAAAGCAGGATTTCTACATCACGGGGCGATGCGGAAAGAATTTGACAGCTATAGCAGATTTCAGTAAGGATTCGCACGGGGTATGAAAATGGCAGCCAGTCAGAACCGCTTCGTGTTTATGAATTCGCAAAATATCTGGCTGGCCGGAACACCGCAGACCGTGTTACCGGCAGCAATATCGACGGCGCGATGCCCTGAGCCATTGTGCAGAAAAAATTAAAGGAGAATGTCATGAAAATACTTGCCCTGAATTCCGGAGCCCGACCCGACAAGGAAAGTTACACGGTGATGATGCTCAATTGCCTGGTTGAAGGCATGCGCGAGGCAGGCGCCGATGTAGAAGTCGTGAACCTGCGGACGAAAAAAATCCGCAACTGCATCGGCTGCTTTACCTGCTGGACCAAAACGCCGGGGCAGTGCATCCACCAAGACGATATGACCGGCGAACTATTTCCGAAATTTCTGGCCTGCGATCTGGTCATTTATGCCACGCCGCTTTTCTTCCATACGATCAACGCCGCGATGAGCGCTTTTATCGAACGTACACTGCCCGCCGCACTTCCTTTTTTTGAAGAGGATGAAAACGGCAAAACTTTTCATCCCATGCGCCACCGTGTGCCCCCGAGTGTTCTGCTAAGCGTATGCGGATTTCCTGAGGCATCGGAATTTGACGCGATGCTGGAATTTTTTACGCGCACACGCGATGAAGAGGCAAGGCCTGTGGCCGCGATCTGCCGGGCGGGGGCTTCCCTTTTGTCCGTGCCCCAGCTTGCGGGCAAAGCCAAAGATGTATTCGATGCGACGAAACAGGCCGGGCGCGAGCTGGTTAAAAACATGCAGATCGCACCGGAAACGATGGCCCGCATCACCCAGCCTCTGGGCGATGCGACCACCTTCGGGAAGATGGGCAACATCTACTGGAAAACCTGCATCGCCGAAGGCGTGACGCCCAGGGAATTCGATGAGAGAGAAATGGTTCCAAGGCCGCAGACACTTGAAGATTTCATGTTTGTTTTTCCCTACGGTCTCAACGCGGCTGCCGCAGGCGACAAAAAGGCCGATTTGCAGTTCAACTTTTCGGGGCAGGTAAAGGATGCGTGCTATTTCACGATTGAAAAAGGGCGTGTGGAAGCGAAACAGGGTGTCTGCGAAAATCCGGAACTCACCATTGATACACCCTTTGAGGTCTGGATGGATATCCTCACGCGCAAAGCCGACGGGCAGCAAATGTTTATGGAACAGAAATACAAGGTCCAGGGCGATCTGATGCTGATGATGAAGCTGTTCGGGAAAACCGGGGCATAGCCTTCGCGCTGCGCATCCGGAAAAGAATAAAGAACTTCGGCGATGGATACCCCCGTCTTGTCATGCCGAAAAAAATGGGATATAGCCATACGCGCACGCGGAAACGAGAAAACGCTCTGCTGCCGAGAATTATACCCTGCGGATGGCCTGCTTGAAAAACCTGCTTATCAGATCTCTTCCTCCCCGACCGGTTGCCTGGTTATTTCTGGTATGGCTGGCACAATCTGCGCTTTTTCCCGGATATCTTTTCTATCAATACGGAGGCGGCAGCCGTCTTGCCTTTTTGATGCATCTGGTCCTGGTGTTTTCGCTGCTGATTGTCTGCCTTACGCCCTTTACCTTGAAAGCGGCGCAGTCCATTGCCCTGCCCGTCAGGCGTGCAATCCTTGCGCTGGTCATGGGCAGCCTGCAGGGGCTGCTGCTGGCATTCTACGCGCTGACGATTCTGGGGTACCAAAGCTGGAGCGGTCCTTTCACGATGGAGCTTTTACGTGTTTACGCGGGCCAGCTCAGTGTGCTGCTGAATCTATATGGACTGTCTTCTGCGTGGACGATTATCGTTGCTGTAACCGCCTGGTTTCTGATCGTCGTCGCCTATTATAATTTCAGCCGGTCTGTGCTGCTGTCCCTCGATGCGCGGGCGGCAACGGCAAAAGCGGATCACAGCCTGTGGCGCGGATGGGCTTGGTGCGCAGTCGCTTTGCTGATGATCGTGTACGGGGCGACCAGGCCGGCCTGGGTGTATAAGGAACCCCTGCATGCCGCGTGGATGAACGGTCATGGTTTTTTACGCCAGGCGCCGCAGGGGCTGTTTATGAAGAAAAGCCAAAATCCCCTGGAAACAACAAGCCTAAACGCCTCCGACGTTTCCAAAGTCAAGCCGAGATTGCTGGTCTTGATTATTGTTGATTCGCTGTGCAGCGATTTGATGGGCGTGTACGGAGCGCCTGAAGACAACACGCCTTTCTTGTCCGAGCTGTATCGCCGGGGAAAACTCCGTCGTTTCGAAAATGCCTATTCCGTTTGCACAACGTCATTTTGCGGCATTATCGGAACGCTTTCGGCCAGATACTGGCATCAATTGCATGAACCGCCGGTAAACATCGCCGATATTCTCAAGCGATACGGTTATCATATTCGTTTTTTACTAAGCGGTGATCATGAAAATTTTTTCGGCATTCGCAGGGTATTCGGCGACCATATTGATTTGTACCGCGACGGATCCTTTGCCGCCGAAAACTATGCCAATGATGATCATTTGATCCTGCAATGGATGGAGGAGCTGGACTGGCAATCGAATCGAGCTGTTTTTCTATACGCGCACCTGATGTCTGTGCATGCCATCGGGCTTCGGGATCCACGATTCAAGAACTGGCAACCCGACAAAGAGTGGAATTATTTGCAACTGACAAGAACCCCCCGTTCTTACCGCAACAATTATCATAACGGCATTCTGCAGGCGGATTCCACCATTGAACGAATATTTCAAATTCTTGCCGGACAGGGGGTTCTCGACAACGCGTTGGTTGTGATTACCGCCGATCATGGCGAGCATCTGGGAGAAGGGGGGCGATTTGGTCACGGCGGGAAACCTTTGGAACCGGTGGTGCGTATTCCTGTGCTTATCTATGATGGACAAACCGCCAACTATCCCGAACGAGCGGTAGTTAGTCAAGTGGATATCGCACCCACCTTCCTGCACGCAATTGGTGCCCCGTTCCCTGCCGACTGGTCGGGTATCCCCCTGCAACTGCCGGCAACGCGGAATGCGGTTTATGTGGCGTCTTACGAAAGCGCCGGGGTTGTGGCGGATATTGCGGGCAGGCGGTATAAATACCTTCAAAACCGGAAAAACGGTGATGAAGAGCTTTTTGACCTGACAGCCCCGGATGCGGAATCGTTGAACCTGACGTCAAAACCGGGGAAAGCAGGCGTTTTGGCTTCGCTGCGGGAATTGCGTGTTGCGGCAGGCCGTTCGAACTGAACGTTACTTTTCTTCGGGTGCGCAGGAGCAGGTCTTTGAACCTGAGGGCATTTCGGAGGGGAAGACATAGCGCACGGCGCGCTCATACAAAAGATAGTCCCACGCCCAATTGGTCAGCACCATGACCCGGTTGCGGAAACCGATCAGGTTGAAAAGGTGGATGATCAGCCACATGATCCAGGCGATAAATCCCTTGAATGTCTTTTTGCCGATGGCGACACCCGCCGCCTTGCGGCCGATGGCGATCATCGACCCTCGATCAGCATAGTGGAACGATTCAGGTTCTTTTCCCGCAACCTGCAGAAGAATATTTTTCGCAGCCCTCACCCCGGATTGAATGGCCACCTGCGCGACCATCGGCAGTACGCTTTCGCCTTCTTTGATCGCGGCCAGATCCCCGATCACGTAAATGCGGTCATCCTGTGCTATTTGCAGCGTCGCGTGCACGGGGACGCGATTGTCTTGTCTCACGGGGATGCCGGAATCGTCAGGCAGCGCTTCTCCGTGGACACCGGCTGTCCAGACAACCGTGTGGGTCGGAACATGCTCCCCGCTTTTCAGGAGTGCGTAGTCGGATGAAACTTCGGCAACCGCCGCCTTGAGCCGGACATCCACACCCATCTTGCGCAATTGTTCCGCCGTATAGTCGCGGATGTCTCCTGGCATCGGGCCGACGAGATGGTCTGCGGCTTCAAGCAGCAGAATGCTTACTTCAGCAAAATTGATACCCGGAAAATCTTTTACCAGCGGGCCGTAGATAAGCTCGGTCAGCGCGCCCGCGTATTCCACGCCGGTCGCGCCGCCGCCCACGATGACGAACGTCAGAAGCGCCTTTCTTCGGTTTGTATCCGTTTCACGGGATGCCGCCTCGAAGCAGCAGATGATGTGATTTTTAAGGGAGACGGCTTCTTCCAGTGTTTTGAGAAAATAGGCGTGCGTCTCCACGCCAGGCACGCCGAAGGTGGCGGTTACGGAACCGCTGGCGATAATCAGATAATCATAGGGGATCGTTTCCCCGTCTGTTTCAATGAGCCTTTTTTGCGTATCAATGCGACTGGCGTGTGCGAGCATGAAATCGATATTCGGAAAATCCCAGAAAACGCTGCGCACGGGATAGGCGATGTCTTCCGCGTCGAGTTCCGCCGCCGCAACCTGATAGAGGAGCGCGAGAAAAGTGTGGTAATTATTGCGGTCGCAAACAAGCACATCTACCGGTTTGCGCGCCAGCGTCCGGGCGGCCCAAAGGCCGCCGAATCCCGCGCCGACGATGACGACTTTGGGTTTTGAAATTGTCTGATCCAACACAGTCCTCTTTCGTCTGGCCTGCCTGTGTGAGCAAGGCGGCATGTTTCTCAATTCGGCAGGTCATTTTCGCTTTGCCGTGGTTTTCTTCTTTGCCTTCACGGCGGGTTTCGCAGGTTTTTTCGCTGCGGGCCCGGCCTTTCGGGCCGCTACCGAAACCGGCTTTTTTTCTTTGACCGGCTCCAGGGCCATCTTCACCACGTCCATCATATCGCTCATGAAGTGAAACGTGATATTCTTCTGCACATCGGCCGGAATATCTTCGATGTCCTTGCGGTTCCACGCGGGCAAAATGAGTGTTTTGATACCCGCCCGATAGGCCGCCAGCACCTTTTCTTTGATGCCGCCCACGGGCAGCACCGCGCCGCGCAGCGTGATTTCGCCGGTCATGGCCAACTGCTTTTTCACCTTGCGATTGGTCAAAAGCGAGGTCAGCGCGGTGAGCATGGTCACGCCCGCCGACGGTCCGTCTTTGGGCGTCGCACCCGCCGGCACATGGATGTGAATATCCCGATCATCGAAAAAATCCGGATCGACACCCAGCTCTCTGGCGTTGGTGCGGATGAAACTCAGCGCCGCCGTGACCGATTCTTTCATGACGTCGCCCAGCTGCCCGGTCAGCGTGAGCCCCTTCTTGCCTTTCATGGCCGTCGCTTCAATAAAAAGCATATCGCCGCCCACCGGGGTCCAGGCCAGTCCGATAGCGATGCCGGGCTTAGTGATGCGCGCGTCGATGTCTGTCGGCACGCGCACCGGTCCCAGATATTTGTGAATGTCTTTTTCCGTGACGATCTTCGACTGAATGCTGCCCTCGGCAATCTGGGCCGCAACGCCCCGGCAGGCGTTGGCGATCTCTCTTTCCAGATTGCGCACGCCCGCCTCCCGCGTGTAGCCGGTGATGACGGTTTTGAGCGCGCCTGCCGTCATTTTAAACTGCGAAGTCGTCAGGCCGTTTTCACGGATCTGCCGCGGAATGAGGTATTTTACCGCGATTTGGGCTTTCTCTTCCTGCGTGTAGCCGGTCAGCTCAATTACTTCCAGCCGGTCCAGCAGCGCCGGCGGAATCGTATCGAGCATGTTGGCTGTTGCGATAAACATGACGCTCGACAGATCAAACGGTACATCCAGATAATGGTCGGTAAACGAGTTGTTCTGCTGCGGATCCAGAACCTCCAGCAGGGCCGACGAAGGATCACCGCGGAAATCGCTGCCGAGTTTATCGATCTCGTCGAGCATGAATACGGGGTTGTTCGACTCCGCGCGTCTGAGCCCCTGAATCACGCGGCCCGGCATGGCGCCGATATAGGTGCGCCGATGGCCGCGGATTTCCGCCTCGTCGCGCACGCCGCCCAGCGCGATGCGCACGAACTTTCGTCCCAGGGCGCGCGCGATGGAGTGACCCAGCGATGTTTTACCCGTTCCCGGCGGGCCCACAAAGCAGAGAATCGGCCCTTTGGAATCAGGTTTCAGCTTCCGCACCGCCAGATACTCGATGATGCGCTTTTTGGGTTTGGCCAGACCATAGTGGTCCTCATCGAGCACCTTGCGTGCCTTGATGATATCCAGATTATCCGTCGTCTCGACCTGCCAGGGCACAGACGTGATCCAGTCCAGATAGGTGGAGGAAACCGTATATTCCGCCGATGACGGATGCATGCGGCTCAAGCGTTCCAGCTCGCGCAACGCTTCCTTTTTTGCTTCCGGGGGCAGATTCCCGTCTTCGATTTTTTTGCGGTACTCATCCGTCTCGACCGGGTTTTCATCACCTTCGCCCAGCTCCTGTTTGATGGCTTTCAATTGCTGGCGCAGGTAGTATTCTCTCTGGTTTTTGTCAATGTCATCTTTAACCTGGGTTTGAATCTTGTCGCCCAGTTCGAGTACTTCCATCTGATGATTGACCATCCGGGTCAGTTCCTTGAGGCGCTTTTTCACATCGGCAAGGTTGATGATCTTTTGCTTTTCTTCCAAAGGCGCGTTGATAATCGACGCGATCATATCGGCCAGCGTGCCGGCCTCCGTGATGGATTTGGCCATCGGGCCGAACTCCGGCGGCAGAAAAGGCGAAAGTTTCAGGATGCGGTCGAAAAGCGACAGCATATTGGACATCAGCGCTTCCGTTTCGATGTCCTTGGTTTCCTTCTCTTCAATCAGCTTGATGCGCGCCTGCTGATAGGGTTTGCCATCAATCAGTTCTTCTATCGAAAAACGGCTGATGCCTTGCAGAAGCATCTGGGTGTGGTTTTCCGCGGTCTTGGCCATTTTCATGATGACCGCGCAGGTGCCCACCGGATGCAGGTCGTCTTTGGTATATTGGCCGGGTGTCGCCGGATCATTCTTTGTCATGATCAGGCCCACCAGGCGGTCTTTCGTCATGGCTTCATCCACCAGAATTGACGCGTCGCCCGAGACCTCCAGCGGGATCATCGTTTTGGGGAACACGAGCGCGTTTTGCAGCGGCAGGATGGGAATCACTTCCGGGATATTGTAATGACTTTTATTTTCAGTGACGTTTTTGTCCGTCATGATCACCTCCGGGTGTTATCGTTGATGGCTTATTCGCGGCGATAGGTTACTTTGTCGTTGTCACCATGACGCGATGCGTTTTATTGGCCGGCAGTTTGTGCATCCGCACCATTAAAATGCCGTCTGCGTAGGTAGCCGCCGCGGTTTGCGCGTCCACCTGCGCGGGCAGGGCGATTTTTCTTTCAAAGTAGCCGTGCGGAATTTCCGCCTGGCAGTAACGAGCGTTTTGCAAAAGCTGTATCGCCTTGCGGATACCGGCGACTTTGATGGCGTTGCGGTTCACCTCGATGTGCAGCTCTTCTTTGTTGAGTCCCGCCATGTCGGCCAGCACGATAATTTCGTCGGCCGATTCGTACACATCAACGTTGGGCCGCCAGATGCATTCGTAGGTTTTAAAGGCCGGACGCACCAGATGGAAGACTTCGTCCACCGCTTTTTGAAACTCATCTTCAAAATTACCGCCGAAATTAATCTTGATGTAGGTCATTTCCGCCGCCTTTGGATCTGATTTTGATTATGTGAGATTATAGTGATCGGATGGCGATTTGTAAAGACTCGCCTTTAACCTCAGGACATCATGAAGAAATTTCCCGAATGGTTAAAAAAGGGGTAAAGCTGAAAAGATCCATAAAAATAACTGGTTAAATGTCGCATAGTTTGCTATGGAGAAGCCCGTTTTAGAAAATAAACCCAAATGGACATCCCTTCAGTAAAGAATAGTTTTCCTCTATCCGATACTAATTCACCCCGATGACCGATAAGAAAGAGAAAGATGAAAAAAGATCACTTAAGAAATGTTGCTATTATTGCCCACGTTGACCATGGGAAAACTACCCTGCTCAACTCGATGCTCAAACAAACGGGCGTGTTTCGCGTCAACCAGGCCGTGGAAGACCGCGTGATGGACTCCATGGCGTTGGAAAAAGAACGCGGGATCACCATCTCGGCGAAGAACACCGCCGTGGACTACAACGGCGTGAAAATCAATATCGTCGACACGCCCGGCCACGCGGATTTCGGTGGCGAAGTCGAACGCAGTCTCAACATGGTGGACGGCGCGATGCTTTTGGTGGATTCGAGTGAAGGCCCATTGCCGCAGACGCGTTTTGTATTGAAAAAAGCGCTGGCCCTGAAGCTGCCGATCATTCTAGTCATCAACAAGATCGACCGTTCCGACGCGCGCATTGAAGAAGTCATCAACGAAACGTATGACCTCTTCATTGATCTGGGCGCTGAAGAACATCAGATCGAATTTCCGATTTTGTACACCAATGCTAAAGTCGGTGTCAGTCACGTCAAACTGGGCGACGACAGTGAAGATTTGCAGCCGCTGCTTCGCGCCATCATCGAATCCATTCCGCCGCCCGCGGGTGACGACAGCGGCAAAACGCAATTTCTGGTGACCAATCTGGATTACGACCCTTACGTGGGGCAGATTGCCGTCGGACGGCTGCAAAGCGGGATATTGGAAATGAACACCCCGTACAGCCTGTGTGCCAAGCATAAAACCACCAGCGGCGTCAAGCTCTCGGCGCTTTATGAATTTCACGGTCTGGCCAAAAAGCCTGCAACCCGAGCCGAGTCAGGCGACATTATCGCGCTGGCGGGCATCGATCATGTCACCATCGGCGATACGATTTCCTCGTTTGAAGATCCCGTGGCGCTGCCGCGTCTGATCGTGGATGAGCCGACCGTTTCGATGATGTTCTACGTCAACGACGGCCCCTTTGCCGGGAAAGAAGGAAAATACCTCACATCGCGCCATCTGCTTGAACGTCTGGAAAAAGAGTCGCTGCGCAATGTGGCCATCAAAATTAAGAAACTGGAACGGACCGACGCATTTGAAGTATGCGGACGCGGTGAGCTGCAGATGGCGGTGCTTATTGAAACCATGCGCCGCGAAGGGTTTGAGCTGATGGTTTCAAAACCTCAGGTCATCACCAGGGTGGTGGACGGCAAAACCCATGAACCGGTGGAGCGTTTGTTTCTGGACATTCCCGAAGAATTTGTAGGCAAGATCACGGAAAAGCTGTCCATCCGCAAGGGGCGTCTGGAAAGTCTCGTGAATAAGGGCAGCGGCCGGGTCAGCATGGAATTTCTGATACCGTCGCGCGGCCTGATCGGTTTCCGCAGCCAGTTTCTGACCGATACCAAAGGCGGCGGCGTCATGAATTCCCTTCTGGAAAATTTCGCACCCTGGTTCGGCGCCATTCCGCAGCGTAACAACGGGGTTCTGGTGGCGGACCGCGCCGGACGCGTGACAAGCTATGCGAGTTTCGCAATGGAAGACCGGGGCGAAATGCTGGTGGATGTCGGCATGAATGTCTACGGAGGCATGGTGGTGGGCGAACGCAACCGCACGCAGGATCTCAATGTCAATATTGTGAAAGAAAAGAAACTGACCAACATGCGGGCCTCCAGTTCCGATGCGACGGTGATTTTAAGGCCGCCGCGCATTTTCTCGCTGGACCAGGCCATAGAATTTATCGCCGAGGACGAATTGGTGGAAGTCACCCCCGTCAGCATCCGCATGCGTAAAATGGAACTCGACGCCACGCGCCGCCAGATGAAGAGCAAAAAGGAAGAATAATACGCTTTCATGATCAGCGAAATTTCAGAGCGCCTCTATCGCATCACCCTGCCCATGCCTTTTCGGCTCAGGCACGTGCACGCCTACGCGCTGGTGGATGGTCCGGATGTCGCGTTGTTTGATACAGGCATGATCATGCCCGGCGCCCTTGAGCGTTTGGAAAATGATCTTGCCGTCATCGGGCGTTCGGTTTCGGCCATCCGCGATATTTATCTGACGCATGCGCACACGGACCACTGCGGCATGGCGGGCGTCATCCGGGAGAAATCGGGCGCGCGGATTCATCTGTCTGAAGACGCCCGTCAGGTTCACGCCCATTTTCAGGAAGGAGATTTCCTGATTGCCCAGGCCAGGCTTTTCTATGCCAGGCACGGCATGTCGCCTGGCGATGTCGAAGCCATTGTCGAGGAAATTGAAGACATGCGCAGCCGTGTTTCCCGCTTTGACGTGCATTCCTTTTTGGAAGACCACGAAATCCGCACGTTCGGCGGCCGTTCCTTTGAAGTGATTTTTACGCCGGGACACGCCGCGGGGCATGTCTGTTTTTTCTTCCGCGACGAAGGCCTGCTGTTGGCGGGCGACCATATCCTGCCCTACATCGCGCCTTCCTTAAGCCCCAATATTTACGATGAGGTCTTTCAGCCGTTGAGAAGCTATCTGGCATCGCTTGACGTTATTGAAAAGCTGCCGATTCAAACCATTCATCCGGGGCATGGCAATTCTTTTTCCGGTATTGACGAGAGGGTTCGGGAAATCCGTACCCACCATGCTCTGAAGAAAGAGGCGCTTCTGAAGACACTGAGCGCCGAACCCAAAACAACATTTACCCTCTGCGCCGAACTGATCGGCCGGGCTGCCGCCAACTGGGACGATTGGGAAAAATTCATGGCGCTCAATGAAACCTACGTCTACCTTCAGGCGCTCCGGCGTGACGGGGTGATTCAGGAAATCCTCCGTGATCAGGTCGTGTTCTACACGGCAGTGGCATAGGCGTATTTTTTCGGCGCGGGCAGGAAAGAAAGGCATGAATATGCAATCCGAATGGCTTGATGAATTGCCGGTAGGCATCACGGTGTGTGACGCAAAAGGCACAATCCTTTCCATGAATGATCGCGCCGCGTTGATCTTTAAGCAATCCGGCGGGAGAGATCTGATCGGCAAAAACCTGCTTGAGTGCCATCCGCCGGCCGCGCAAAAAAAGGTCGAGGATTTGTTCGCCAGGAAAGAGCCCAATGCCTATACCGTGGAGATCAAAGGCGTTACGTTCATGCTGTATCAGGCGCCCCGCCACGAAAACGGCCGGTTTGAGGGCTTTGTTGAATTCATATTTGCCCTGCCGGATGTCATGGCCAAACTCGATAAAATCAACTGGGTGAAAAAATAGTAACTGCGGCGTCACTTGCCCGCGAATTTTTTATACAGCCCGGCTGCCGCCGCGAGAAGCGCCTCATTGGCTTTTGCGCCGCCGATGTTGGTGGTCAGCACGATGGCCAGATCCTTTTTTGAATCCACCCAGATGTGCGCGAGGTTCATCCCGTTGGACCCGCCGTGATACATCAACGGGTAGGGCGCCCAGTCCACGCTGAGTTGTCCCCAGCCCAGGGCGTATTTGCCGTGTGACGGTGTTCCCGGGGCTGCATCTTTTTTCTCCGGCATCGACACAACAGGGGTGTGCAGCTTGATCAGGGTTTTGGGTGTGACCAGCTGCGGGCCGCGCCGACCCTGTGCGGCGTTCCAGGATGCCCATTTTGCAAAATCCAGAATCGACATGTGGGCCGTGCCGGCGGGACCGATAATGGGCGGATTGTCGCCGCAGGGACCCGCCAGGATGGCCGTAACTTTTCCGTTGACAAGCGCGTGTCCGACCGGCGCGTCAATTTTTCCCAAAGACGATTGCTGTCCCAACCCTGCTGTTTTTAAATCCAGCGGGCGAAAGAGGTCGTCGACGATGATCTCTTCCCATGTCCGGTCTTTCAATCGCTCGACGATCGCGCCGGCGACGACATAATTCATATTGGCGTAGGTGAATTTTTCCCCCGGTTTGTTTTCCAGCGGCAGCTTGGCCCATTGCTGAACCAGCCAGTAGCGCAGATAATCGAGATTTCCTGTTTCAGAAAAGGATCGGTCAAGCAACTTGCCGAAAGCCTCATTGTCGGCGGGAACGCCGCTGGTGTGCGAAAGCAGTTGCAAAACAGTGATGGTCCGGACGTTCGGCGACATGCCCGGGGCCATTTCGGGAAAGATTTGAGACACAGTCGAATCCCAGTCGATTTCGCCTTTTTCCACCTGCATGGCGATCAGAAGCGCTGTCATGGCTTTGGTGTCGGAGCCCAGATGAAACCGGTCGTCAATCGTGACCGGAATATTCTGCCCGGTTCGGCGCGTTCCCACGGCGCCGGCGGCGATAATATTGCCGTCTTTGGCCACTGCCGCCGCCAGTGCCGGAAGTTCGTGGCTTTCGAGATAGGGCTTCAAAAAAGCATCCAGTGTGTTTTGAGCGACGGCCGGGCCGGGTAAACAGAAAAATGCCATTGCCGTAATCAGCGAGAAAACAGGTAACATGATTTTGTTCATGATGATATCTTCCTCCCGACAGGATTCATTGACTCAAAATACGCCACAACAAAAACACTGTCTCTATGATGAAGTCGAACCGGTTTGACTGTGTGCCGAAATATACAGGGATCAGTGAGGGAAAGCAACAGCCTATCTTCATCGAGATGTCCTCCTGCGGATTTCGAATCGGTTCTATCCTGCTGCATCCGGCCCGGTCAGTCCTTTCCTCTGAAATGCCTTGAACGAAAACAAGTAATATGACAAAATCCGCGCACATATTTAGTTTAGTGCATCACATGTTGAATTGCAGGATGGAAGCATGCAAGGTATGTTGCCGGCTGACGGCATGAACGTGTATTTCTATCTGGCGTTTTTTGCGATCTATTCCTTTATGGGATGGGTGCTGGAGGTGATCTACCGATCTCTCAAGCAGCGCAAATTCGTTAACGCCGGATTTCTCTTTGGTCCTTTTGTGCCCATCTACGGGACCGGCGCGGCGGTGGTCATCTTACTGCACCCGCTCTTGTCTCAGTGGCATTATGTCGGGCAGTTTTTGGTCATCGGTCTGGCGCTGACCGCCATTGAATACGCGACCGGCGCGGCGGCTGAAAAAATCTTCAAGCTGAAGTTGTGGGATTATACCGGCAGCCGATTCAACCTGCACGGCCGGGTCTGCCTGCATTTTTCAGCGGCCTGGACGGTGCTGGCTTTTGCGTTTCTGCTGCTGATCCATCCCGCTGTGTCACGCTATGTTTCGCTTGTGAATTTCGAAATCCTTCAAATCGCCATGGTGGCTTTCATGGTGTATTTCGTGATCGATTATACCTGCTCCGTCATGGCTCTTGGCGCTTTCCGAACCAGAGTGGCCTACCTCTATTCAGAATATTTCAATCTGAGCAATACGGAAATCGATACCATCATGAAGTCCCTGCAGCGTTACCGCAGCGCTTTCCCGGCCCTGAACCGTTACATCAGCAACAACATCAATGATAACATCAAAGAGAAAGTCGATTCATTCCTGAAGCCGATTCAGGAAAAAATCATACTGGAAATGGCGGGCAGAACGCCTTTCGAAGAAGAGTACTATGGATTGATCGCGGATATCCTGGATCATCCGGAGTTTTTGAAACTGAAGGACTTTTTTCATCACAACTCCTCCATCTATCACCATGTGCACGACGTGGCCTATCTTGCCTACCGGATCTGCAAATATCTGAAGCTTGATTACCGCTCCGCGGCGCGCGGCGCACTGTTGCATGATTTCTTTTTGTATGACTGGCGCAATCATGATGTTCCGGATCTGGCCAAAGAAAAATTCCACGGCCTTGAACACCCGAAAATTGCCGTGGCCAACGCCAGGAAGTATTTTTCTATCAATGAAATAGAAGAAGATATTATCAGAAAGCACATGTGGCCTTTGACGCTGGTGCCGCCGATGTATAAAGAATCCTTTATCGTCTCGTTTGCCGACAAATATCTGTCTTCAAAAGAATTTCTCAACGAATATAAAAGGAGAATCAACAACCAGGCCCGCAAGATCGGCAGCCGGAAAGAAAAACCCGAAGCATGATGCGCCTGACGGGGTGAGTGCAGGGGCAAAAGGCTGCGCCCGGATCATCAATATCGTGCCGCACGGCCATCATTGAAGACGGAATTCAATCGCAGGCGGATCGTCGAGAAATTTTTTAACCGAGCAGGTCTCCGCGGCTTTTATCAGGGCCGCTTCGTATTTCTTCGGAAAATCAGGCGGCACATGAATGTCGATGACAATTTTTTCCACCCGGCGCGTTTCATCGCTTCGGGTTACCGTCTGCGTCATTTTTAAAAAATCGGCAGGAATGGCGCGCGCCTGACAAAATGAAATAATGTAAAACCCCGCACACATGCCGATGGACGCGCAGAACAGCTCAAACGGCGCGGGTGCCGTGTTGTCGCCGCCGTCTTCAAGGGGCTGATCGGACGTGACTGTGAAACCGCGAAAATGCGCATCCACTTTGAGATTGCCCGGAAAAGTAATATCAAATTTTGATTCCATCAACGTATCTCCTGGTGTGATTCTATTCCTGTCCGGAAAAAGACTGATCCAAATCCTTGCGGACCATTTCCAGCCAAAGGCGGCGCTGGTCACTCGTACTGGTCACCATCACATTAAACATCCGGCGGTGAAAACGGGAAATCCCGCACAAACCGAAGACGCAGTTTTTCCAGATCGTCTCCAGCGGGTCGCCGAAAACGTTGCATTCGCGGTCCAATTCAGTATTCGACGTATTGAAAACCAGTGCGGCTCTGGCATTGAGCAAACCTTGCGGAACGCCTTCTCCCGAATCGCCTCCCACAAATTCGTAGGCGATACCGGGTCGGATCACGCGATCCACCCAGCCTTTCAGGATGGCCGGCGGCTGTCCCCACCAGTTGGGGTGCACGATAACAATGCCGTCGGCCTTGGTAATTTCTTCGCAATGCGCGCAGATGACATCCGGCAGATCGACATCCCTGGCTATTTCGGCGGCCGATAAAAGCGGATCGAATCGTTCCTCGTACAGGTCATGAAAAAAGACGCCATGCCCGTTGGCCTTAATGGCGTCACAGGCCGCCTGCGCGATGGCGTGGTTGAAGCTTTTCGGGTCGGGATGCGCGAGAATGATGGATATTTGCATGGCAATCTTCCTTATCTTGTTTTCCTCCGGCAAAGGGGTCATGGCGTGACGGAGGTGGATGCTATCTACCACCGATCTCTCCGATCAGCAACGGGGATCGATCATGGTGCCGCGATCGGTTCTGCTCAATCTGCTTTTGGCTGATATTGGCGTAACAATAGGCGCACTGATGTCCGCAGGTGTTGTATGCGCCGATATCGACGCTGGCGACACAGCCGCAAACTTTTCGCTGATAGCGATCTTTGGGCAGAAACAGCGGCTTGCCGGAAATCTCCGACATCAGCCGATCGTCGATGCAGCGGGCATGCTTGATGCCGTCCGCGGATAAATCGATTTGTTCCGCGCAGGTTTCAACCGTTATCCCGAACGAGGCGGCGATTTCGGAAATCAAATTTCCCAATTGGCGCGTTTCATCTTCATCTGGAGCGCGAAGCGAGATTGCCGCCATCCTTTTTGCGATATGACGATACAAATCGACAAAGCTGATGACACAACGTTTCGTAAAACCTGCCAGTTGCCGGGCCAGATTCCCGAAAGCATCTTCGTGATATGCAAGACCGATGTTTCTGGAAAACACAACAGGGTCATAGCGCCAGATCGCGCGGCGCGGGCTGATGGCGTCAGAAAGCCTGCGAAATGTGTCAAGGCATTCCGACTTCGGCGGAAGGTGCGGTTCGATATCGCTTCCATAAGGGGTCAACGAAAAATGAAAGTAAAAGGGATAGTCGTTTAGCAGATCAAGCTTAGGCAGCATCGGCGCGGGATTTTTGGTCCAGAAAACAAAACCGTCCATAAAATCAGGCAAAAGCGAAACGGTTTTGATCTGCCCGGGATTCCTGGGATTGCGAACTTCAACAAACCCCGCCTGCAGCCGGTTAAAAAACCAGTCGCTGTAAAACGCGGGAATGTCCGTCCGCCTGCTGCAACTGATGATCATGAGAACTCCGCGCTTTCAGGCGTTCAAAAGCCGATCAATTTTTTGATCCTTCTTTTCCCACAGCGCGTTCAACCAGTCGTTGAAGCGGGTGCGGTAGGTCGGATCGTCCGGGTCTTGTCCGCAAAGATTTTCATCAATCGGCAAGACCTCCACCTTGACGAGAATTCGGGATTTGCCGCTGCGAAGAAATTCCCAGGCCGTCTCTACGCCGTCGGGGTAAACAATGGTGACGTCGATGACGCTTTTCATGTTTTCACCCATCATGGAAAGCACATACGAAATGCCGCCCGAGCGCGGTTTCAGAAGATGGCGGTAGGGCGAGTTTTGCCTGGCGTGCTTCGCTGGCGTGAAGCGCGTTCCTTCCACGAAGTTCATGATGGACGCGGGCATGTCCTTGAATTTTGCGCAAGCCTTTTTCGTGGCTTCAATATCTTTGCCCTTCAGGTAAGGCTTTCTTTTTAAGGTTTCGGCGGAATAGCGTTTCATGAACGGGTAATCGAGCGCCCACCAGGCCAGCCCCAAAATCGGCATCCAGATCAACTGCTGCTTGAGAAAATACTTCAGAAAAGGAATGCGTCCGTGAAAGATTTTCTGCAAAACAATGATATCGACCCAGCTTTGATGGTTGGAAATAACGAGATACCACTCGTCGCGCCGGAGCGCTTCAAGTCCTTCCACATCATATTCAACCGTTTTCATGATGCCGATAAAGCCGTTGATGCAGTAAATCCAGGCGTAGCAAAGAAAATTAAGGATGGTATCGAGAAATTGCCGGGGCGTGCGAAAGGGCAGAATCAGCTTGAATAAAGCGGTGATATAAACCGGCACCGCCCAGAACAGGGTGTTGACCAGCAGAAAGATCACGATGACGGCACCCCGCAGGGCAGCCGCGAGGGTTGTCAGCATCGCCT
>JAWOJC010000045.1:0-11058 GCA_046484315.1 Smithellaceae bacterium | reverse complement strand
GTAATCTGCGTGGCGGTGCTGCTGGCTATCGGTAACAAAGGAAACATTAAGCTGGTGGCCGTATCCTTTGTGGTAGGCGCTGTCTGTTCTGCTCTTTCCGGATTGTTTGGAATGCGCGCTCTCAATCTGCCTAAACTCATTTTTCCCCTCTTCGAAACAGGCTATAGCACTTCTGGCGCCAAAGATACGATTTTCATAAACTGCTTCGCTCTCAACTCGCGAGCAACAGGTCCAAAAATACGTGTTCCGATCGGTTCCATCTGGTTACTGATCAGCACGGCGGAGTTGTCATCAAACTTCAGGTATGAACCGTCCGGCCGTCTGACTTCCTTGGCCGTGCGGACAATGACAGCCTTCATCACGTCGCCTTTTTTCACTTTGGAATTCGGAATCGCTTCTTTTACCGCAACGACGATCACATCACCCAAACTTGCGTAACGTCGCTTCGATCCGCCTAATACTTTAATACAAGCCACCCTCTTGGCGCCGGAGTTATCCGCAACGTTTAGTATGGTCTGCATCTGAATCATAAAATCTTCCCCATCATCTCAACCCGCCTGTCAAAGTCAGGTTGCTGTCTATTTCGCCTTTTCCAGAATTTCCAGCATCCGCCAGCGCTTGTCTTTGCTCATCGGCCTTGCTTCGATAATCTTCACCGTATCGCCCGTCTTGCAAAGATTCTGTTCATCATGAGCCTTATACTTCACGTGCCTCCGGACATACTTATGAAACACGGCATGTTTGACCAGGCGCTCGGCCTTCACGACAATGGTTTTATCCATCTTGTCACTGATCACCACACCCTTGATCGTTCGTTTATTACTTTTTTCAGCCATGTTAACCTTCGGCCTCCTTTTCCTTCAGGACAGTGGCAATCCGGGCGATATCCCGGCGCATCCGCCCCAGTGTCGCCGTTGAATCCAATTGCCCTGATGCATGACGTATCTTTAACCGGAAGAGTTCTTCCACCAATTCATTGTTTTTATTTTGAAGTTCCTGGGTCCCGAGACCTCTGATTTCTTTAATTTTCATCAGATATCTCCCTTGATAAAAACTTTGTCGCAATCGCCAGTTTATGAGCCGCCAGACGAAAGGCCTCTTTGGCCACTTCTTTGCTGACACCCTCCATCTCATAGAGCACCGCGCCGGGTTTCACGACAGCTACCCATCCTTCCGGGGCGCCCTTCCCTTTTCCCATGCGTGTTTCGGCAGGTTTCTTCGTGACGGACTTATGGGGAAACACCCTAATCCAGATTTTACCGCCACGCTTGACGTACCGCGTCATCGCGACACGGGCTGCTTCTATCTGCCGCGAGGAAATCCATCCGCATTCGGCCGCCTGCAATCCGAAATCACCGAACGCGATCGAACTCCCCCTTGTTGCCTTGCCGCCCATGCGGCCTTTATGCAACTTTCGATACTTCACTCTTTTTGGCATTAACATAATCTGTAACTCCCGTTCATCTTTACCACTATCTCATCGAGATCAGGGGGCACGATAGAGAACCCCTTAGAAATGATCACATTTTTTCAGCTTTGCCGGGCAGCACTTCACCGTGGAAAACCAGAACCTTAACCCCTATCAACCCGTAAGCGGTATGCGCTTCAATAAACCCGTAATCAATGTCGGCGCGCAATGTGTGCAGCGGAACCCGCCCTTCACGGTACCATTCGGAACGCGCAATTTCTGCACCACCGAGTCGGCCCGAACAGGTGATTTTAATCCCCTTGGCTCCGAATTTTAAAGCGTAGCCGACACATTTTTTCATAGCGCGTCGAAAGGCCACTCTTTTTTCAAGCTGCATGGCGACGTTTTCAGCCACCAACTGAGCGTCCACTTCCGGCTTACGGACTTCGAGGATATTGATGATGATTTCAGCCTTCGAAAAGCGCTCAATCTCCGTTTTCAATTTCTCGATTTCCGAACCTTTTTTCCCGATAATCACACCAGGACGGGCCGCGTAAATATTTACCTTCGCCTTGTTGGCGGCACGCTCAACCTCAATCCTGGAAATGCCGGCATGATAGAGTTTCTTTTTGAGGAACTTTCGAATCTTAACGTCTTCATGCAGCATTTCGCTGTAATTTTTATCGGCAAACCATACAGACTGCCACTTTTTAATGTAGCCTAATCGTAATCCTACCGGGTTAACCTTCTGACCCAATACCGTTCCTCCTTACCTTTCATCTACAACGACTGTGATGTGTGACGTTCTTTTCTTGATCCCCGCAGCTCTTCCTTGCGCACGGGCTCTCCATCTCTTCAGAGAAGGCCCCTGATCTACAAATATCTCTTTAACATACAGCGTGTTCTCATCGATATTCGGATTCTGCGACGCATTGGCAACAGCCGATTTTAAAACCTTGGCCACAGCGCTTGCGGCATATTTTCGGGTAAAAAGAAGGATGTGACTCGCTTCTTCCACTTTCTTTCCCCTAACAAGATCCACAACGAGACGCACTTTCTGCGGTGACATCCGAATATATTTTGCAACTGCCTTTGCTTCCATATCTCATTAACTCCAAACTTGTCTGCGTCCGAAAATATTTACTTGCGAACTTTCGTTTTACGGTCACCGGAATGGGAATAAAAAGTCCTCGTCGGTGCGAATTCGCCTATTTTATGACCGACCATATTCTCTGTCACATATACCGGAATGAATTTTTTTCCGTTATGCACGGCAAACGTGAAACCAATCAACTCCGGAGTAATGGTTGAACGCCGCGACCAAGTCTTAATCACATTCTTGCTGTTTTCGGCTTCCATCTTCCTGACCTTGGCCAGCAAACTTTCTTCTATATACGGACCCTTTTTGATCGAACGTGCCACGTTATTTTAACCTCTTCTTTTCACGATATATTTATCAGTTCTTTTATTCTTTCTCGTTTTATGGCCCTTGGTCGGCACACCCCAAGGTGTACACGGATGACGACCACCGGAGGACTTTCCTTCACCACCGCCCATCGGATGGTCTACAGGGTTCATAACAACACCGCGGACATGAGGCCTTTTCCCGAGCCAACGTGTCCGCCCGGCTTTCCCGATGCTGACGTTTTCATGATCCGTGTTGCCAACCTGACCTATCGTTGCCATACACTCAATAAATATTTTGCGAACCTCACCGGACGGCAGTCTGACCTGAGCGTAAGTCCCTTCCTTGGCCATCAGCTGTCCGTAAGCGCCCGCTGAACGAATCAACTGGCCGCCACGACCTACTTTCAATTCGACGTTATGAATAAGCGACCCCAGTGGAATGTTTTTCAAGGGGATGGCGTTGCCCGGCTTGATATCTGCTTTTTCGCCACTTACGATGACATCGCCGACATTGACTTGCGACGGCGCTACAATGTATCTCTTTTCGCCATCACGATAGTTGAGCAACGCGATTCTGGCTGAACGATTCGGGTCATATTCAATGGCCGCAACTTTCGCAGGGATATCCGTCTTGTTCCTTCGGAAATCAACAATCCGGTATTTACGCTTGTGACCACCGCCAATGTGGCGTGCGGTGATCCTGCCGTAACTGTTACGTCCGCCGGTTTTCTTAATCGGTTTTAAAAGACTCTTGACTGGCTCCGAGGAAGTAATCTCCTCGAAATCAGAGACACTCTGAAATCTTCTACCCGGGGATGTCGGTTTATACTTGATAATGCCCATTTGCTTAATCCTTAAATATTTCTATACGCCTTCAGCGACTTCGATCCGGCTTCCTTCGGCCAGCGTAACGACAGCCTTTTTCCAGGAACGCTTCTGACCCGCACTGCGTCCCATCCTCTTTTTTTTGCCCAGAACATTAAGTACTCGAACATCGGCCACTTTGACCTTGAACAGTTTTTCCACTGCACCGGTAATTTCAACTTTATTGGCCTTACGATCCACTTCGAAATGGTATTTGTTTGCCATTTCTCGCTCCAAATTACTTTTTTCAGTAATTAGAATTTTCTTTATAATCTGATGCATTTCCATTAGGACAGCGCCCCCTCAATCTTTTTTATAGAGGGTTCAAGAAGGACCAGGTGCTCATGATTTAAGACGTCATAGACATTGATGCCTTCCGACCGTATCATTTTAACATTCGGCAGATTTCTTGACGATTTGAGCAATGCCACCTGATCGCCGTCAATCACAAAGAGAACCTTTTTGAAACCGAACAGGTCCACAACGCTCTTGAATGCCTTCGTGCTGATCGCCTCCATGGGAAAATCGCGCAGGACGGTCACCTTTTCTTCTTTAACCTTCAGGCTCAAAACAGACACCAAAGCGTTTTTCCGAACTTTTTTGGGAACGTTGAAGGAATAATCACGGGGCTTGGGCCCGAAGACGATACCGCCCCCTCTCCAGATCGGAGATCGTGACGTGCCGGCGCGCGCTCGCCCGGTACCCTTCTGACGCCACGGTTTTTTCCCGCCACCTCGGACGTCGCTTCTTCCTTTGGTGGAAGACGTGCCGGCGCGTCGTGACGCTAGCTGCATTTTAACGACATCATAAACGGTTGCCTCATTGATCTCTGCTGCGAAAACCGCATCGCTTAGCTCGACCTGAGCAACTTTATTCTTTTGAATATCAAAAACATCCGCGAACGCCATGTTTACAACTCCAATGACTTAAGCGCTTTTTTTACGAGCTTGCTTAATTAATACAAATCCGTTTTTAGAACCGGGAATAGCCCCCTTCAACAACAACAAATTACGATCGGAGCGCACCTGCCAGATCTGCAAATTCTGAATTGTTTTGCGGTCTGACCCCATATGCCCACCCATTTTCGTCCCTTTAAAAACACGGGCGGGATCCGCGCTGGCTCCTATAGAACCGGGAGCTCTGTGAAACATCGAACCGTGTGTCGCTCTGCCTCCGTGGAATCCGTGTCTCTTGATAACACCCTGAAAACCTTTTCCCTTGGATGTACCAATAACGTCAACGTAGTCACCATCCTGGAAAATGTCAGCGGTAATTTCCTGCCCCGGCTGATAGACGCCCGGCTCCGCGGGAAATTCCTTGAGCACGCGAAAGAAGCCCTTATCAGCTTTATTCATATGACCCTGGCGGGGTTTGGTGACGTTTTTCTGCTTAACGCGGCCATAACCGACCTGAATAGCATCGTAGCCATCTTTCTGCATCGTCTTCACCTGCACGACAACAGACGGTTCGACTTCAACAGCCGTAACGCCCACCGCTGCGCCGTCTTCGGCAAACACCTGCGTCATCCCTATCTTTTTTCCTATAATTCCCTTGCTCATGCTCATCCAACTTTTATTTTTTTAAATAATGTCAACACTGGTCATTCCGAAAAACGCAGAACAAGCTTTTTCCGGCTGATCACCCAAGCCCTATGCCTTGATTTCGACATCCACACCCGCGGAGAGGTCGAGTTTCATAAGGGCATCGACCGTCGCCTGCGTCGGCTCGACAATATCAATTAATCGTTTGTGCGTTCGGATTTCAAACTGTTCCCGAGACTTTTTGTCTACATGCGGAGAGCGATTCACGCAATACTTATTGATTTCCGTAGGCAAAGGTATCGGACCGGCAACACGCGCGCCGGTCCGTTTTGCAGTGTCCACTATTTCTTCAACCGAACGATCCAGCAGTTTAAAATCGTAAGCCTTGAGTCGAATTCTAATCTTTTGTTCTTTCATTGATCGGATAACCTATTTCCAGTTTCTATTCAATAACTTTGCTTACGACTCCGGCGCCAACAGTTCTGCCGCCCTCGCGAATAGCGAATCTTAACTGCTCTTCCATAGCGATGGGCATAATGAGTTCGATGTTCATTTTAACGTTATCACCGGGCATGACCATTTCCACACCCTCGGGAAGCGTCGCGACACCGGTCACGTCCGTTGTTCGGAAATAAAACTGCGGACGGTAGCCGGAGAAAAACGGGGTATGGCGACCGCCCTCTTCCTTCGTTAGAACGTAAACAGCCGCTTCAAATTTTGTGTGCGGGGTAATGGAACCGGGCTTGGCCACAACCTGGCCTCTTTCCACTTCCTCACGCTTGATACCGCGAATCAGCAAACCAACATCGTCGCCTGCTCGGCCTTCGTCGAGTGTTTTGCGGAACATTTCCACACCTGTGCAGACCGTTTTAATGGTCGGACGGATTCCGATAATCTCAATTTCTTCGCCAACCTTAACAATGCCGCGATCAATTCTTCCGGTCACAACGGTTCCACGACCTGAAATGGTAAACACGTCACCAACCGGCATGAGGAAAGGCTTATCCGTATCGCGCTTCGGTTCAGGGATATAGGTATCGACTGCATCCATTAATTCCGAAATACATTTTACATCAGGAGAGTTGGTATCTTCGGCTTCCAGGGCCTTGAGCGCTGAACCGCGAACAATCGGAAGATCGTCACCGGGAAATTCATACTGCGTCAAAAGCTCTCTTAGCTCAAGTTCGACAAGGTCCAGAAGTTCAGGATCATCAACCAAGTCCACTTTGTTCATGAAAACAACGATATAGGGAACCTGGACCTGACGGGCAAGGAGGATATGCTCGCGTGTCTGCGGCATGGGACCATCAGATGCGGCCACCACCAGAATCGTTCCATCCATGTGAGCGGCGCCGGAGATCATGTTTTTGATATAGTCGGCGTGACCGGGGCAATCCACGTGAGCGTAATGTCTTTTTTCTGTTTCGTATTCCACGTGGGAAATATTGATGGTTACGCCGCGTTCCTTTTCTTCCGGAGCATTATCAATGGAATCAAAAGCCCTGAATTCCGCAAAACCCTTTTTAGCCAAATATTTGGTAATTGCGGCCGTCAATGTGGTTTTGCCGTGATCCACGTGACCGATTGTTCCTATATTTAAATGCGGCTTATTCCTTTCAAATTTTTTCTTTGCCATCTCACCTTTCCTCCTTAACTTTGTATGGTTGGTTTCCTTGTCAGTTAAAACTCAATAATTAAAACTTATAGTGGGCAAAAGCTTTGTTCGCTTCCGCCATCTTGTGTACGGATTCTCTTTTTTTGATCGACCCGCCCCGGTTGCTGGCTGCATCCATTAACTCTCCCGCAAGCTTTTCCCGCATGGTTTTCTCAGTGCGCTCCTGCGCATTGGAAATCAACCAACGAATGGCCAAGGCTGTGCGCCTCGCCGGTACCACTTCAGTCGGCACCTGATAGGTTGAACCGCCAACGCGTCGGGACTTAACTTCTATAACCGGCTTGACGTTATTGACAGCTTTTTCGAAAAATTCCACCGGCTGCTCTTTCATTTTTTTCTCAATAATATCAAAGGCACCGTATAAGATACTCTCTGCAGTACTCTTTTTACCCTGCTTGAGCAGGGAGTTTACAAACTTGGCAACCAGTTTGTTGTTATATTTGGGATCCGGCAAAATATCCCTTTTTTCAATTTCTCGTCTTCTAGGCATTTTCCTAATCCTTGCTTAACTTGGTTTCTTAGCACCGTATTTTGATCTGCTCTGCTTACGATCCGCCACGCCTACGGCATCAAGCGTCCCTCTGACGATATGATACCTTACGCCCGGCAAATCCTTAACTCTTCCACCGCGAACCAGCACAACCGAATGTTCCTGAAGGTTGTGACCAATCCCCGGAATATAAGACGATACTTCATAACCGCTGGTCAAACGAACCCTTGCCACTTTCCTGAGCGCGGAGTTGGGCTTCTTGGGGGTCGTCGTGTACACCCTCACACAAACCCCGCGACGCTGCGGGGAGCCAGCCAGGGCCGGTGCGTTGGTTTTCTTCTTTATTTTGGTTCTGCCTTTGCGAACCAGTTGACTAATTGTCGGCATTTTTCCTCCCGAACACTTTAACTGCCTATTTTGTGAGCAGCAGCAAATCCGTGGTAACTATCAATTCAAGTTGCTTCTGTCAAGCAATTTCTTCCGTTTTTGTATTTATTCTACAACAGCTTCAACGTCCTCAGTTTCCACCTGAATTCCCAACTTACGGTACATGACAAGACCGGTTCCGGCGGGGATCAGACGCCCCATAATCACGTTCTCTTTCAAGCCACGAAGGTAGTCCGTCTTACCTGAAAGCGAGGCTTCCGTCAACACCCGTGTGGTCTCCTGGAAAGATGCGGCGGAAATGAAACTCTGGGTGCTCAAAGACGCTTTGGTAATTCCCAGAAGCAACGGGTCGCCGATTGCCGGCCGGCCTCCGCGGGCTACCACTTTTTCGTTTTCCTCTGAGAAACGATAGCGCTCAACCTGCTCATCGGCAATGAAGATCGTATCTCCCGGGTCGGTAATGCGGACCCGACGCAGCATTTGGCGAACAATGACTTCCATATGTTTGTCATTGATCTTCACACCTTGCAGACGATACACTTCCTGCACTTCATCCACAAGGTATCTGGCCAGTTCTTTTTCCCCTTTAATAGCCAGCAAATCATGTGGATTATTAACCCCGTCCATCAGCGCATCGCCCGGAATCACGCGATCGCCTTCCTGAACACTGATATGCTTGCCTTTGGGAATCAGATATTCTTTTTCCTCGCCGATTTCCGGCGTTACGATGATTTTCCGCTTACCTTTGGCATCCTTTCCAAAGGCCACCACACCGTCGATTTCACTGATGATAGCAAAATCCTTCGGCTTACGCGCTTCGAACAATTCGGCTACCCGTGGCAAACCACCTGTAATATCTTTTGTTTTTGTTGTCTCCCGGGGGATCTTTGCAAGAATGTCGCCAGCTCGCACGTCATCGCCTTCAGAAACAACGAGATTGACACCCACAGAAAGGTAATAGCGGGCCATTGTATTCGTTCCGGCGAGTTTGGCCGTTTTCCCTTTGCTGTCTTTAATGGATACACGCGGCCTTAAATCACTACCCTTGAATTCGACAATAACCTTACGGGACAGGCCGGTAACTTCATCCACCTGCTCCTGCATGGTTTTCCCCTCGGTGATATCGCCGTATTTGATGGTACCGTCCACTTCCGCAAGAATCGGAATGGAGAAAGGATCCCATTCGGCGATTAGCTGGCCGCGCTTAACGGTACTGTTATCAGTCACTTTGATATGGGCACCGTAGGGCACGGTATATTTTCCACGACTTCGGTTCTGCTCATCGAGCACATGAATTTCGCCGTGACGGTTCATGACGACAAAATCATTGTCACGGTTTTTGGATGTGTTCAAATTCACAAACTTAATCAGACCGTCGTGGCGCGCTTCCAGCGTGGAATGTTCATCAAATTTCGCGGTGCCACCGATATGGAAGGTTCTCATTGTCAGCTGTGTACCCGGCTCACCGATAGACTGGGCGGCAACGATACCGACGGCCTCACCGATATTAACCAGATGGCCGTGCGCCAGATCGCGGCCGTAACACATGGCGCAAACACCATGCTGCGCCCGGCAGCTCAAAACGGAACGGATATTAACCCGCTCGACACCGGCACGGTCTATTTTTTCTGCCAACGCTTCGTCAATAACTTCATTCGCGTTCACAATAACTTCATTGGTGAACGGATCTTTAACTTCCTGAAGAACCACGCGGCCCAGCACACGTTCACCGGCCGTCTCGATCATTTCGCCGCCTTCCATCAGCGCGGACACATAAATACCATCGACGGTCTCACAATCCTGCTCGGTGATGATGCAGTCCTGTGCGACATCAACCAGCCTTCGCGTCAGATAACCGGAATTGGCCGTCTTCAAAGCCGTATCCGCCAACCCCTTGCGGGCGCCGTGCGTCGAGATAAAATACTGGAGCACTGACAGGCCTTCACGAAAATTGGCAGTAATCGGTGTCTCAATAATTTCTCCGGACGGCTTAGCCATCAAGCCGCGCATACCGGCCAATTGCCGAAGCTGAACTGCGGAACCGCGGGCACCGGAATCTGCCATCATGTAGATCGGATTGAAGCTCTCAATTCTGCGCTTCTTGCCTTCACCGACAGAAATTTCTTCCGTGCTGATACCCGTAAGCATTTCTGAGGCGATTCTTTCGGTGGCCTGCGCCCATATATCAATGACTTTATTGTAGCGTTCACCATCGGTAATCAGACCTTCCATGTATTGCTTCTGGATTTTTAAAACATCCTTGTCGGCCTGAGCGACGATATTTTTCTTGTTTTCGGGAATGATCATGTTGCCGACGGCAAAGGATAATCCGGAAATCGTGGCGTATTTAAACCCGAGATCTTTGAGCCGGTCAGCCAGAAGGACCGTGGTCTTGTCGCCGCACAGGCGGTAACAATAGTCGATCAGATTGGCCAGTTCTTTTTTATTCATCAGCTTGTTGAACACATCGAAATGAATTTCTTCGGGAATGATCTCCGACAGGATAATGCGTCCGGCGGTCGTTTCTTTCAATTCCGAATCAATACGGACCTTGATGCGCGCATGCAGATCGATGGCGCCCGCGTCCAGGGCGGAACGCACTTCATCTGATCCGGAAAAAATCATGCCCTCGCCTTTGACGTCCTTTTTGGCACGCGTCAGGTAGTAAATCCCCAAAACGATGTCCTGGCTGGGAATGATGATCGGTTTGCCGTTGGCCGGGGAAAGAATGTTATTCGTGGACATCATGAGTACGCGCGCTTCCGTTTGCGCTTCAACGGACAGAGGCACGTGCACGGCCATCTGGTCACCGTCGAAGTCCGCGTTGAATGCGGTGCAGACAAGCGGGTGCAGCCGAATGGCTTTACCTTCAATTAAAACAGGTTCAAAGGCCTGCATGCCCAAACGGTGCAGTGTCGGCGCACGGTTCAGAAGCACCGGATATTCGCGAACAACTTCATCGACAGCATCCCATACTTCAGCCGTTTCTTTTTCGACCATTTTTTTGGCGCTTTTGACGGTGGTTACATAACCTTTTTCATCCGCTTCATCCCCGGCCTGCGGGCATGGCTGGGATTTCGAACGACCAGCGTCCTCTACGACCGCATGGACCGCGCCGCCGGCAAGCCCAAGCAGACGCTGCGGCGGCTGATCAAGTACGCCATCGACGGCATGCTCAGCTTCAGCTACAAGCCGCTGCGTGCGCTGACCTGGATGGGGTTTCTCGTCAGCGGATTTTCGTTCCTCCTGGCAGTGTTTTACCTCATCGACTTCATCCGAACATCCG
>JAWOJC010000206.1:0-3273 GCA_046484315.1 Smithellaceae bacterium | reverse complement strand
GCGAAATGGCTGATTCAAATGCCCGTGGATCGACGCCAGGAGGTGTTCTCATGCGATATAAACCCGTCTATTTCACATGCGCATCCAGAAATTCCGCCAGCCGCGTGAACAAATCGATACGATACCTTTCGGGCTTTATATCATGCCGGGCATGTTCGTATTCGATGAATTCCACCGATTTGTTGTTATCCTTGAGCGCCTCATACATTATCTTGCTCTGCTTGAAGGGCACATTCAAATCCTCCTTTGCATGGGCGAGCAGCACCGGCACCTGTATCTCACCGGCGCGTTTGAGCGGGGAGCCTGAATCACCGATCTCGTCGGCGCCGATGAACTCCTGGGCGGCCTGCCCGCCCGCGAACATGAGTTTGCTATAACCGAGCGTGCGCGGATCGGTCACCCCGGCGATGCTGACAACGCATTGGTACAGTGACGGTTTCTCGATCGCGCTCAGCAATGCCGCATAGCCGCCAAAACTCCAGCCCACGGCGCAGATCCGGTCCGGATCGGCGATGCCCTGATCGATCAGGTATTGCGCACCGTCATTAATATCATCAATCGCCATCCGCCATTGGCGAAAGGCCCCGTCATTGACCCAGTCCTCGCCATAACCTTCGGAGCCGCGATAATTGCTTTGCAGCACGGCGTAACCGTGGGCAACCAGAAACTGCACCAGGGTATCGAACCCCCAGACATCGCGGCTGCTCGGCCCGCCATGTGGCAGGATGATGGCCGGCAATCTTTTCGCCTCTCCGGCATCCGGCAGGGTCAGAAACGCCGGTATCGAAACATTGTCCCGCGCCGGATAGGCAATCTCCTTCATCGCCGCCAGCTTGCGGTCCTTCAACTTCGAAGAGATGGACGCGATGCGGGACAGTTTTAAATCCTTGCTGTCGTAGCGGTAGAACACATCCGGTTCCACATCACTGTTTGCGGCCACAAGGTAATAGCGCCGGTTCCAGTCCTCGTCCATGATTTTGACGTTGTGATCAGGGAACAACGGGGTGATCAGTTCATATATCTTCTGAATATCCTTGTCGAAGAAGTAATGCCGGGGCCGGTCATCAATATAAGTCGCGGCGACCACCCGATCATATTTTCCCAGGGTCTTCATACCCATGACATCCACACGATCATGCGCGAAGACCACGCGTTTTTCCCGGTTGTTGGCGAGATCCATTGAAAAGAGCGCCCGGCGCCCCTGATGCAAATCAAAGAAGAGGAGTTCGTCCGAATTCTCGGCGAAGCCGAAAGGACTGAACCGGTCGCTTATGTTATTCCCCTTGACTTCATGGAGGATATCCCAGTCCCGGTCATCCTTCGAGGTGCGTACGTACCAGCGGCGATATTCAGGGGTAACCATGTAATACAGACGCGCCAGCCCCCGTCCATCCGAGATATAGCCATAAACATGGGACCGGTTGCGGGTCTCGCTCGTCATTCTGCCGTCATAGATATCGAGGGTGCCGACGCGCGACCCTTCCATTCCCGAGGCAAAGATTTGAACATGGTTCGGATCGTTCGGCAGCCAGTCGATCACCCTGCCCAGATCCTGGGAAAATTCCCCCTTGAATCGCTTTGGCACCAGCATCTGTAATTTCGAGCCATCGTGATTCACGCCCACCAGACGGGCGCCCTGGATATAATTGCCCCGAAAAGGGCTGACCAGACTCAGGTTGCACAATACCCGTTCCTGGTTGGCCCACCGGCACCAGGCAATTTCGAATTCATCCTTCCTGCCGGCAAAGATCATGCCGCTGATTTGCTTGGTCGTAAGATCCAGGGTCCTGACAAAATCATATCCGTCCGGGTGATACTGGATGAATGCCAGCCGGTTGCCTTCTGGGGAAAGGCTCAGCGAACGGAAATCGGGTTGGGAACCAAAGGTTACCGCGAGCGGACTGGTTTTCAGTTCCCCCTCCTTGGCCTGGGTGACCGTAATCAAACAACACACAATGATGATGAAAAGTCCGAATTTCTTCATAGATGTCCCCTCTCCATTATGCATACCAGTTTTAGCTGCTCCATTTATAGTCCGAAAGCCGTTCGACGATCCCTGCTTTTATCGGATTCCGGTGGATATAACACGAAAGACGAAACAGATAAGCCTCGTTCTCAACAATAATGCTTTTGAACCTTCCCTGAAAGAGATGCCGGTTGCGGTTGTTAAGCAGATTAAACTTCCTTGTATATGAAGTTCCAAACTACTGCATTCCCTTGGACAGGTTCGCATCGGGAGTCTTCAAAAGTAAATGGAAGTTTGAAGTCATCGCATAATTGAGGATACTCAAACCAAAGCGTTTCTTGGCTTCAAAAGCCACCAAAGCCATCGCCGCCGGTCCCTTCCGAATTTCAAAAGGAATTCCTTTTTTATGGCACCGGTGGGTGGCTTGCCCCGTGAAATGCGAAGCCGATTTAACCGGGGTGTGCCAAACATAGCCGGGTATATAATAGCGGTTTGCCCTTGGCATGGTATTATCATTAGAACCGCGTTTTTATGGCCGAAAACATCATTCTAAAGCCGAAAAACACGCTACCTCTACACCCTTTTCATTATTAATACAAGCACTAACGACGGTCCGACCCAAGGGGAGCCATCGAAATTAAGTTGCGGGCAGGGTGCACGCCAATGATAACATTCAAGGGCTACAAGAACCCGCAAAAATATTGACAGAAAATCCCGCTCGATCCTGCCCGTCAATCTTGAATGTTATGTTCGCGCTTTTTTATTCCGTTGCGGCAATCCTATATTTCCAATACGATGGCTCTCTGCTGCAGTGCATGACAGCGAGTATCAAAATATAGTGATCTTCGATTGTATAAAGAATAGCGTATGGGAAACGTTTTGTCAGACAACGGCGAACATCTTCATCAATCTTACGGTTTAGAAATGGATTCTCAACTATTCCTTCAATCGCACATTCAATTTCACTGTAAAACGCTGAAGCAAGAGAAGGGCTTTTTTCAAAATAATAAAGTGTTGCTTGCCTAAATTCAGTTTGCGCCGCTGGATGGAATGAATAGGTCATTTGCAATTAAAAACATCCCGGACGCTTTGCATCGCTTCGTCGCCAGGAATTGATTTCGCTCGACCACTTCGCACTTCCTCTCGACGCTTTTTAGCCTCCGTCAGCCAAATCTCTTGAATCGATTCTTGATGGAGGCTCTCGACGATTTTTTCGGCTAGCAAGGCTCTTGCTTCTCCAGGCAAAGCCATAGCCTGAGTTGCTATTTCGTCAATAGACATAGTCACTGTTCACCCCTCTTCATTAA
>JAWOJC010000174.1:0-2618 GCA_046484315.1 Smithellaceae bacterium | reverse complement strand
CCTAATCTTCCAGATTTGCTGCGCGTCCATCCCAGAACTGCGCAAACTGGAAACCGGCATACTTTTTGGCCTACGAAGAATCTTTCGTATCCGCAGCCACGCCTCTATTTTTTGCCTTCTAAAGCCAAAACTGATGATCATTGCCGGCTTGAAGCCATAGATTCTTCGTTCGCCGTGGTTTCAATCTTCTTATCGGAAAATATTTTCTTTTAATCCAATTAACCGCTGCGAGTCGCTCCCTCAGAATGACATGCGCAGGGTTACTCCCAAACCTTGAAACCCGTGCTTGAAAGACCCCTGGCTTGACGCCAATGGGCCTGAACCATTTTACTCGAAGAAGCATACTGGGCTTTATGATCGCGTGTTAATAATTCTAAATTACATTCAATTTTTATGCCAGGCTTTTAGAACTCAGCGTCATATCATTTAACATCATGATTTTGATTAGAATTAGTTCAATAAGTATTTATGACGGTGTAAAAAGTCGGCATATTAAAAGGGTCAAATATAACTCCATGGTCAAATATAACCCTTTTTTGGACTTTTTGGGTTGTTGGATCTGGATTTTGCCTTGACCGCGTGCCGCAAAATGCCCCAATGCAACTTGCCACCGGTGTGTTTTTCGCTTAGCGCCTTACGGGCCATATACCCATGGGGGACAGCAACAACGCCACCCGATGACCCATCGATTCCCTGGTAGGACCGGCAGCCGGACACATCGTCGCACACGCACAGGTCAGAGGCAAAGTCAGGGTCGTCATCTTGAAGATTCCAATTGTCATAAAGACCTTATCCTGGATCGATGCCTTCGTGGTTTTTCAATGTGCGATAGGCATCGTTGATTTTGTTTTCATGTTTTGCAAATAAATCACAACCTCACCTTCCGCAGGCGCATCTTCTTACATTACTCTCTTAAAGTCGATATATCCACGCTCCACATTCGTGCGGACCAGTTGCACGCGGAGCTCATAGCCGACATCCATGTTTTCAAAACCGCTCTCCAGCCTTCCTTCAATGGGAGGATGCAGAAGACGGACCCATGTGCCTTTGTCCGATGCGCCGGTAACGATGGCATCGAACTGTTCACCTATCCTTGGTTCCAACAGCATAGCAGCAGCGGATTTTATGACCTGCCGTTCAACTTTTTTCGCTGCGTCTTCCTTTTCGGTGCAGTGCTTGGCGAGCGCTGCCAATTCATCGTTTTCGTAAGGCTGGGTAAGTCCGGCCATTGCCGCTTTCAAAAGCCGCTGGGTAATCAGATCAGGGTATCGGCGGTTCGGGGCGGTGGAGTGTGCATAGTCCTTGACCGCAAGACTGAAGTGCCCGGAGACAATATCTTCCGGAAGTTGGACAACGTATTCACCCGAACCCAGGAGTTTGATAACGCTGAGAGAGAGATCAGGAAAGCGAATAGGATCAGCAGCTTTCGCCAATACCAGGAATTGCTCCAGGGCCTTTGCATCAGGTTGCCCGGGCAACTTTGAGCCCCGCTCTGCGGCAAGCTCAACAATCCGGTCCCAGCGCTTGGGAATGCGAACCACGCGCCGCAGGGATGTAAACTGTTTAGACGCGAGGTATCTTGCGGTAACTCCATTGACTGCAATCATGAAGTCCTCAATAATTTCCTTAGCCCGATTCCTTTTATCGGCTTCCAAATCCTCGAGCTCATCTCCGTCAAAGACCGGACGGGCTTCGACTGTTTCGAGATTTAGCGCACCGTTCAAATGCCGGAGTGCTTTCAGTTTCTGTGCCACGCGATCCTGAAATCGAAGGCTTTCTTCAAGACCTTTGACCGCGCCGATTTCTTCCGGAATCGGACCATTGCCCTCAAGCCAAGCGGCAACACTGTTGTATGCCAATCTGGCCCTATTACGCACCGCCGCTCGATAAATGTCCGAACTCTGTGGCAATCCATTCCCTGCGAAAACCATTTCAATGACGATGGCCAGGCGGTCGGATTCATAGTTTAACGAAGTAAGATCAGTGGAGAGTTTCTCGGGCAACATGGGAAACGTCTCGGCAACCGTGTAGACCGAGGTGGTGTTTTGGCGAGCATGTTTGTCAAGAGCCGATCCCTTTTTGACGACAGCGTCAACGTCGGCAATGGCAACGAGGACCTTTGCGGCCCCACCGGACATTTTTTCAACAGCCGTAAGCTGGTCCAGATCACGCGAATCATCGTTGTCGATGGAGCACCAAACTAGCTTCCTGAGATCGCGCGTCAAATCCTCATTTTGCGTCGCCGGCCCGTGGATTCCGTCGAGTTCGGCAAGCGCCCGGACTGAAAAATCCGGAAAAAGCCCTCTTTCCAGCATTGCCCGATGGGCAATGCTCTGGAGTATCGAGCGGTTTTTTCTGTCGTCTGTATTCGTCATCGTGTCAGCTTCCTTTAATATCCTGCTATGGTTTAAGGCGACTTTTATGAGTTGCCACATAAAAGGGTTATTTTTTTCATATTGTTCATATATACCCTTTTCTCGCTTTTAGCGTTTGGCAATAATCCAGACCGCGTGCACGATGCCGGGGATGTAGCCTAAAAGGGTCAGAAGAATATTCAACCAGAAAGCACCGCCAAAGCCCACCTGAAGAAATACGCCTAAAGGGGGAAGCAGTATCGC
>JAWOJC010000330.1:0-10351 GCA_046484315.1 Smithellaceae bacterium | reverse complement strand
ACTGCTACCGCTGTCGGCAATCTAAGCGGTTCGACCAGCATTAACGGTTCCGGAAACACCCTCACGGCAACAGCCGGCAACACCGTTACAGCAACGACCGGCAGCAATACGTTCTCTGCCAATGCATCCGGCCAGTCCAATACCCTCTCTGCAACAGGGGCGGGGGGTGTGAACAACATCATGGCGCCCACCAACAACATCGGCGCCACCGGAGCTTTTGCCACTGCCAATAACATCGGCACCGGCGCCGGTATCAGCACCAACGCCGTGGGTAACTCGAACGCCGGTACAACCGTCGTAGCGACAGGCGGCAACGGTGTCCTGTCCATTGCCAATACCCAATCCAGCCTGACCGCCGGCTCGACACTGGCCACCAACGGCACCGTCGGCACGACATCGGGTGCCAACTCCGGCGGACTGACGGTTTACAACACCGCGCAAACCATCGCTCCCAACACCACCATCCAGACTGATTTGTCGCCGACGGGCATTCTGGACGGGAAAACCTTCCAGAACAAAGTGAACGGCAATCTGCTCGTAGACGGAAATGTTTACATCAACGGCACGTTGGACTATGTATCCAGCAACTCGGCTAACACTACCGTGGTCGGAACAGCGGGCACCAGCAACCTGAGCAGCACGCATGGGACCACTGCCGGCACCGCCATTGTGATGAAGGGTTCCGCCGGAACCCAGACGGTCGTCGATTCTTATGGCAGGATATCCAACATCGTGACCGACAGCGCCGCCGAGTCCACTGCGGCGCTGACCCTCACCAACGGTTATGGCAACACCCACGGTATCGTGGTGACGGAAAGTCAGACGACCATGTCCGGCGGGCGGAACTCAACGTCATTGACCTTGCATGACGATGGCGCCACCTTTGCGAACGCAAGCAACGGCGAACCGGTGCGGGTACACGGAATTGACGACGGTACGGCGCCGCATGATGCCGTCAACGTGCGTCAACTGGGGTCCGGTCTGGCCATGGTCGCCGGTCTGGCCGCGCTGCCCCAGGTGGATCCGGGCAAAAAATTTGCTGTCGGCGTGGGCACCGGTGTTTATATGTCACATGCTTCTCTGGCTGCCGGCGTGAGCGCCCGCATTCGGGATAGAATATTGTTCAAAGCGGGAGGGGCCTTTGTCCCCGGCTACAATGGCAATTCAAATACCGTGTGGAACGCCGGTGTCCAATATTCTTTCTAAGCCCTGAAATTAAAGTATACACAAGCAAGGCCGCTCTCTCGCCATAGGGAGCGGCCTTTTTCAATGAATGGATAAGTTGCTTGTCATGCAATAAATCCTTGTGCGAATCGATAAACACCTCTTGTCCCAAAAAAATCTGGCCCTGAATATCATCCCGTGGGGTTTAATCCCATTCCTGCGCTGACGAATTTCCGCCTGAAAAAAATCCGTGTCCGGGCATGCCCTTATCAGGCTGGCCCGGACACGGAGATTGCTATAGGGTTATTCGCTTAATTCCTGAAATAATTCATAATGACACCCACGATGGCCTCTTCATCTGCGTCAAGGGCTGTATCGTCAAAGTCCCAGGCAAGATACACGGCCTTATACCCGTTGCGGCTGACGGCCACACCGGCGGCGTTGGTGTTGGGCGCCGGCGCCTGAAAGATCATCGTGCCCTGGGCGCCCACTATGAAGTCATCCGGAAAGGGATCATAGGATGTATCCGGATTGATGCCGGCCATGATGCCCAGACCGGTCAGCACGCCTTGCGATCCGGCATCCGTCAAATACGTGGCCTGAAGGTATTGCTGATAGAAGGTTGTTGAGCTGTTGCTGTATCCCAAATCATTGTCGGCAATGAACAGCCGGCCTCCCGCGTCAAGATAGGCGATAGCCTTGACCCAAGCGTCACCGCTGTGTCCTCCGGCGTAAAAGACGGCGTCATATTGCAGTAGATCGTCCACTGAGGTTGCCTCAAATACTGCTCGTGACACCTGTGTGGATTGTGACCCATTGGCGACGATGGCATTTTCCATGACCGCGGCTGAAGTTACATCATAGGCGACCACAAGAATGTTGCCCGGGATGGAGAGACTCCCGCCGCGAACGGGCCAGACAAAATTTCCCGTGCTTTTGCCGGGTTTGCCGTCGAAACCTCTCATCATCTCTATCTGCCAGGCATTGGTCGTCGAACCAGCGTCGGTGGTAGAGGTCCAGTATCCGGCCGTCTGGACATCTGTGAAGCCTTGATCGGCCAGCCAGAGGCCCTGATTGGTCTGATCATAGTGGACAAGACTGCGAAGCTCTTTTCGATTCGGCAGGCGCCAGTCGCCTTGGGCCGAACCGTCGGAAAGATCACAATCGCCGCTGCTTAAGGTATTGGCATCTTCAAGGGCGTTTTCCCATGATCGGCTGCTAAAACAGTTCGCGTTTTTAAGCCAGACCAAGCCGGTGAGCTTGTCCGTTACCGACCCGTCGCCATTGTCGGCAAACCGCGTTTGTGGCAGAAGACTGCCCATCTGCAGATCTCCATCATCGCCTGCCGCGTAACTGGCCGCCTGACCGGTTTTCGGTAAACGGACAGCGCCAGTATCGCCTCCGCGAACCGGCCAGTAGTTTCTACTCTCCTCCTTGACGTCATGCCCAACAGACTCTAAGGCGGCGAAATCAACCGTCCATGCCAGGTCTTGTTCATAGGCAACGGTTGTGGAAGACCAATATTTGGTTGCTCCCACGTTAATAAACCCCTGGCTGTTCAACCACGCCACCGGATTGCCCTGGCCTGCGTTCGTCAGACTTTCCAACTCGTTGATATTCGGCAGACGCCAGTCGCTGAACCCCAAATGGTTTGTAAGATTTAGGCCGGCCACATAGTCTAACGCTTCCTGCCAAGTAAGCCATGCGCCCGGTCCGGCGTTTTGCATCCACAGCAGGCCGGTCAGATTGTCGGTGATGGTTCCGTCGCTGTTATCCTGAAAGCGCGTGCCCGGCCAAGCCACGCCTGCTCGTAAAGCTCCATCATCTCCGGTTCCATAGCTGACGGTCTGTCCGGTTCTGGGCAAAGCAATGGCTAAGATAACCGAAACAATGTAATCCTGCGTCGATCCATTTTCAGCAGTTACGGTGTAAGCGACAGGATTGGTGAAATCATTGGCCGTTACACCGCTGACCTGTTCTTCTGCGCCAACTTCCACGCGCACACCGGTTGTGGAGAATGTCGCAACCATTACTGTGACATCCGTTCCCAAAGGAACGGTCATTTCTATGTTTTTTGCCGACTCGTTAATCGATCCTTCAAATCCATCCAGTGAAAAGGCTGTAATCGCCTTAGTTGCCGATCTTGGCAGAAAAGGTATGCCATTATCTCCGTCTCCACAACCCGCAACAGCAACGAGAATCAACAACGCCAAGAACAAACTTAATCTTTTCATTTTTCCATTTCCTCCAATTTTATAAAAGAACCTGGCTAATCACTCAAGATGAACAAATGCGATAAGGCCTTTTCGGCTTTAAAGAACCAGATCGAATATTTAGCAACATGCATACCACTTGCATCCGCTTTGATCAAAAAAACGGTTGTTGCGAGTGATCCTAAGGTTTTTTACGATATCAGATCATTATCTACACGATATTAATCGTGACACATGGTGTTAAAAACAACAAAAAATGATGATACCGCATCAATATCTTGTGTTTCATTCGGAATAAAGCAAGAGGGTGACCAGGTGTTGGTTGGTGAATAGCGGTTGGGGGGGAGATGTCGTGAAGCGCCGGGATGGATGTCTTTATCCTTTAGCTCTAACCTTGTACCTTTGGCCTAAATCCCAATCCCATCTCCCATCAAACCACTTTTTTCACAAACACTTCTTGTTTTTCAAAGCGTGAACGACCAGAAATGTATTCCATTCCTGATCGTGTCGACCCCACGAGCCGTCTTTCTTTTGTGACTGAGTTAAAAGAGGGAGGGCTTTGAGCCACTGACGGTGCGCCGATTCGAAATCTAAGTGGGCCAGGGCGTTTAGGGTCAGGAAAAAAGGGATTGGCGCGGGCCAGAGCCCGGAGGATTTCTGGCTTTCGGCCAGATCATCGACCAGTTTCAACGCGGCGGAATCCGTTGCATATCCGGGATGAACAATCAATGCCCGCAAAACATTGCTTTTATCCGCCCAGACATTCGCGTTATCCGCGTTCTCGTCGAGCCAGCGGGTAAGCAATCTGTAGTGCTCTACGACAGGCTTTTCGTTTTCCATCTGAAATACGCAGGCAAGAAAAAGTGTCGCGCAAACGAGCGTTATTTGGTCTTGTCCTTTGAGAAAAGGCAACTCCCGAAAAGCGTCAGGCGGCAAATCTTCATCCAACGCATTCGATAGATTATGGGTTAATGTTTCTTTGATCAACCATAAAGTGGCCTTGTCAATATCATCCGTTCTGTTTCGAACCGTCAGATGCAAACCAAACAAACGCCGGACAGTCTCAATAGAGGATTGAAACCACGATCCATCGTCGGCTTGTCCCGTCATCAGAGAAGTGACTGATTGATCAAAGTCGTTTCGCCAGGCGGGCGTTTCGGCCTCATCCAACCATTTCTTACGCGCATAAAGCCCGGCAGGCGATGGACTACCCTTGAATATTTGCAAAGGATTAAAACGCATGCCGACCATCCCGAACGATTAATGTGCCGCGACATTCCCTGAATAACAATTATTTGCTATTCTGGCCCTTGGAAACGAACGCTACAAAATGCTTTTTCACATGTCAATAATTATGTATGCTGTCCCTGAGTAGGACCGTGATATTCTTTTTTAGGGCTGATTCAGTTATTTGGGTTGCTCGTTTTTATCAACCGGGAAGCGATGATGGAAGACAGATCCGATTTGAATTTTAAAAAGATAGCGCCGACCGTTTGCGTGTATTTCAAATGACGGGCAGAAACTTCCGCACCTTTTCAAGTTCTTCTTACCACATGCCGATCGGTATTGTTGGGGGCGTGCCACCGTGCTGTGCGTCTTAGAGCCGCCGGTAGCCACCCCGAGTCAATGCAAAGGAGCTGTGCGATATTGAAGTTGAATAAATTGATTCTGATGGTCCTGAGCCTGCTTCTTTGGCCATCCTGGGCAGCCGCCGATGCGACGCCTGTATCTCTCGAAACGTTCATAGCGACGCATCGGGCGGAAATCCTTAAACTGGACAGAGACGAGGCCCTCAAGAGCTACTTTGCCACTCATCTTTTGGGCAGCTACGGCGATGTCGCAAATCTGGTGGGCTTTGCCGATAACCTGACCCAGGGCGTCTATGGGAAAGAAGTCAATTACCTGCTCAAAGAAAAAATTCTGGAGGTGCGCATTGATGCGCAGAGCCTGAAGTCGGTGGACAAGATCAGGGGTCATTTAACCCGCATCCGTCAGGCGCAGCCGTTGACCGTCAATATCAACAAGGCCCTGACGCACATCGGCTATAGCGTCACCGCAGCGACGCTGGCCACACAGGCTTACAACGCTTTTCAAGGCGATGACGCGTCCAAGCGCGCCGCTCTGTCCACAGCGATTGGCGCCGAGATGGGATGGCTCATCGGTAAAATCGGCAGCACGGCTTTGAGCGTGTCCATGGCGGGCGTGCAGTTCATGGATTATGCCCTGAAAAAGTTCATCACCGCTCAGTACGATCAATACAATGAATTCTGGTGGAATGCTTATGCCGCGTACCACCATCAGCGCCATGGCGCCCTGGTAACCGGCCCCGGTTCCTGGGCGGCGCTGATCGAAACCGGGGGGGCCGAAGCGGTTACCCGCCGCCTCAACAGCTTCTGGGAAAACCCCCTCGAAAATGCCGCCATCTACTACAAAACCCCCTCGCCCTTTCAAAGAGACGCGCTGGCCGCCGCCGATATGAAGGCCGCGTTTGCGGGCCGTTATTACAACGACTTCCTGAAAGCCACCCTCGAGACCTACTTCCGGCGCAAGGCCGAAGATGCCTACTCGGCGCAGGTGCAGGCGGCGGATGCAGCCTATAAGCAATTGATCACTTTTGTGGAAGAGATGAAGATTGTTAAAACCCTCGTCACCTCGGTCCGTGAAGAGATGGCGCAGGATGCTGCCAAACCGCCCTTGCCGGAAATTGAAATTTTTCGCGCCGCCATCGGGGGATATGACGGCGAGCCTTTTGAACCGCCTGCCCAAAGCGGTGACGATCTGCACTTTTCGGCCAAGGTGGTGTATCCGCCGGGCGAGCCCTTACCGGGTGTGCTGCGATGGCAGGTGGAGGATGAAAGCGGGACGGTTATCAAAGGCCCCACGCGCCGTGAGGTGCAACACGCCGGTGAGGCAAAGGGTTACGGTTATCGACCGCATCTGAAGGACCTGCCGGACGGTCGCTACACGGTGGTGCTCACCTTTCATCCAGCGGACGATCCCACGCACGTCCGCCGCGCCGAATACCCGGTGGACTTTTTTCAGCGGGTTAAAATCGATCAGGTCATCACCACCGATGACCTGCAAAGACTGAGCGTCAAAACCGCCTTCGGCCCCGACGATTCGATTCATGGATACACCGTTTATACCCTGGGCCGCGGCATCACCCGGGCGCGTGTTACCATGACCATCAAGGAACAGGCCAGTGGTGCAATATTTCAAACCGGCGACTCGGAAGCGGTATCGGAAGGCAAGGAGGCCTTTCGCTTTTCGTCGCAGTTTTCGGTTGCGGCCGCTTCCCTGAGCAATGCTTCAGAGTGGGTGTTCGAGGTGGTCATCGAAGCGCAAGACGGCAGAAAGGACACCCTGTCCACCCGCTTTACGGTCGAATCCCATCAACTGATTGTCAAAGCGCCGAACGAGCTGCGATCCGGCCAGTCCGCCGATTTCATTCTCGTGCCGCCCCAATCCTTCAGGGCGCCCTATACGATCACCATCGAACCTACGGGCGGCCTGAATATCGGGCATGTGCCGGGCGCCCTTCAAGGCACGGTGGGCGCGATATCACCGACGGCGGCCACGGGTCGTCTGCGGGTTCGGGTAGTGGACGCGGCAAACCGGAGCGCCGAAACCACGGTGACCATCCCCATCGTCGCGGGTTATGTGGCCCCATCGCGCACAAACGACCTGTCCGGGAATTGGGTCATTCGTACGGTCAGCGCAAAGGGCAATAGCACTGATTACACCATGACGCTGCGGGGCGGTGGCGGAAGATATGCCGGAACGATTCGGCGGCTGGGGAAGCATCCTTATCAGTGGCAAGCTGAGGTGACCCATGATCCCGCCACCGGTGAAATTCGCTATGGCTTCACGCTTGGCACCAAGCCCCCGTTTATTAAACTGCGCTATGTGGGAAGGGTCGGCGCCGACGGACTGAGCGCCCGCGGCACTTTCCGGCGTGAAGGCGGCTCGGGAACCGCCTGGAGCGGCACCTGGACGGCGGCAAGAAGGTAAGGGCAAGGATATAAGGACAAAGGACAAAGGCAAAAGGCAAAAGGACAAAGGATAAAAGGATAAAGGAGATTGAAGTGATAAAAAAATGGCTGAACTTGATTTTTTTTATGGTGATGGTCTGGATGCTTGCCGGATGCGCGGCGGGGCTTGTCGGAGCGGCCAGGGACGGCGATATTGCCGCCTTGCAAAAACAGCTGGATGCCGGTGCAAATATCAATGAAAGTGGTCTGTCCGGTAATTGCAATGGGCCGCCTCTGGCGCATGCCGCCTATTACTGCCACCCCGAAGCCGTTCGCTATCTGGTGCAAAGAGGCGCCGATGTTGAAGCCGTCGGCGCCATGATGGGCGGCAATCGTCCGCTGCATCTGGCGGCAGGGTCGGATTGTCTCGATGCCGTCAAAATCCTGGTGGATGCCGGCGCGGATATCCACGCCAGATCCATGCGGGGCTCGGCCCTGTCCGTCGCTGCGATCGAAGGCAACATCAGAATTGTGAAATACCTGATTACCCGCGGGGCGGATGTGGATGATGCTATTTCGACCCTGCAAAAGCGCGGAGAAAAAAAGGCGCTGGCGCTTCTGGAAAAATATATTCCGCCTGCCGTGGCGGCCGGTCCCGGCGCAAAAGATTCTGCCGCGTCCCCTTCCAAAAATATTGTCCGGTCCGATATTCACGACATCCCCGCTTTCAAGGCTCAGCCCCGTCCTGACGATTTCGCGGTGGTCATTGGCGTTGAACATTATCAGGGACTTCCGCCTTCGGATTTTTCAAAAAACGACGCAGTGATTTTCAGCCGTTATCTGCAAGCCCTGGGATTTCCGGAGCGCAACATTGAACTGCTGCTGGATGACAAAGCGACCAAATCCGCCATCGAAAAAACGCTGGAAGCCTGGCTTGTCAATCATGCGAATAAGGACAGCAGGGTCATCGTTTATTTTTCGGGTCATGGCGCGCCGGAGCCCGCCTCGGGAGAAGCCTACTTTGTGCCCTACGATGGAGATCCGAATTACCTGACGCAGACCGGATACCCGCTTAAAAGACTCTATGCACAATTGGCAAATCTGCCGTCCCGGGAAATTATTGTTGTGCTCGATTCCTGCTTCTCGGGCGTGGGGGGCCGCAGCGTTCTGGCCAAAGGGGCCAGGCCGCTGGTGATGACGGCGCCCACCATGACGCTTCCGGCCAATGCCATCGTGCTTACCGCCTCGGAAGCCAGTCAGATTTCGACATCGTCGCCGGACAAAGGCCACGGCGTTTTTACGTATTATTTTCTCAAAGCCGTCAAAGAGGGCAAAAAGGACATTGCCGAAATCTACGACACCATCAAGCCGCAGGTGCAAGATGAGGCCCGGCGCTTAAACGTCCGGCAGAGCCCGACGATCAGTCCGTCCCCCGAAACGCTCCGCGGGAAGTTTCCTTTATGAAAAGTTCCATCATGATAAAAAAAATATTCATTTTGCTGATCGTATTGTGCCTCCCGGGAATCTGCCCGGCGCAGAACCAGCCTGTCTGGGTGGAGGCAACTGGCGAGGCGCGGCTGGGCGAATTTGATATGGTCAAGGAAGTCACGACGCGGGCCCGGCGTGACGCGCAGGTGAGCGCTGTCGAACAGGCGGTGGGTGTCTTCATTCGATCTCATACCCTGGTTTCCAACAGTCAGGTGTCCGAAGATCTGATCTATGCCGCGGTTCGAGGCAAGATCACCAAAGAAAAAATTCTTCAGGAGGGCTGGGACGAAAAAGAACGCCATCTCTACCGCGTGACGATCCAGGCGCTCGTTGAACCCGTCTATCCGGAAAAAGACGGCGGCCTGTCGGTGAAGCTGTCGCTTTCCCGATCCGATTTGCGCCAAGGCGACGAGGTGAAAATTTTTTACACTGTCAGCGAAGATGCCTACATCTATATTTTTTCAGTTGCTGCGGACGGGTCTGTGACGCTTCTGCTGCCCAACGCGCGGATGACCGACAACTTCGTGAAAGCAAACGCGGCCGGCCAATTTCCGCCCGCCGACAGCCCAATTTCTCTCAAGGCCATGCTTCTGCCTGGCTTTGAGGGAAAAACAGCCGAAGAAAGCATTAAAATCATCGCAACGAAGAGAAAGGAACCGCTGCTTGCTTTGGGCTTTCAGGAAGGTCTTTTTGAGGTCTATGACGAAAAGTCAACCGGCATGATCGGCGATCTGGTCCGCAGGCTAAACGCCATCGAGCCTGCGGATTGGGCCCAGGCCGTCTCGGTTTACCAGTTAAAAAAATAAAGGAGCTATGAAATAGCGCCGGATCATCAGGATGTTTCTGTATGAATTTTCGAGGGTCTTTATCCTCTTTCTTTAAAATCATTGCAACGGGAGGCAAGGCACGCTTATGACACTGACAAATTATATCGACTGGTACATTCCGGAAAACACCAGGATGGACACGGACACCTATCGCAGGGCAAAGCAGCTCGTTGAAGATTGGGGCTTTAAACATCAGTATTCTCCCGGTCGCTTAATGACCTTTCACCGACGTGTCATGAATCCCGGATAATCGGCAACCGCCTATGATGGGCTGATTCTTTATCTGCCATGATCGTTGCTCCCTCTCTACGGAGATCTCCCGTTAAAAACCTCTCCAGACGCAATAAAGCAGAACATCCGGTGATTATTACATTAAAGATTTCTTCTCTGCGTCCGATATTTTAGGATGGTATTCTCAATGCTTATTACCACAAACCAACGTTAAGGAGATGATGCGATGAAAAAATTTGTAATGGGGATGGCTTTGTTATTTTGCCTGAGTGCAGCGCAATCTTTTGCCTGTACGACGATGCTTGTTGGGAAAGACGCCTCTGCCGACGGGGCGGTCATGGTTTCTCACTCCGATGACGGATTGGGGGATGGAAGCGCCATTTATGTGCCGGCCATGAATCACAAACCCGGTTCAAAGCGGGCGGTGTATTATTCACATTGCGCGCTCGATTACAAA
>JAWOJC010000293.1:0-4510 GCA_046484315.1 Smithellaceae bacterium | reverse complement strand
GACGATTTCCCTATAAACTTCATGACGTGAATAGAGTTGTCAAATGGTTTCATTCGTAACGCAGGTAAATCATGGATATCCATCGTCTGGTTAATGAATTAAAAGCATGTGAAGGCTATATTTTTCAGGATTGGCTGCGCCAGATGCACAAAGCGGGATACGATAATCCGCGAATCACCCGCTCCGAAGATTTTCACAAGAAATTTTGCGGCGTCCTGTCCGCCCTGGAAGCCTGCGACCGGGAGGCCAGGCTTCCGCTGTTCGACGGCAACAGCGACGGCCGACCGTTTCTTGTACGGAATTTAGTGGAAGAGGCCCGCCTGAGGCAGGAGCGCGGCCTGGACCTGGATTTTTTTCTGGGCGATTTCAAGGCCATGATTTCGTGCATCGAAGACAGAATTTCCTTTCTCCCTCTGCCCCAGGAACAAACAACCTCCCTGTTGCTCAAGTTGCGCCGAATTGCGGATCTCACGGAGATGGCCGTCATGTCCGGCCTGAAAAAAACCGGCGTACCCGGAGGCACGAAAAATAAGCGTTTGTCAGATCAGGTGACATCGGGAAAAATTCTCGGCGCGATTTTCATGTCCGTGGGTGAAGGCATTCTGGTTGTGGACGAAGACGGTGAAATCGTCAAGGCCAATCAGCACGCCTGCGAAATGTATGGCATGCAGTCGCAGAATATTGTCGGAACGGACATCCGGTCGTTGACACAGGACGCGGGCGCTGAACTGCTGGCGCGGTATTTTGAGGAATTGATCGAAGGCCAGAGAAAGACTGCGGAAGTGACCTGTTTGTATGTTGACGGCAAAACGTTTCCGGCAACGGTGACAGTCACCCGCAGCGATCTCGATGGAAAGAAGTACTGGTCGCTGGTGGTCCGGGACGACACCAACCAGAAGACGATGGAAACACAGCTGCGCGAAGAAAAGCGGCAGATCGAAGAGATGAACCTGACCTTGAAGACGGTGATGAAGAGCATCGAACAGGACCGTAAGGATTTTGAAAACCGCGTGGCATCAAAAATCCGGACGTCGCTCCTGCCCGGTTTGCGGAAAATCGATGAGGCGTCCGATGAATCCGTGCGGAAAAGCTATCTCGCCGCTTTTGAAGAGCAGCTTCTTTCACTCACGACCGGTTTTGAAAATGAGCTGGACGCGGGACTTTTGAAACTGACCAAAACGGAAATTGAAGTGTGTCGCCTCGTTCAGGCCGGCTGTTCCAGCAAGGATATCTGCGATGCCATGAGCATTTCCTTTGATACCATCCAGACGCATCGCAAGAATATACGAAGGAAGCTTAGTCTTAACGGGAAGAAATTAAATCTGCATGCCTTTCTGACAAACCGCGCTCTATGAAAGGCGGCATCGGCATTCAGACCATGAAACAGGCAGGACATAAAAATGTGGAATGAAGAATATGATGTTGTGATTATCGGTTCCGGATTTGCGGGACTGGCGGCGGCCATCGAAGCCCGCAAGGCGGGTTCCTCGGTGATTGTTCTGGAAAAGATGGGTGTGCCGGGCGGCAACTCCACCATCAGCGGCGGCCTGGTTGCCGCAGCCGGGTCTCCCCTGCAGGCAAAAGAAAACATCCAGGATTCCCCGGAGCGGATGCTGGCGGATATGCTGGCCGCGGGACAGGATTTCAATTACCGGGATCTGGCCGCGATCGTTGCCGAACGGTCTGCGGAGACGCTCTTATGGACCATCAACGAACTGGGGGTGAAGTACAAACCCGAGTTGAGCCATCTGGGTGGTCACTCCGTTGCGCGCACTTACAACACGGCCAACACGTCCGGCGCGGGCATCATCCGGCCCATGCTGGTTAAATGCCGCGAAATGGATATTCCCATCCGCCTGAAAACCTTTCTGACGCAGCTGATTGTTGACGCAAAAGGCGATATGGAGGGTGTTGAAGTTCGCGAAGATTACATTTTCCCCAACCGCGAAAGCGGCATCGCCAGGCGCATCCGGGCGAAGAAAGCGGTGATTCTGGCCACCGGCGGTTTCGGTCAGGACAAGGACTTCCGGGCCATTCAAAACCCCATGCTGACGGAAGATGTCGAATGCACCAATCACCGGGGCGCCACCGCCGAGAGCCTCATCATGGCGCTCAAGATGGGCGCCACTCCCGTGCAGTTGTCGATGATTCAGCTCGGTCCCTGGGCATCGCGCGACGAGGAAGGCTTCGGCGTGGGATCGATGTTTTCGATGCTGGCGGGATTTCCTTACGGCATTTTGATTGATCTCAGAACAGGGGAACGTTTCGTCAACGAGCAGGCGGACCGCAAACTTCTGGTGGACGCCATGTTAAGTTCCGGGCGCGAATCGATCGCCATTGTGGATGCAATGGGCGTGCGTCACGCCTCGACGCTGGAGCAGTGCCTCAAGCGCGGAGTCGTCCGGAAATTCGATACTCTTGAAGAGCTGGCCATGGCCAACCAGGCTCCGCTCCTGCCGCTAAAAGCCACCATCGAAACCTATAATGCCCTCATTGAAAAAGGCAGTGACGACCGCTTCGGCAAACCCATTCCGAAAGATCTCCTGCCCATGACGCATCCGCCTTATTATGCCATCCGCCTGATTTCCAAGGTTCATCATTGCATGGGCGGCATCCGCATCAATACGAAAGCCCAGGTGCTGCGAATCGACACCAGCGAGCCCATCGGCCGTTTTTATGCCGCGGGTGAAATTGTCGGCGGCGTGCACGGCGCGAGCCGCCTGGGAAGCAATGCCATCCCCGAATGTCTTGTGTTCGGGCGCATTGCCGGAAGCAATGCGGCCTGCGAATCGGCGCGTTCTTGAGAAGCTGCGGGGTCTTACTGTTGGTTGTTAATTGAAAAATTATGGCGGTCTCTTCTTTTTTTCCTGTAGTTCCTTCTGATTTTCAGATCATCTAAAAGAAATTTGCTTAATCATAGGGTATGCAAAAATACCCGATAATTACCTTTTAATTCACCCTTATCACCCAGTTGAGCCAATGATAGAAGATAACAGCCAATAATGTGGGCATATATCGGGTATAAGCAACGCCTTGCCAGGAATACCCAAGAGCACCGCCTGAAGATATGTGATGCAGGGATGGTCGGAAGTTTGCTCACTAAAACAGATTGCGGAGGTATTTGCCGAAGCAACTTAACCATTCTTTTTTGGAGGTTTACAATGGAAACACACGAGAAAAAAGTAACAGAGCAGGAGGAAGCAAAAGGTGTAAATCGTCGTTCCTTTCTGAAAGGGGCGGCAGCCCTGGGCGCGATAACTGCGGGCGGCTTTGCCCTGAATATGACATTTCCGGGGTCTGCGGAAGCCGTAATGCGTCCGCTGCCCAAGAAATGGGATGAGACCGTCGACGTACTTGTCGTCGGGTCTGGTTTTGCCGGGTGTTCCGCAGCCGCACAGGCAGCAGCCGAAGGGGCAAAAGTGGTTATCTTGGAAAAAATGCCCACCTACGGCGGCAATTCGATCATCAACGGGGGCGTGTATGCGTCCTGGGACGATGAATTTCATTATCGCGAAAAACTCAATTTAGGCGATGACAGCGTCGCTCTTCACGTCCAGGACACCATCAAGGGCGGCGACTATTTCAGCATTCCGGATCTGGTCAAAGTCATGGCGGAAGGCGCGACAGACGCGCTCAACTGGATGATTGACGATGGCGGCGCCGTGATCCGTCCCACTGTCGTCCGGGCGGGCGGCCATTCGGCCTACCGGACCCATGCGGCAGGCAGCGGATCAGTCTATGTGAACGCCCTCAAGCGGATCGCGGAGAAAAATGGCGCAAAAATTCGCATGGGCACAGAGGTCAAGTGGATCTGGCGGGCCAATGCCGATCCGAAAAGCCCGGTTCTGGGCGTGGAGGTCAAGCGGAAAAACAAAATCACGAACATTAAAATCACAAAAGGCCTGATCCTGGCCTCCGGCGGATTCAGCCGCGACGACAAAATGCGCGCCGACCACTATCCCTTCCTTGCCGGAGAATGGAACTGCACCAACCACCGGGGCGCCACGGGCGAAATGATTCGCTACGCCCAGTCCGTCGGTGCAGACACACTGCAGATGAATTTTATCCAGTTGTATCCCTATGCGGACCCGGAGACGGGGATTCTCGATACCCCGGCGCTGTATCCCTTCAATGGACCGGGAAACGGCATCGTCTACGTCACCAAGCAGGGCAAACGCTTCATCAGCGAACTGGCGCGGCGTGACCATGTGAGCTTTGCGCAAATCGCGCTGGGTCCCCAGGGAAAACCCACCTACACGATTTTCAGCGATGAGATGGTGGAAAAATTCGGCGGCACCCGCAAAGAAGTAGAGACAGGATTAAAGCATGGCCGTCTGGTCGTTGCCGACACGATTGCTGAACTGGCCAAAAAAGTGGGAATTCCCGCCGATGCGCTGGTCGATACCATCGACAAGCACAACCGGTATCTGGCCGAGGGCAAAGACCCCGAATTCAACAAACCCATTGCAAAGACGATGACGCCGATGATCAAGGGGCCCTTCTACGCCGT
>JAWOJC010000124.1:0-4912 GCA_046484315.1 Smithellaceae bacterium | reverse complement strand
TTAAAACGCAGCGTCGAATAGCCCTGACCCGCAAACACATCTCGAACCGTTTCAACCACGTTGTTGTGCATCGAACCGCCCATCTGCGGATGCGGATGACATAGGATGACGCCCCCATCAAGACGACCTCTCACCAACAACCCTTCCGTTTTGAGCGGCCCGTTATTCCAGAATACTTTTTTCTCCGGGAGCGGCATGACTAAATCTCCGATGCCCTGTGACAGGCGCACAGCCCTCTTCCGGGCTGCTTGATCAATTGAGGCTGAGTGTCTTCACACATGGATATTTTATAGGCGCACCGGTTTTTAAAACTGCATCCCTGTGTATCGCTCATCGCCGCTTCGCCCCTTACTCTTTTTCCCGGTTTTCGGGCCTTGGGATCGCAAACCGGCATGGCTTCCAGCAGCATTCGTGTGTAGGGATGCAGCGGTTTTTCATAAAGATCGTTTTTATCGGCCAGTTCGACGATGCGCCCCAGATACATCACGGCGACGCGATCCGACATGTGACGAATAACGTTCAAATCATGTGACACAAACAAATAGGTCAATCCGAAATCGCTTTTCAGGTCCTTGAGTAAATTTAATATTTGCGCCTGAATGGAGGCATCCAACGCGGAGACGGGTTCGTCGGCAATGACCAGTTGGGGCTCAAGCGCCAGGGCGCGCGCGATGCCTATGCGCTGTCTTTGACCGCCACTGAATTCATGAGGATATCGGCCCGCCTGTTCCCGGCTTAACCCCACTTTCTGCATCATTTGAAACACCCGCTCTTTTATCTGCGTGGCATTGCCTGTTTGATGGATTTTCAGCGGCTCCGTGATGATACTTTCGGCCTGTTGTCTGGGATTGAGCGATGCGTATGGATCCTGGAAAATCATCTGCACACTGCGACGGTAAGCTTTGAGCGCATCACCTGCAAAATCGAAGATATTTTCGCCTTTAAAATGCACATCTCCCGCGTCTTTGTCTTCCAGCCTCATAATCATTCTGGCCAGCGTGGATTTCCCGCAGCCGGATTCGCCCACCAGCCCCAGCGTTTCCCCCTGACGGATCTGCAAATCGACGCCGTCCACCGCCCTCACCACACGGCGTCGGTTACGCCAGATTCCCCCGCTTAAGAGATATTTCTTTTCCAGTTTTTTGATATCGATCAGGCCATCACGCTTATCCGTGTCCATTATTTTGCACCCCCGCTTAACAAGGGATTCCAGCATGCGGCATAATGTCCTTCCGAAAGCGCCTGCAGGCCGGGTTCTTCAATGCCGCACTTTGCCGTGGCCCGCGTGCAGCGTTCGCGAAACCGGCACCCGGAAGGAAGATCATACAAACTGGGCACCGTACCCGGAATGGTTTTAAGATAATGAGACTGATCGCACGCGGACGGCCGCGATAAAATGAGCCCCAGGGTATAGGGGTGAAAGGGACCAGCGAATATGCTTTCGGCGCTCCCTGCTTCCACCACTCTTCCGGCGTACATAACGGCTACGCGTGTTGCGATCTCTGCAACAACGCCCAAATCATGCGTAATCAGCATCACCGCCATGTTGTTTTTTTTCTGAAGTTCTGAGATCAAATCCAGAATCTGGGCTTGAATCGTCACATCCAGTGCAGTTGTCGGTTCATCCGCCAGAAGCAATTTTGGCTGGCAGGACATCGCCATGGCGATCATCACACGTTGACGCATGCCCCCGCTTAACTGATGCGGGTAATCCCTGGCGCGTCTTTCCGGATCGGGAATGCCTACTTCCCGAAGCTTCTCCACACTCAAGGCCTGTGCTTCGCGTTTCGGCAGTTTCTGATGCAGACGAATGGCTTCTGCGATCTGCTCGCCCGCCCGCAATACAGGATTGAGAGACGTCATCGGTTCCTGAAAAATCATCGCAATGTCATCCCCGCGTTTTTCGCGCATGGCTTCTTCCGGTATGCCCAGCAGATCTTCGCCCTGGAACAAAACACGTCCGGAGGCAATCCGGCCGTTTGCGGCAATCAACCGCATCACAGACAGGGCCAGCATGGTTTTGCCACAGCCGGACTCTCCGACAATGCCGATCGTTTCGCCTTCATCTAAAGACAGAGACACACCGTCGACAGCGCGAATCGTACCCCTTGCGGTATGAAATACCGTTTTCAGATTTTGTATGTCGAGCAAGACGGGCATCGTTATTTTCCGGCCCGCGCAGATAGCCACTCAACAAACAGACGCACACCCACGCCGGATGCGCCTTTGGGTATGTAGCCCTTGTCTTTGGTCGTCCAGGCGGGGCCCGCGATATCCAGATGCGCCCAGGGATAATTTCCGACAAATTTGCTTAAAAAAGCCGCCGCCGTGATCGTCCCGCCGGCGCGCCCTGAGGAATTTTTGAAATCCGCAATATCGCTTTTGATCAATTCGGAATAATGATCCCAGAGGGGTAATTCCCAGACAAGTTCGCCCGTCATTTTTGACGCGCTTTTGACCTGATCTTTGAGCTCGTCGTCCGTGCCCAAAAGACCGATGACCTCGTCTCCCAAGGCGACGATACAGGCGCCTGTGAGCGTGGCGATGTCCAGAATCGCCGCCGGTTTGTATTTGGACGCATAGGAAAGCGCATCGGCCAGAATGAGCCGGCCTTCCGCATCTGTGTTGAGCACCTCAATGGTGATTCCCGAATAGGATTTCAGGATATCCCCCGGCTTGCAGGCGCAGCCGCCCGGCATGTTTTCCGTGGCCGGAACCAGCCCCACGACGTTGCACGGTAATTTCAAATCGGCTGCAGCCATGATCGCGCCCAGAACCGCCGCACCGCCTGCCATATCCGTTTTCATTTCATCCATTTTTTCCGGAGGTTTAAGGGAAATGCCGCCGGTGTCGAACGTCAACCCCTTGCCGACCAGCACCAGAGGCGCCTCTGTCTTTCCGGCACCCGCGTATTCCAGAATAATCATTTTGGGTTCCTGGCAGCTGCCGGAAGCAACACCCAGAAGTGAATTCATCCCCAGCACCTGCATCTTCTTCTTGTCCAGAATCCGGCAGGTCACATTTTTCTTCTTACCGATTTTCTGAGCCTGCTGCGCGAGCATTGTCGGCGTCATTTCATTGCCCGGCGCCGAAACCAGATCGCGCGCAAACGAAACCGCCTGTGCAATGATTTTCGCCTTTCGGTTTTCCTCCAGGGCCATCGCATAATCTCCCGGGCTAACAACAATATCCAGTTGGCGCATAACTTTTATTTCATCACGACCCACCGTTTTATAAGGCGTGTATTGATATAGCCCAAGCGCCGCGCCTTCCGTAAGCGCTGAGACAATTTTTTCTTTTTGATCCGGCAGACCATCGAAATCAACGAAGGTAGCCGCATCTTTGAGGTTCATACCGCGCAGATGCTGCATGACTTTTGCGTAGGCGTTTCTAATTTTTTCCAGATTCAGATCTTTTCTTTTGCCCAATCCCACAAGCGCGATTCGTTTGGCGGGCAGCCTCTCGCCCGCATAAAGCACGCTGATCTGCGATGCCCTGGCTTCAAAATCGCCGCTTTTCATGACGTCGCTGATGAGTCCGCCGGTTTTCTGATCGACATCGCGCGCCGCTGCGGGCAGCTGCTTGTCCCCTTCGCAAAGGGGAAGTATGATCACCTGCGTTTTCGTTTCAACGATATTTCCTTTTTTAACCGTAATATTCACACAGACCTCCTGAAAAATTAAAAATGCAAGCCCCGAGGGATTTGCTCTGGATTAATAACATATCAATAACAAAAGTCAATTATTAGTCCGACAGGATGGCAGGCGTCGCAATGAATCATCATGATTGGAAATCTGAGAGGATATCCGCAATCAGTGATCGAGATCCTCTGTGGCTCTACTGAAAGGAAATCGCGTTGCGGCGCAGGGAATGGTAGATATCCTTCTGACTGCTTTTGAGGACAAATTTAAGGTAGTTAATGTTGTTTTCAATGGCGCCTTCATAAACATTTCCGTCGATATCCCAGCGTGCTTTGAAGTGATTCTGCATATAACGGATAACGCCGCCAAACTCCTTTTCAAATCGTGCACGCGTCCGGTTATAAAAACTCACCGTTTTCCGGTACAGATCAATTTCACTGTCGAAACCCGGCACCTCGCCTTCTTCGAATTCACTATAAAGCAACATGAGTTTTTCCAGATAAAGCCTGTCCGCCATCTGCCCCAGCAGATCTGCGGTGCCCATCATCTTGCCCAGGAGCGCTATGGATTCTGATGAAAACTCGTCAGCGCCAACCATGGTATGAGCGCCCGTGCAACTGAGAATATCGTGAAATTCCTTCATGTCCCCTTCAAAGTAGGGGTTGCCGGCGAAATACTTCTGAACAAATATGATACCGCGCCCTATATGGCTGAGTGTGTACTTCGCGCCTGTTCCCGCGTAGTCGTCGATAGACTGAATGTATCCCGTATCATGCATCAACGCACTGATGAGGCCTAAATTCAGTTCTTTTTCCGAAAAAGTAATATTTTCCAGAGACGCCCCGTGCATCAGACGCACCATGGCCAAAAGCGCCAGCAGCGTGTGTCGGAAATCATGATAATAGGTATTGCAGGGACGATACCCGGGGAACTGCCCGTGGAACAATTTTTCAATATCGGCAAATACGATATCGAAACGTTGAAAATCATAACCGGCATCGACCATCGAAATGACCAGCCTGATTTCCTTGAGAATGGATTGATTGTCACGAAAGTCAAGAACCATTGATTGTCGTTCCTGATTATCTTGCATCATATCATTTCACCCTGGCTTCTTGTGGTGGAAGATGTCCGACAAACGATTTCAAAACAACATAGCGATTTGGTCATATTTTCATCATTAACGAGTCTGAGTCAGCGTAAACGTTCTATTACCTCCGGGACCTGTAACGGTGATCACTGCCGTTCTCGATGTTTGAGGGGGGTTTAAG
>JAWOJC010000260.1:0-12641 GCA_046484315.1 Smithellaceae bacterium | reverse complement strand
GTTATGTGTTGGAGCCTTTCGGGAGGGAGGAAACAAGTATTCTGCCGGACATTCTTCAACAGGCGGCAGATGCGAGTGCTGAAATCATTTTATCCGATATGCAAAGCGCCATAAGCAAGTACCAGACAAAAAATACGAATCTTAAGAAAAAGGAGGACTAGTTAATGTTTAAAGACAAAAGAAGCATCTGGACATTGTTACTAAGCAGTTTCATGTTCATGTTGCTCACCGGAACCGCTTTTGCGGGAGAGGCGAACATCCAGTTACCCGATTTAAGCCAGATTACTTTTCTGGGCGGATCGCTGGGTGGCATGACCATCATGAATATCGGGTTGATCATCTGTTTGATCGGCTTGGGATTCGGTCTTCTACAGTACGTACAGACCAAAAATTTGCCCGCGCACAAGGCCATGCTGGATGTTTCCCAGACCATTTGGGAAACCTGTAAGACCTACCTTCTGCAGCAGGGAAAATTTCTGCTCGGATTATGGGTTCTGATCGCCATTTGTATTGTTTACTATTTCGGCATTCTTGAGGAGATGGGCGCATCATCCACCATCATCATCCTGATTGCTTCCGTCGTGGGTATCCTGGGTTCCTACGCAGTGGCCTGGTTTGGCATTCGCATCAACACCGTTGCCAACTCCCGCGCCGCGTTTTCTTCCCTGAGCGGTGAACCTCTCAATATCGTCAACATCTGTCTGCGTTCCGGCATGAGCGTGGGTCTCGTTCTGGTCAGCATCGAACTGTTTGTCATGCTGATCATTCTGGCCTACATTCCCAAGGAACTGGCCGGTTCGTGCTTCATTGGTTTCGCGATCGGTGAATCTCTGGGCGCTTCCGTGCTGCGTATCTGCGGCGGTATTTTCACCAAGATCGCCGACATCGGTTCCGACCTGATGAAAATCGTCTTTCATCTTCCCGAAGACGACCCCAAGAATCCCGGTGTTATCGCCGACTGTACGGGCGACAACGCGGGTGACAGCGTGGGTCCCTCCGCAGACGGTTTTGAAACCTACGGCGTGACCGGCGTTGCTCTGATCACGTTTCTTGCTCTGGCCCTGGCTTCCACCCCTGAAATGGGCGGCAGACTGATCATCTGGATTTTTGCCATGAGAATTCTCATGATCCTGACGTCGCTTGCCTCCTACTTCATCAACAGCGGTATCAGCAAGGCGGCTTTTGCAGGTAAGAAAGAATTCAATTTTGAACATCCCCTGACCAATCTGGTCTGGATCACATCGATTGTTTCCATCGCCGTCACCTTTATCGCCAGCTATGTGCTGCTCAGTGATCTGGATGGCCAGTATACCGGCCTGTGGTGGGCGCTGGCGATTATCATCAGCTGCGGAACCATCGCCGGCGCGTTGATTCCGGAATTCACCAAAATTTTCACCAGCACATCTTCGCGCCACTGTGAAGAAGTTGTGAATGCCTCCCGTCAGGGCGGTGCTTCTCTGAACATCCTTTCCGGTCTGGTGGCCGGTAACTTCTCCGGTTTCTGGCTGGGCATGGTGATCATGCTCCTGATGTTCGTTGCCTATATGGTGTCAAAACATGATGCCATTATGGCGATTATGCCTGCGGCCTTTGCCTTTGCCGCGCCCGTGTTTGCCTTCGGTCTGGTGGCCTTCGGCTTCCTGGGCATGGGCCCTGTCACCATCGCGGTGGACAGCTTCGGTCCGGTATCCGACAACGCACAGTCGATTTATGAACTGTCGATGATCGAATCGCGTCCCGACACGAAAGACGCCGTGAAAAAGGAATACGGCATAGCGCCTGATTTTGAAATGGCCAAGCATTTCCTGGAGTCTGCAGACGGCGCCGGCAATACCTTTAAAGCTACGGCCAAGCCCGTGCTGATCGGTACCGCTGTCGTGGGTGCAACCACCATGGTGTTCGGTATCATCATTTTGCTCGAAGGCCTCTTCGGCGATGTCGTTTCGAAACTGTCTCTGGTTCAGCCGGAAATTATTCTGGGTCTGCTCGCCGGCGGTTCCGTGATTTACTGGTTCACCGGCGCTTCCATTCAGGCGGTCGTCACCGGTTCTTATCAGGCGGTTGTGTTCATCAAAAAGAACATCAATCTGGATAAGAAAGAAGCCTCGATCGAAGATTCTAAAGAAGTTGTCAAGATTTGTACCCAGTATGCTCAGAAGGGTATGATCAACATCTTCATCGTGATCTTCTTCATGTGTCTGGCGTTTTCGTTCTTTAACCCCTACTTCTTCATCGGTTACCTGATCGGCATCGCCTTCTTCGGCCTGTTCCAGGCGATCTTCATGGCCAATGCCGGCGGTTGCTGGGATAACGGCAAGAAGATTGTCGAAGTCGATCTCAAACAGAAAAACACACCGCTGCACGAAGCCGCCGTTGTGGGCGACACCGTAGGCGACCCCTTCAAAGACACCTCTTCGGTTTCCTTGAACCCGATCATCAAATTCACGACGCTGTTTGGTCTGTTGGCAACGGAAATTGCCGTTACCATGACGAATACGAATTTGAAACTCGGACTGGCGTGCATCTTCCTGCTGATCGCGCTGGTATTCGTGTATCGTTCTTTCTACAGCATGAGAATTTCCTCGGAAAAACTGGCTGATTAAGAATTAATTCTGTAAACACTTAACCCAAAGGGGCGTTCCGTAAAACGGAGCGCCCCTTTTTTTACGCCAGGAAACTCCGAAAGATACTGCGCCCCTTCTTTTTCTTTGCAAAAAACCACCGCCTTATGCCATAGTGTCCGTCAAGTTGATCGGGAATTCTCACCAAAATCAGGAGCGGGCGGATGAAAAATAACTACATTCTCGCTTTGGATCAGGGCACGACCAGTTCACGCGCCGTGATTTACAACGAGGCGGGCGACGCGGTTAAAATTGCACAAAACGAATTTACCCAAATCTATCCCCAAGCCGGCTGGGTGGAGCATGATCCCATGGAGATATGGGGATCCCAACGTGGCGCGGCAAGCGAAGTACTGGCTGCTACCGGCATTGCCCCGGAAGAGATCGCGGCCATCGGCATCACCAATCAACGTGAAACCACCATTGTCTGGGACAGGGCCACGGGCAAGCCGGTTTATAACGCCATTGTCTGGCAGTGTCGTCGCACAGCATCGATCTGCGATGCACTCAAGGCTTCCGGATGCGAAAAATATATCCGGGAAAATACAGGCTTGGTGCTGGACGCGTATTTTTCCGCGACCAAGGTGAAATGGATTCTTGATCATGTTGAAGGGGCGAGGGCGCGCGCGAAAAAAGGCGAGCTGCTGTTCGGGAATGTGGATACCTGGCTGATCTGGAATCTGACACGAGGTAGTGTGCATGTCACGGATTATTCGAACGCCTCTCGCACCATGCTCTTCAACATCAAAGACTTAAAATGGGATGATCATATTCTGGAAATACTCGACATTCCATTGGCTATGCTGCCTGAGGTCAAGCCGTCGAGTTTTGTGTATGGCGTAACGGACGCAAGGGTTTTCGGTGCGGAAATTCCCATTGCCGGCGACGCGGGTGATCAGCAGGCGGCACTGTTCGGTCAGGCCTGTTTTGTTCCCGGTATGGTGAAAAATACATACGGCACCGGCTGTTTCATGCTGATGCACACAGGCGAAAAGCCCGCGTATTCACAAAACGGTCTTTTGACCACCATTGCCTGGGGGATGGCAGGAAAAGTGGAATACGCGTTGGAGGGCAGCATTTTTGTAGCCGGTGCGGCTATTCAGTGGTTGCGCGACAGTCTGCGCGTTGTTTACGATGCCCGCGATAGTGAGTATTTCGCCACAAAAGTTCCGGATTCGCAAGGTGTCTATGTGGTGCCGGCTTTTACCGGTCTGGGCGCGCCCTACTGGGATATGTACGCGCGCGGCGCGATTCTGGGGTTGACGCGTGGCACCAACCGCAATCACATCATCCGCGCCACACTGGAATCCATCGCCTATCAGACAAGAGATGTCCTGGAACTTATGCGCACGGAATGCGGCATCGATTTGTGCGAACTGCGCGTTGACGGAGGCGCCTGCGCCAACAATTTTTTGATGCAGTTTCAAGCCGATATTCTGGGCGTGCCGGTGGAGAGACCCCAAATTATCGAAACAACAGCCCTGGGCGCGGCCTACCTCGCGGGTCTGGCGGTCGGCTTCTGGAAAGATCAGGCAACCATTGCCGGGCGGCGGAAAGTCGATTATAGATTTGAGCCCGCCATGGAAGCGCCGCAGCGGGAAAAAATTTACGCCAAATGGAAAAAGGCCGTCGGGCGGGCAATGCGTTGGGAAGAAGAATAGACTAAATGTAGAAATAGAGCCTCATGACTGAAAGATGAAGACTTAGATGATTAAAACGGATGTGATTATCATCGGCGGCGGGGCCACGGGCTGCGGGATTGCGCGGGATCTGGCTCTGCGCGGCATACCCCATTGTCTGATCGAGAAGGGGGATTACGCCGCCGGCGCCACAGGCGCCTGCCACGGCCTTTTGCACAGTGGCGGGCGGTATGTGGTTTCCGACGTGATCGCGGCCAAAGAATGCTACGATGAAAACCTGATCCTGCGCCGCATCGGTGAAAAATGCGTGGAGAAGACAGGCGGTCTGTTTGTCCGCCTGCCCGGCGATTCCAAAAGATACAGGGAAAGATTTCTCCGAAGTTGCGAAGAAATTGGTATTCCCGCGGAAGTGCTTTCTGCAACCAAGGCCCTTGAACTGGTCCCCAATCTCAATCCGGAACTTGAAGAAGCCATTCGCGTACCGGATTGTTCCATCGACCCGTTTCGTCTTTGCATGCTCAACATGAAAACCTCCGAACTCAAGGGAGGATTGAGTTTTACACGTCACCGCGTCACGGAGATCATTCAGTCGCGAGGCCGGTGCATCGGCGTCAAGGCGATCGACGCAGCCACAGGTGAGGCTCTCGAAATTCACGCCAACATCCTTGTCAACGCATCGGGGGCCTGGACAAATCTGATTGCAGGACTTGCCGGTTGCGAGGTTCCCATCACGCTTTCCAAAGGATCGCTGGTGATTACCAATCACCGCCTCACCGATATGGTGATCAACCGGTTGAGGCCGTCATCGGACGGAGACATCATTGTGCCCAATGAAGCCGTCTGTCTGGCAGGCACGACGTCAATGGCGGTGGAGGATCCAGATAGAATCCGCATTGAACCGTCCGAGGCGGATGTCATTATTAGCGAAGCGGGGAAGATGATTCCTCATTTTAATCAGACCCGGATCATCCGTGCTTTTTCAGGCGTACGGCCGCTGCTTAAGTCCCAGAAGATGGACAGTCGCGAGATTTCACGCGGTTTTCAGATCATCGATCATGAAAACGGCATGTACAGCATTGTGGGCGGCAAGCTGACGACGTTCCGCCTCATGGCTGAAAAAATGGTGGATACGATCATGAACGCTTTCAATCTGAAACGGGCATGTGAAACCGCCGAAAAACCGCTGGATGGTCAGGATGAACTCAGCGGTTATCCTCTGTCCAAACGCCTGGCCGACATGAAGAACATCGTTTGCGAATGCGAACTGGTTTCGCGCGGGGATGTGGAGAGAATTATCAAACAGACCTCCACCCGTCACGTGGGAGACATCCAGCACCGCACGCGATTGGGGATGGGGCCCTGTCAGGGTGGCTTCTGCACATTCCGTGCGTTGGGCATTATGCAGGATCACAGCATTTTAACTCCTGAAGAATCCATGCAGGCGCTCAGAGAGTTTCTCCAGCGGCGCTTCCGGGGCATCCGTCAGGCCCTGTGGGGCGATCAATTACGCGAAGAACAACTGGTTGAATATATTTACATGGGCATTCTGGCAATGGAGAAAAAAAGTGAGCGTGGTTGAATACGACATTGTCGTCATCGGCGCAGGCGTGGCGGGACTCACAGCAGGCGCGCGTCTGGCACAACGCGGCTTTCGCGTCGCGCTGGTGACCGCCGGAGAGCCGACTGCCTGTCTGTCCACCGGCTGCATCGATCTGTGTGCAAACGGCAAAAACCCGCTGACCGCCGCGCGCGCATTGCCCGAAGAGCATCCCTTGCATCATGTGTCCGACGCGGACATCGCAGAGGCGTTTTCCAATTTTCAAAAAGTGATGGAAAAAAGAGAGCCGGCTTATACCGGAACCCTTCAGAAGAACCGCACGGTCCTTTCCGCGCTGGGTACGCTGAAAACCACCTGTCTGGCGCCTGCCGGTATGGCGGCCTCACCGGCAGGCATTGATGAGGCGATACATATTATCACGTTTGCCGGCCTCAAGGATTTTTACCCGAATTACATTCTCTCACGATTCAAGAATGCATCCTGTTCAACGTATGACGCGGGGGCGACGACCACGATGGGGATCGCTTCGCGCTTGGAAAAAGAGGAGTTTCTCGAGGCGTTTATCGTCTGGCTGGAACAACTCGACATCCAGGAAAACAAAATCGGCATGCCCGCCGTGCTCGGCATGAAGAATACCGCGTCGGTGATCAGTCAAATTGAATTCCACCTCGAACGCCCCGTCTTCGAGATACCGACCCTGCCGCCTTCCATGCCTGGCCGCAGATTGTTTAACGCGTTGAAAGATCATTTCCGGAGCCAGGGAGGCGAGATATACTGGAACTGGCCCGTTGCGGGATCGGAAAAATCCGGCAATCTGATCGAGGCGGTTTTTACACGCTCGGAAGGGAAACCCAACAGCCTCAACGCACGCGCGTTTATTCTGGCCACCGGTTCGTTTGTCGGCGGCGGTCTCACGGCAAGTCGTCTTACGATTAAAGAAAGTGTCTTTGACCTGCCGGTGCATATGCCGTCCGAACGGAAAGACTGGTTTGAGGAAGATTATTTTTCACCGGACCACCTGATCGGCAAAGCGGGGATTTGTGTCGATGCCGCCCTCCGGCCCCGCGAGGCTGCCTGGGAAAACATCTTTGTCTGCGGCGGGATTCTGGCGCATGCCCAGATTTTGAAAAACGGCTGCGGTCATGGTTTATCCCTGTCCACCGGGCACGCGGCGGCCGACGCCTGTGCGGAGTATCTGAAATGAATTTTGAGCATTGCATACGCTGTACGATCTGCGTTGAAAACTGTCCCGTCTTTCGCGTCAATCCGGAATTTCCCGGCCCCAAGCAGGCGGGTCCCGACGCAGAACGCTTCCGTTCGGATCGGGAGAAAACCGTTGATGACTGGGTTTTTTTATGCAGTCAGTGTAAACGGTGCGAGATCAGCTGTCCGTGCGGTGTGGAACCGGCGCAGATCATCCTGCGCGCCCAGCAGCGTTACGGCCTGGAACATCCCCATACGCCGGCCCATCTGTTGTTTGCCAACAACTATTATCTAAGCGGCTTCGGGTCATTGACCGCGCCTCTGGCCAACCGGATGGCCGCCACAAAAACGGGCAAAAAGCTATTTAATGCAATGGGCATCTCCACAACGGTTCCCTTCCCTAAATTCAGTTTCCGGACCATGAAAAACGGGAAAAAGGTTCGCAGCCGGCGGGCGAGAAAAGTGGCGTTCTTCTATGGCTGTTTTATTAATTTCTATCGACCGGATATCGGCCAGAAAATTATTCAACTGCTCAATGCGTTGAATGTTGATGTTGTTTTGCCCCCTCAGTGGTGTTGCGGCCTGCCCGCGCTCGGAAATGGCAATCTTGCGCTGGCCAGATCATTTGCCCTGAAGAATGCCTCATCGCTGGCCAATTATATTGACGCGGGTTACGATGTTATTTACAGCTGCACATCCTGCGGGCTTTGTCTGCTGGAGGATTACCAGGGCATTCTCGATATTGCGCAGGCTAAAAAAATTGCCGAACACAGCTACGATCTTCACGAATATATTTTGAGCCTGATCGATAATGGTGACATTCAGGTGACGTTCTCCCGGGTGCAGCGAAAGCTGGCCTATCACATTCCCTGTCACCTGCGCGCGCTAAAAATCGGTTATCCCGCCGCGAAACTTCTGCGCCGGATACCCGGTCTGGACTGCGATGTTCTGGATGACGCGTGTTGCGGTTTGTCGGGCAGCTACGGGTTTAAAAAAAGCAATGAAGCAACAGCGATCCAGTTGGGTGAAAGAGCCGCGTCGCTGATACAGAAAACAGGCGCTGAGATGATTGTCGCGGATTGCGGTTCATGCCGTATGCAGCTTTCTTTTTACGCCGGGATGCCCGCATTGGATCCTGCGGAAATTCTCTTTGAGGCCCTCGGTCTGGAACCTGATCCCCGCTTAAAAAAATGATTTTACATTTTGTGCAAAAAAGAATCGGAGAAGATTGCGTTGCTTGATTTTACATTTCACAATCCAACTAAAATTATTTTCGGGCGGGACAGTATCCGAAAAATGACCGCGGAAATACCGCCAAACGCCAATGTCATGATCACATTCGGTTCTCAAAGCGCGAAACGCTACGGTGTGCTCGATGATGTCCGCAAGGCCCTTGCCGGATGCCGGATCACAGAATTTGGCGGCATCGAACCGAATCCGGAATATGAGACGCTATTGGACGCGGTAAGATTGGCAAGGCAGACGCAAGTGAATTTTCTTGTGGCCATCGGCGGCGGATCGGTGATCGACGGCGCCAAATTCATCGCAGCGGCGATCCCTTTTGAAGGCGAGCCGGCCCGGCTTCTCAATCAATCAGGCAAGGACATTACCTGCGCTTTCCCACTGGGTGCCGTGGTTACGCTGCCGGCTAGTGGCTCCGAGATGAATTCCAGGGCGGTGATTTCCCGAAAAGCCCTGCGAACCAAACAGGTCATCATAAATGACCATCTGTTTCCTCAATTTGCCGTATTGGATCCGACCAGGACATTCACCCTGCCTGCGAAATATGTGGGAAACGGCGTGGTGGATACGTTCGTTCATGTTCTGGAACAGTACCTGACCTACCCGGTAGGGGGACATGTGCAGGATCGCCTGGCGGAAGCGCTTCTGCAGGTGCTGATTGAGGACGGTCCGAAAGCGCTGACGGATCCGGAAAACTACGACGTACGCGCCAATCTGATGTGGGCCGCCACCCTGGGTCTCAACGGCCTGATAGGCTCCGGTGTGCCCCAGGATTGGGCCGCCCACCGGGCCGGATATGAATTGACTGTTATGCACGGTCTGGATCATGCCCAGACACTGGCCCTTTTGGTGCCGGCGATGATGAAAGTACGGGCGGCAGGAAAACGGAAGAAATTGCTTCAGTATGCCTGTCGTATCTGGGGCATTGAAGCGGGGGATGAAGCGGCGCGTATCGATGCAGCGGTTGAAAAGACCCGTGCGTTTTTTGAAGGCATGGGAGTTCCCACACGTCTTAGCGACTACGGGATTAACGATTTCAATGCCGAGCACATGATTATGCAACTCCAGGCGCACGGGATGGACGCCCTGGGCGAAAATAAAGATGTGACGCCGGATGTGATGCGCGACATTCTGGCTTGTTGTCTCTAAACGTAAAAATAATCAAGAATATAAGATTGACTCAAGCACCGCGATGGGTTATTGTCAGTCTCGTCTCGTGTCAGAGCGCTTTAACTTCCAAATCAAATGGTGTTCAGAGAAAATCAAGGGAATCGATTTTTTTGAAAATCGATTAAATAATCAACAGATCATAAAAAGGAGAAGAATATGAAAAAGATTGTTTTTTTAGTTGCTTTTTTGGCACTGGCCGCTTTCGCCAGTACGGGATATGCACAGGTGAAGGCAGGTGCCGTTTATGTGTCACCGACGCTTGGCGGGTACATGTTTGAAGGCAATGAGGACATGGATAACTCATTGAGTCTCGGGTTGCGTGCCGGGTACAATTTTACAAAGTATTTCGGTCTTGAAGGTTTTGTACACTATGTTCCGACCGATATCAACACCCCTGAGAAGGGCAGCCTGAATTTTGTCGGTTATGGTATTGAAGGCATTTTCAACATTTTGCCTGACCGGGCGTTGGTGCCATTTCTGGCCGTTGGTGTCGGCGGGGTTCACTATTCCAACGCCTACGAAAGAACAACGGAAGACAAAAAAAATAAAATCGCCGTGGATTACGGTGCGGGTGTGAAATATTTCCTGACGGAAAATTTTGCTTTGCGGGGCGATGTGCGACATGTCATTCCCTTTGATGGCATCCACAGTAATTTGCTCTACACGGTTGGTTTGGTCATATCTTTCGGCGGCGCCTCAAAAGCCGTAGCGGCACCTTTGCCTGTCGCGCCTGTCGCACCGGCCGTCATCGATTCGGATAAAGACGGCGTGCCGGACGATCGGGATAAATGCCCGGGAACGCCCGCCGGTGTTGCTGTTGATCAGGACGGCTGCCCGCTGGATTCGGATAAAGACGGTGTTCCGGATTATCTGGATAAATGCCCCGGCACGCCTGCCGGTGTAAAAGTAGATAAAGACGGCTGTCCGCCGCCGGTGGTTCAGGAAGTTAAAAAAGAAGCGGCTGTTATACCCGTGATTATCGAAAAGGGTAAAGTCACCCTCAATGTCCAGTTTGACACCAACAAAGCGACGATCAAGAAAGGTTTCTACGATGACGTCGACGAACTGGGAGAAGTCATGAAACAGTATCCGGATATCAACGTTGAAGTCGACGGACATACGGACAATGTCGGTTCGGTGGCGTTGAATAACCGCTTGTCGCAGGCCCGTGCGGATGCGGTCGTAAAATATCTGGTTGAAAAACACGGTATTGAAGCTTCGCGACTGACTGCGAAGGGATTCGGTTTCAGCCAGCCTGTCGCGTCCAACGCAACGGCGGAGGGACGTGCTCAAAACCGTCGTGTTGAAGCGGTTGCGAACTATATCATTAAAGAATAGGCCCGAGTGAGAGCTGTAAAAAAGGGGGGGGACGGTTGCTGCCGTCCCCCCCCTTTTTTTTTCATTTATGCATTAATGGCTGTTTTGCGTAAAAGCGCGCCTTGCGGGGTTTTTTTACCAACCGTGACCTGCAGACGGCTTTTGGGGTGTGCCTCGGATAAACCGTTCCCGTTTTCGTCATAGAGCCTGGTCGTATCAATCTTTATATTTTCATCCGGCAGCAGCAACGTGATGTCGTCTCCGGCACGAAGGTGATTGCGCACTTCGATAAGTGCCTGCCCCTGAGCGGCATCGCAGGAGATAACGATGCCGGCCGGCTCGTGGGTCTGGATAATTTTAACATCCGGGCTGGTTTCGTTGATTCGTTCTTCGGCAAAGGCAAAACCTGTTGTGTAGCCCCGGTGGGAAACGGTCTTGATTTCCTCGCTCAATGGCAGACGCAATCGGGAGCCTTTTTGTTGAGCGGAAAGGGCGTTGAGAGCATGGCGATAGGCCCGCGTAATCACGGCAACATAATAGGCTGATTTCATCCGGCCTTCAATTTTAACACTGGTGAGGCCTGACGCCAACACGTCCGGCAGATGATCAATCAGGCAGAGATCTTTAGAACTCAAGAGATAGCTGAATCGCTCATCCGCCTCCAGGATGAAGGGATCGGAAGGACGGGTTTTTTCGGTCAGCAGGTATTCCCAGCGACAGGGCTGGGAGCAGTCTCCTTCGTTGGCGCTCCTGCGGTTGCGATGCGCGGACAGATAGCAGCGGCCGGAATAGGCCATGCACATGGCGCCGTGGATAAACATTTCGAGTTCCATGTCGGGAACGGCAGCGGCAATTTGGCGGATTTCCTTCAAGGTCAATTCCCGCGCAAGAATAATGCGTCGAATGCCCTGGTCCTGCCAGAATCGAACCGCTTCGGCGTTTGTGGTGTTGGCCTGTGTGCTCAGATGCAGGGGCATGTGAGGCGCGATGTTACGGATCAGCCGGATCAGGCCCGGATCGCTGACAATGAGTGCGTCCACGCCGGTTGCGATTAAACCGGGAAGGATCTGTTTTGCCTGATCCAGATCAGACTGGCGGGCAAATGTATTGAGGGCGGCGTAAACACGGACACCCGCGGCGTGAGCGTCCTTTATGCCCGTGGCCAGATCATCGGACGTCATTTCCGCGGCCGGAGAGCGCAAAGATAAACCCAAAACCCCGATATAGACGGCATCCGCGCCGTATAGAATCGCCGTGCGCAATTTTTCCAGATTGCCGGCGGGAATAAAATTAAATGATGGTCGGCGCACCATCGGTAAAAGATAAATTAATAAACTATTAAAGGAGTGTAACCGATTATGTCAAAAAAATTTTTACTGCTGTTTATCGTGGCAGGTATCGCATTGATTTTTGTCACCACTGGTCTCCAGGCAGGGACATCAGTTGAAGATACATTTAAAATTAAAACCAAAGAAATAACAGATCATAAGAAAGAACCCGCGACATTCACGCACAAGAAACACACTGAAGACTACGGGATTTCCTGCGGAGACTGCCATCATGATCAGGACGGTAAACCCCTGGCGGATTTAAAAATGGGTGATGATGTACAGCGATGTGTGGAATGCCACGACAAACTCGAAAAAGATCCCAATAACAGAGATGATATAATGGTTCTTGAAAACGCCATGCATGGCAACTGCATTGACTGTCACAAAGAAGTCAATATCAAGGCGGGTGATCCCAAAGGCAGAAAGGGACCTGCACCGACAAGCATAAACTTAAAATCAATTCCATTTATTTCGATATAAGATTGTGGCTGGTTATCTGGTATTGAAATACATCTTTGCCGTTGGGTGACCTCAATAAAATCGTACCTGCTATTGGGAT
>JAWOJC010000179.1:0-8309 GCA_046484315.1 Smithellaceae bacterium | reverse complement strand
GACATGATGGCGTCTACCAACCCCGGCCCGACAGAATCTGTTCCGGTGGAATCTGTCCGATCTCCAATCCCGGCATGGCCTCGCCCAAATCAAATGACGCTTCGAGGACTTTCTGCGGATCATTGAAGTAGGCGGTTCCCTTCACAATAGCGCGGGCCCGTTTAGCCGGATCGGCGGATTTAAATATGCCGGAGCCGACGAAAACACCATCACAGCCAAGTTGCATCATCAAGGCCGCATCTGCCGGTGTGGCCAGACCGCCCGCGGCAAAATTCACAACCGGGAGGCGTCCCAGTTCTTTAACTTTCAGCGCCAGTTCATAAGGAATACCGTTATTTTTGGCAAATCCGGTTATTTCTTCCACAGGCATATGGGCGAGCTGCCGGATTTCGCGGTTCATGGCTCTCATGTGGCGAACGGCCTCCACGACATTGCCCGTTCCCGCCTCACCCTTGGTGCGAATCATGGCTGCCCCCTCGGCGATGCGACGCAGCGCCTCTCCCAGGTTGCGCGCGCCGCAGACGAAAGGAATGGAGAATTTGGTTTTGTCAATATGGCATTCTTCGTCAGCCGGCGTCAGGACTTCACTTTCGTCGATATAGTCGATCCGCAGGGCTTCCAGAAGCTGGGCTTCGACAAAATGACCGATTCGTGCCTTAGCCATGACCGGTATGGTCACCGCTTTTTTGATTTCGGCAATCATGCCCGGATCCGACATGCGAGCCACACCGCCGTCTTTCCGTATATCCGAAGGTACACGTTCGAGGGCCATCACAGCCACCGCACCCGCGTCTTCAGCGATTTTAGCCTGTTCCACATTGGTCACATCCATAATGACGCCGCCTTTGAGCATCTGCGCCAGCTGGACATTTAATTCATATCTTTTTGCATCCACTTTTTTAAGCCTCCTGACATTTTAAAATATTACGCACGCATGAACCTAATTTAATCCTTGGATATTAAGAATACAAATGGAATTTCGTCAAGCACAATAATCGGAATGCTACCAGAGCATGCGGGTTTGAATCTTGTGATCACAAAGATAGTTTTTAATCTGCGAGATTGTGTAGGTCCGGTAATGCACCATCGAAGCAATCAGTGCCGCATCGGCCCTGCCGGAGGTCAGAACGTCCGCCAGGTGTTCCGGCTTGCCCGCGCCTCCGGAGGCAATGACCGGAATGTGGACGCTGTCGGAAATAAGCGCCGTTAAATTGAGCTCATAACCATTCTGCATACCGTCGGCGTCAATGGAATTGAGGCAGATTTCGCCCGCGCCCAGACGTTCGGCCTCGCGGGCCCACCACAGCGCGTCGATGCCGGTAAATTTTCGCCCACCTTCGATGACGATTTCATAGCCGGAGGGCGTTTGTTTGCATATGTCGACTTTTTTAACATCCATGCCCAACACCACGCACTGGCTGCCGAAAGCCTTCGCGCCTTCCGTGATGATTTTCGGATGCAGCACAGCTGACGAATTGACGCTGACTTTTTCCGCGCCCGCCCCGATGACGCGGCGTATGTCGTCAAGGCTGCGGATGCCCCCGCCCACGGAAAAGGGGATGAAGATGGTTTCCGCCACACGCCTGACCACATCGATCATGATGTCGCGTTTGTCTGACGATGCCGTGATATCGTAAAAGACAATTTCGTCCGCGCCCTGTTCATAATATTCACGGGCTGCCTTCACCGGATCACCGATATCGATGTTTCCCTGAAATTTTATGCCCTTGGTGAGCTTGCCTGCGCGCACATCGAGACAGGGAATGACGCGTTTTGAAATCATTTTTCCCTCCAGGCGCAAAAATTTTTCAGAATCTGAAGGCCGGGTCTGCCGCTTTTTTCCGGATGGAACTGCACCGCAACCAGGTTTTCAACCGCCAGGACCGAACAGAAGGTGATACCGTAATCGGTGGTGCCTAAAACCGATTCGTTGTCAGAGGGTGACGGATAGTAGGAGTGAACAAAATAAAATTCCGCTTGCGGATCAAGACCGGTAAAAACAGGATGTTCCTGTTTGAAAACGACACTGTTCCAACCCATATGCGGGATTTTTAAAGCCCGCCCGTTGGCCTGCAGGTGGTCGGGAAAGCGTATCGTGGAACCGGACACCAGGCCGATGCACTCGGTGTCGTTTTCCTGAGAGTGGTCCAGTATGATTTGTGTGCCCAGGCAGATGCCTAAAACAGGTGTTCCGGATTTAAAACATGATTTTAACCACACATCGAGTTTCTTTTGTCGAAGATAAGCCATCGCCTCGCCTGCCGCGCCCACGCCGGGGAAAATGACGTGAGAGGCCGCATCCAGCTTTGCCGTGTCGTCCGTGATGACAAATTCCTGCCCAATAGCATGTAGCGCCCGCGCCACGCTGGTGATGTTGCCTGCATTGTAATCAATAATGGCGATCATATAATCCTTTTGCTTTTATAGGGAAGATCAAAACCCTTCTCTACCCTTGATGATATGGCATTTAGCAATTTTTATGCTCAAGCGCCAATAAAAAATATTTCTGCAACACAGGCCCTTCATTTTGTGAATCGCAGATTTCTGCCTGAACTTGAGTGAATATGCAGTTATTTACGGGTAATGTCTGCCTTGATAACTGTTCCTTCTTTCCAGCTCTTTATCAATGGAATTAAGCACATCCAGCTTGTTTTCCGCCCAGGCGGGGGCCAGGAAAATATCGCGGTAGCCGTCGGCGGTCAGGCGCTGAATCACCAAGTCAGGCGGCAGGAGCTCCAGAACATCGGTGGTTAGAGAAACATATTTTTCTTTTGAAATCATGTGGATGGCGCCTTGTTTGTACAGTGCGCCCATGGGTGTTGTGTCGAGCGCTAAAAGGGAATGAATTTTAATGCCATTAAGAGGCAGGGCGGCTAGAGCTCTGGCCGTTGATCGCACATCTTCGTCACTTTCACCCGGTAAACCGATAATGATGTGTACACAAATGTGTAAGCCCCGTCCTGCGAGGCTATGGACCGCGTCCAGAAACTGCTGATAATTGTGTCCACGGTTGATAAGTTGCAGGGTTTTATCATGAATCGACTGCAAACCCAGTTCTACCCAGACATGATATTTTCCGGCGTAGCCGGCCAGCAGGTCAACCACGTCCGGTCCAAGACAATCCGGCCTTGTCCCGATGGAAAGACCGATAACATCCTCCTGTGCCAACGCCTCATCATACAAAACCCGTAAAGTATCCACGGGGGCGTAGGTGTTGGTAAAGGTCTGGAAGTAACCGATGAATTTCGAGGCGGCCGGTTGATAATATTGCTTGCCGGTCGCGATCTGCTCCGTCACGGATGGAAGAGATCCCTCCCTGCGGAGTTTTGATCCCCGGCCGTCGCAATAGATGCAACCGCCTGACGCCACATGGCCGTTGCGGTTGGGGCAGGTAAAACCTGCGTCAATGGCCAGTTTGTGAACGTTGCAGCCGAACAGGTTGCGCCAGTAACTTTTCAGATCATAATAACGTTTGCTGTTTTTCCAGAAATCCGGCTTGGCCAAGGGTTGCCTCTTTTTTGTGTTGTGTTTTTTGCGGGAATACTATTAATTTAGCGCAATCGCAAGCTTTTGGTTTTGGAGAAAATAAATTGTCAGATCAATACGACATTCTGGTGATCGGTGGCGGACACGCGGGTTGCGAGGCGGCACTGGCCGCAGCGCGCATGGGTGCCCGGACGCTGCTTTTCAATATTAATCTCGATTCCATCGCCCTGATGTCCTGCAATCCGGCCATTGGCGGCCTGGCCAAAGGCCAGCTCGTTAAGGAAATCGACGCGCTCGGCGGCGAGATGGGAAAAATTACGGATAAAACCGCCGTTCATTTTCGTCTGCTTAATGCTTCGAAGGGCCCGGCCGTTCAGTCGTCGCGCATGCAGTGCGACAAACAGCTCTACCGGCTGGCCATGAAAACCGTTGTGGAGAATCAGCAAGATCTGCATATCCGTCAGGCCATGGTGGAGAGCCTAGTCGTTGAAGGTGGTAAAGTTCTGGGTGTCCTTGATGCCAGCGGCCATTTTTACGGCGCAAAAAAAGTCATTATCACCACGGGAACTTTTTTAAACGGCCTGGTGCATATCGGCACGTCACAAACTGCCTCGGGGCGCGCAGGTGAACTGGCGTCCGTGGGTCTGGCCAATCAGCTCAAGGCCTTGGGCTTTGACGTGGGGAGGATGAAAACAGGAACGCCGCCCCGGCTGAAAGCGTCAACCATTGATTTTAATGTTTTGGAGCGCCAGGACAGTGATCCCGCGCCCGCGCCTTTTTCTTACACCACGCGGGCGTTGCGTACGGAAAGGCTGCCGTCTTATTTTGCCGCCACGTCTGTTGAAACGCATCGCGTGATCCGAGACAATATTCGTTACTCGCCTCTTTATGCGGGTGTTATCAAAGGGGTCAGCGCTCGCTACTGCCCGTCACTGGAAGATAAGGTCATGCGTTTCGGCGACCGCCAGAGTCATCCGGTTGTGCTGGAACATGAAGGTCTCGATACGCAGGAAGTTTATGCCAAGGGATTAGGCAATTGTCTGCCGCTCGAATGGCAGTACCAGATTGTCCGAAGTGTTCGGGGTTTGGAACGAGCCGAGATCATGCGCCCAGCCTATGCCATCGAATATGATTTTGTTCAGCCAAGCCAGCTTAAAATGACACTGGAGACAAAACTCATAGACGGTTTGTATCTGGCCGGCCAGATCAACGGCACGTCCGGGTATGAAGAAGCGGCGGCGCAGGGGCTCTGGGCGGGGATTAACGCCGCACGCGCCCTGCAAGGCGCGCCGCCTTTTGTGCTGGACCGCTCCGAGGCCTTCATGGCGGTGATGATTGATGATCTGGTCACCCGCGGCGTGGATGAACCCTACCGCATGTTTACCTCACGCGCCGAATACCGGCTGATCTTGCGCGAGGACAATGCGGTTATCCGCCTGATGGGCAAGGGATGTGATTTAGGGCTGATAGACCGCGCGCATTATCAGGAACTTCTCGATAAGATGAAACGGATTCATCAGGGCATTGAGCATTTGAAATCCGTATCGGTCAAGCCGTCGCCGGACATCAATGACAAGCTGACCGCGCTCGGCTCTCCCGCGATTACACAGGCGACCAACCTCCACGCCCTTTTGAAAAGACATGAAATCGCTTATGACGATCTGGCCTGCATTCCCGGCTACGAGCCTCAAAGCGATCCTTTTGTAAAAAAGCAAATTGAAATAGAAATCAAATACGAAGGCTATATCAAGCGCCAGTTTGAAGCGACAAAAAAACTGAAGGATCAGGAAAAAAAGAAAATTCCGCCGGATTTCGATTATGCCAGGGTGCCGGGACTGTCAAACGAACTTCAAGCCAAGCTCGCCCGTATCGCGCCTGCCACGATAGGCCAGATGGAGCGCATTCCCGGCATCACCGAAGGCGCCATCTCCGCCGTGCTGATCATGATGAAAAAGCAGGCCTCGTTGGAAACATCTCAAAAAGCAGGCGACAAGACACCATAATAATCAGTTCAACTCAGGCGCATTCACTATACCCGCAAATTCGGCACACCGCACAGCCGCCTTCGTGTTCAACGATGCCGCCGCAATCGGGGCAGGCGCCTTTGAGAAAGGTTCGCTTCTCCTTTTGCACCTTACCGCCGTTTTGGGTCACGTGTGATTGAATGGCTTTGGCCACCGCGTCGGCGCAAGACAAAATTTTGTTATCGCCGAAGCCGGAAGGTGAATGGCAGGAAATACCCTGCAACTGCTTGATGACCTGGCGCGCCTGAAGTCCACTGCGCCAGGCAAGCGATACCATGCGTCCGATGGCTTCACTTTGCGATGCGGCACAGCCGCCTGCCTTGCCCATCGTGGTGAAGAGCTCGAAAAGCCCGTTTGTATCTTCATTGATGGTCACATACAGAGGTCCGCAGCCGGTCTGCATCTGATAGGTCCATCCATTGAGCATTTTGGGACGCTCGCGCTTGGTGGTGGATTTCTCCTGCTCGACGCCCGCCTTGGCGGCTTCTTCTTTCTTGCCGACACTCAGCACCTGCTGATCACGCGAGCCGTCGCGGTAAATCGTCACACCTTTGCAGTCCATCTGATAGGCCAGTTCATAGACGCGCGCGACATCAGACACAGTGGCCCCGTTGGTGAAATTGACGGTTTTGCTCACCGCGTTGTCTGTATGCTTCTGAAAGGCGGCTTGCATTTTAATGTGAACGTCCGGCGTAATATCGTGGGCCGTGACAAAAAGCGCCCGGATATCTTCAGGAATTTCCTGTATATCGTGAAGCGTGCCATGCTCGGCGATGCGCTTCATCAGCTCCGGCGAGTAGAAACCCCTCTCCCTGGCGATGGCCTCAAAATAAGGGTGGACTTCCAGCAGAATGTCGTTGTCCATGACCTGTCTCACATACGAAACGGCAAAAAGCGGTTCGACGCCCGATGAGGCATTGGCCATAATCGAAATCGTTCCGGTGGGTGCGATGGTTGTGACGGTGGCGTTGCGCAGAGGAGCGTCGCCTTTTTTATCGTAGATCGACCCTTTGAAATTCGGAAAGGCGCCTCTTGCGGCGGCCAGTTTCTGTGATGCAAGATGGCCCTGGTCGTTGATAAAGCGCATGACTTTATCAGCCAGCTCGATGGCTTCTTCCGAGTTGTAAGGAACGCCCAAGCCGATCAACATATCCGCCCAACCCATAACGCCCAGTCCTATTTTGCGATTGCCGAGCGTCATCTCGGCGATTTGCGGCAGGGGATATTTGTTGACTTCCACAACGTTATCCAGAAAATGCACAGCGAGGTCGACGACTTCTTCAAGACGCTTCCAGTTGATCTGGCCTTTGGAAACCATCCTGGCCAGATTGATCGAACCGAGGTTGCAGGACTCATAGGGGAGAAGCGGTTGCTCGCCGCAGGGGTTCGTCGATTCGATCATGCCGACATGCGGTGTCGGGTTGTCCCGGTTGAGCCGATCCAGAAACACAATGCCCGGTTCACCGTTTTCCCAAGCCTGCGTGACGATCCGGTTAAAGACCTTGCGGGCGTTGAGGGTTCCGGCAACCTGTCCGTCACGGGGGTTGATCAGTTCGTAATTTTCATCTTTTTCTACCGCCTTCATGAAAGCTTCAGTGAGGCCGACGGAAATGTTAAAATTATTGAGCTGTTTTTTGTCGGCTTTGCACATGATGAAATCCATGACATCGGGGTGATCGACACGCAAAATGCCCATGTTGGCGCCCCGGCGGGTGCCGCCCTGTTTGATCGTTTCCGTGGCGACATCAAAAACCCGCATGAAAGAAATGGGGCCGCTGGAAATGCCGGTGGTGGTCATGACGACGTCGCTGGCGGGACGCAGGCGCGAAAAAGAAAATCCGGTTCCGCCGCCGGATTTGTGGATAAGCGCGGTAAATTTGACCGCGTCAAATATTTCTTCCATGGAATCGCCTACCGGCAGCACAAAGCATGCGGAGAGCTGTCCAAGCTCTCGCCCGGCATTCATTAAGGTGGGCGAATTGGGCAGAAATTCCAATGCGGCCATCATTTGGTAGAATGCTTCAGACAAGGCGGCCGTGTCGGCCTTACCGTCAAATTTTGTATCCGCGGCGGCAATCGTGTTCGCCACGCGACGGAACATCTGAACGGGTGTTTCCAGGACCTTCCCCTCTTTATCTCGCTTCAGGTAGCGACGCTCCAAAACGGTGAGCGCGTTTTTTGTCAATTCCGGCGTGATCGGGGTGTAGGCCTTTTTTTCCATTGAGATGAGCTCCTTTTGAATACGTTAAGCGGCTGTTTATAAACACTACATGTGGTATGAATGTCTGCATTAAACACAACATCTAGACGTTGTCAATAGCGTGAAATAAAATATTTTAAAAAGTAAAAAAAGGCGCGTGGTTGGAAGTGAAAAAGGCAGGGCCGCGGCGAATGATCGGCGCGATAGCCGGATGCTTCTTTAAAGTTTTATCCAGAAAATGACGGACGTTTTGTCGCTGCCAGCCCTTCGGGTGGTGAAAACCCTTATACAGAGACAAGTCTCCCGCATAAAAATCGGAGGTGCTGAGCTCTTGTGCTTCCGCACTTCCCGCGGGCAGGTTAAAAATAGCTAAATTGAGAAAGTCGATACAATCGGTATGACGGCAGATAAAATCCAACGTCTCGAGCGCGGACGTCTCGTTTTCCGGTGGCGTGCCGAAGAGAAAATAACAATAGGTGGCGATCCCGGCCTGTTTCAGCGCGCGCAATGCGGCGGAGGCCATCGGCAAATCCATGCCTTTATGTAACGCGTCGAGTACCTGCTGATCGCCGGATTCAATGCCGAGTTTTAACATCGCG
>JAWOJC010000054.1:0-5090 GCA_046484315.1 Smithellaceae bacterium | reverse complement strand
CATCTTCAATAACGCCGTACTTGATAATTTCGGCCAGACCGTTGTTGAATTCCTTCCGGGGCAATGTTTCCAGAAAGTCCAGATCCACAAATACGGCGGACGGCTGATAGAAAGTCCCCAGCAGATTCTTGCCCTGCGGCAGATCCACGGCTGTCTTCCCGCCGATGCTGCTGTCCACCTGAGCAACGAGTGTGGTCGGTATCTGAATGTACGGCACCGAACGCATGTAGACGGAGGCGAGAAATCCGGTCAGATCGCCGACCACCCCGCCGCCCAGCGCGATGAGCAGCGTACCCCTATCCGCGCCGGACGCCAGAAGCGATTCTGCCGCCGCCATTACCGTATTCATATTTTTTGAAGACTCGCCTGCCGGGATTTCAAGGATCGACGCATTGAGACCCGCCTCCAGCAGGGCATCTTGCATCTTTTGTCCATAGAGCCTGTTCACATTGCTGTCGGTAATAATCGCGTAACGCGCAGCCTTGTGGTTTTTCGCGATGAGCAGCACCATGCGGTCGCAAATGCTTTTACCGATGCGGATTTCATAGGAAGATCGCGTCTTTTTATCGAGATTGACTTTGATTGATTTCATAGGTCCTCTCCGCCGTTTAATGACGCATCACTTTGGAAAGCGACCGCACATCGTCCATCAGCTGGTAGAATTTTTCCGGTTTCAGCGACTGTGCACCGTCGGATACGGCCTTCTCCGGTTCGGGATGCACCTCGACGATGATGCCGTCGGCGCCCACAGCGAGCGCCGCGCGCGAAAGCGGAATGACATACTGCCAATGACCTGCCGCATGACTGGGGTCCACGACAACCGGCAGATGCGTGAGACTTTTGAGCACCGGAACGGCGCTGATGTCCAGCGTGTTGCGGGTGGCCGTTTCAAACGTGCGGATGCCGCGTTCGCATAAAATGACATTGGGATTACCCGACGACAAAATGTACTCCGCCGACATGAGCAACTCTTCGATGGTGGTCATCATTCCCCGCTTGAGCAACACCGGCTTTCTCGCCTGCCCGACTTTTTTAAGCAGGGCGAAATTCTGAACGTTGCGCGCACCGATCTGAAGCATGTCGGCATAGGACTCCACCAGATCAACATCCGCCGGATTAACCACTTCCGTCACGGTCGGCAGACCGGCTTTTTTCCCGACGGCATCGAGCACTTTGAGCCCTTCCTCCTCCATCCCCTGAAAGCTATAGGGTGACGTGCGGGGCTTATAGGCGCCGCCTCTTAAGATCTGTCCGCCGCCTTTCTTGACCACATAGGCGCTCTCCAGCAACTGCTCTTCGCTTTCAATCGCGCAGGGTCCGGCCATGACAACAAATTCAGGTCCGCCAATCCGGATGGAACCGAGCTCAATGACCGTATTGCCTTCATGCGACTCGCGACTGGCCAGTTTGTAGGGTTTCAGAATCGGCATGGTTTTTTCCACGCCCGGCAGAGATTCCGCGTACTTCAGCACGGCTTTGTCGCGGTTGTCACCCACAGCACCGATGATGGTACGCTCCACACCGCTTGACGGGTGCGCGTGGTAGCCGACCGATTCAATCCATTTAATAACGTCCTCAATCTGTTTTTCCGTCGCCTGACTTTTCATCACAACAATCATCACATCCTCCTTCAATGAAAAAAAAGGCCATGGCTTTTGCCGCCATGGCCTTTGGAAACGGAAAAGTCATGGGCAGCTTGCTTTCGATCTACCCATGGCTGTTTTGGTTTATGGTACCCTAAAACGTCCTCCTCAGCGACAGGCAGACCAACGCATAATAGCTATAAAACCAGTAACCAAAAATATTATTATTTGCGTTGATGTGTCTGTCCATTAGAGATACCTGCTCTTTTAATTGCGCTGCTATATAAACGAGCCCCTTGTGCTTGTCAAGGTTTTTTTACCGGATCAGCAGTTTGGCCAGAATAATGCCCAGAATCAGCCACACGGGAATTGAAATGATCAGCGACCAGATGATGCCCTGATTGCTTTTCAACTGCTTGTTCATGTCTTTTTCCACCAGGGCCCGCTCAATTTTAATTTTTATTTCATCAAATTGAAACGGCTTGACGATATAGTCCACCGCGCCTTTTTTCATGGCTTCCAGAACAGTTTCAATGGAGGGGTACCCCGTAATCACGATGAAGACAACGTCGAAGTCGAGGCGCTTGATTTCGCCAAGGAGGGTAAGACCGTCCATGTTGGCCATTTTGATGTCTGAGACGACAATATCAAAATGATCTTTCCGAAAGGCCGCCAACGCTTCCTCGCCGCTTGAAGCGCATACTGCGTCCAAACCGATCAGCTTCATGTACTGGCCTAAAACATCCAGAATCGCCGGATCATCATCAACCACCAGAACCCGCTTGTGAATCTTTGTCAAGCCATTGAGTGTTGTCATGAGCACTCCTCTTTCGTGGACGTGTGCTGATTTTTAACAGGATGCTCAGGCAAAGTCAATGGGAAACATGAGCGTATTGCCCGCTCCAGACGGGCCAACGTGCCGCAACAAAACACATCTTGTGTCATCGAAGAGTTTTATCTTTCCGGTTTTCATGATATAAGGACCCATACGATGGATGCCGAAAGCATACCATCTCGGGATAAAAAAGGATCGAAAGGATCCCCTATGCTGAATTCACTTCTGGCCATAACCGTTTTATCCGGCATATTGAGCCTTCTTTTTTTCATCGCCGCGATCGCGTCTCTGCACAGGAAGGCCTTTTTAAATTCTCTGATGCGTCTGCTCGTGGCTGTTTTAATGCTTTCGCTCGCCGCCCTGTTCGGAACGCTCATGATCGCGTCGAAAGGCTATCGGGCCTTGATTCACGAAGAAGTCGCCGCTGTGGTCCGAATCGAACCGCAAACACAAAAAAGCTTTACCGCGCATTTTACGTTTCCCGATGGACATCAGACGTCTTTTGCTTTGACCGGCGATCAGTTGTATGTCGATGCCTATATTCTCAAATGGAAACCGATGATCAATATTCTTGGACTGCACACCGCCTATGAGCTCGACCGGGTCGGCGGCCGCTACCTTGATCTGGAAGAAGAAAAAAGCAAGCCCAGGATGTTATTTAACCTCTCCAAACCCAAGCCCATAGATCTTTTGAATCTGAGACAAAAATATTTGTTTTTGAGATGGTTTCTCGACGCGGAGTACGGATCGGCCACCTTCATCGGTTCCGAGAAGGAGGCGACCTATGAAATCCGCATCTCGACTTCCGGACTGCTCATGAGGGAAGTCCACCAAAAGCAGAATTAAGACTGAAGCGAAACCTATTCGCTTCGAAAGGCAAGAGGGGATACAGACATGATCAACAAGGCGCAAGACATGCTTGTTCTGTTAAACACAGCCATCAAGAACAATCGTCTATATCCGCCGACCAGCGCGATCGCGGCTGCATCCGTTGACAGACTATATCTGTCTTTCCAGGATATTCTGCAAATCGCAGCGCCTCTCATCTTCTCCGAATCCGACAAAAACATTCTGATTGGCGGCAAACCTCTGGAACAAAAAGATCAGGCAAAGTCCCATATCTCGGCGTTCAAAGACATCATGCTGCAAAACGGCGTCAAGAGCATCTCTTTTGACGCCGGCGTCACCCGGGAAGAACTCGCGTCATTGGTGACGATCCTGGCCGGAAAATCCGATGACATTCAGGCCGAAGGCGGTCTGTTTAGGATGATCGAGGCCCGGGGCATCACCCGGATCCATCTGGATGAAAAAGTTTATGTGGCCATGGACAAAGAACGCTCCATCCTGTCCGGTCTCAGTATCTCCGACGATGAAATTGCCCGCTTCTTTCTGCTTGCGCATCCGGACATGGACATCCATTCACAGCCGTTGAGGCAGATGGCGAAAAATCCCGGGGGATCTGCTGTGTTGTTTGGTATAACCAAGGCTCCAGTCACCGCATTTTAAAGAGTCTCCCAGTAATGAATCGATCTCACGGACAATGCCGGTGATGTTAATGATCGGGTGGCGAGAAAAAACCTGGGGAAGTCCTTGGGTTAGGTTGCAGGCCAGGCAACGATTTGGTCGTTCATGCAGGAGGAGCTCCATAATCAATGTGTCTCCATTGCATTCCCGGTATGCCAGTTCGATATCGTAAGATCCTTCGTCTGCATCGCCGAACAAGGCCTCAAAAAAATCATTGGCTCTTTCTTTTGGAAAAATCTTCTCTAAATTCTCTTTGTTTAGAATCGCTTGAATTGTATCGGTTGTCATGGGTGGGTTTTTAAAATTAATGATGATTAAGAGTTGTTGAAATAATAACCCCATATTATACCAATGGAAGCAATTTTGTCAACCGACGTTGCAGCGGCAAATGCCCTGTGTTAAAGTAGCCGCCATGAAAACTGAACAATTTATTCCATCTTCCGATGAAGCTTCCTGCATTGTGAACCTGCAGGAACTCAATGAATCACAATATACAGCGGTAACAACGACTGAAGGTCCGGTACTGGTAATTGCCGGTGCCGGAAGCGGTAAGACCAGAACGCTGGTATATCGTGTCGCCCACCTGGTTGAAAAAGGTGTTCCTCCAGAAGCGATTCTGCTTCTTACATTTACCAGGAAATCAAGCCAGGAGATGCTGTGGCGTGCGGGCAGGCTCCTCAATGAAAACTGCAACAGGGTGGTCGGAGGCACCTTTCATGGTGTGGCCAATATGCTGCTCAGGCGCTATGGTTCCCGCATTGGTTTCGGCTCTTCCTTTACCATCATTGATCGTTCCGATGCTGAAGGTATCATCAATCTGCTCAAGTCATCCCTTGGTCTTGGTAAGAAGGATAAGCGCTTCCCCTCGAAGCGTGCCGTCATAAACATGATCAGCGGTTCCGTTAATAGGTCAATTGCGCTCGACGGACTGGTTCAGGAGCAATATGCTCACCTGTCCGATCACTTGGAAGATATCCTTACCCTGCATAAACATTATCAGCAGTTTAAGTTTGATCATGGTCTGATGGATTATGACGATTTACTCGTCAACTGGAAAAAGCTGTTGGCAGAGTCACCGGAGGTACAGCAGGCCATATCGGAACGTTTTTCTCACATTATGGTCGATGAGTATCAGGATACCAATCTGA
>JAWOJC010000265.1:0-20686 GCA_046484315.1 Smithellaceae bacterium | reverse complement strand
CAAGATTGGACGGGCTGCCTGTTGGTCCACCGATCGCGATTACCATGCGTTCGGCCTACGCGGTGGGTATAAATCGGTTTGACACAAATGCCTTCCGGGGTCTCCCGGTTGAGCGACTCCAACGGGCGCCCCTTCAGCTCACGGGTGGCCGCTTCTATCCATTGCTTCATCTGGCGGTGCGTGGTCACGGTAAACTCCTTGAATGTCCGGATGAGCCGGCTGCTGCCTGGCGCGCCTCTCCGGCTTTCTTTCGTAAAGTATTTCTGAAAGCGGCACAAGACAGCAAAGAATTACCTGCTTTCGAAGATGTGCCTGGTCTGTATTGAAGATCATTTGTTGTCTGCTCCGGGAAAGCGCAAACCACTTGGGCATCATACATCATCGTCTCTGTTTTCGCAATGTTCGCGCCCCGGATGCCGGAATCGCTTTGGTCAAGAAAAATCCGGTGAAGGGACTGTTTCCCTGCTTGCAATGGCTTTTTCAAAAGCTTATAAAAGAGCATCGGAAAAAGCATTGAGGCTGCGCGAAGCAGTGAGATTTATTTAATTGATAAAGGAGGCACCCAACGATGAGCTATGTATTTAATTTCCAGGGAAGAACCGTACTGGTCACGGGCAGCGGCCGGGGTATCGGGCGGGCGATTGCGCTTGGTTTTGCCGTGTCCGGCGCGAAGGTGGTGCTGTGCAGCCGGACCAAATCAGAGATTGACGCCGTTGCGGAAGAAATCCGCAACCAGGGAGGAAAAGCGCTGGCCGTGGTGACCGACCTGACCGTACAGGATCAACTGGATCATCTGGTGAAGGCTGCCGTTGATGAGTTCGGTAAAATCGATATTCTGGTCAACAATGCCGCCCGCAGTTTTTTGCGTTCGCTGTTGGATCTGCGCGAGGACGGCTGGGATAAAGTATTCGATACGAATGTTAAATCCGTCTGGCTTTTGAGCCGCATGGTGGCCAAATCCATGATCGAAAACAAGGGCGGCAAAATCATCAATATCACCACCGTCGGCGCGGACAAGGCGGAAGCCGGCATGGCCGCTTACGGATGCAGCAAGGCGGCGCTCAAAATGCTGACCCGCTGCATGGCGCGTGAATGGGCCTGCCACGGCATCAACGTCAACGCGGTGGCGCCCGGCTTCACCCGCACGGATTTCAGCAAGCCGCTTTGGTCCAATCCGGATATCGCCAAACATATCGCGTCGGTCATTCCCAAGGGCCGGATTGCCGAGCCTGAAGATGTCGCAAGCGCTGTTTTGTTTCTGGCGTCAAACGCGGCGGATTACATCACCGGCGACACGATTTATGTCGACGGCGGAACGATGACCACCTGATTGCGGGAGGGCACAGGTGAAAAAAACAACAGGATGCAGGGACGTGTACTGGATGGAGGACACGCATGGATAATAAAGGCATTGTCAGCCCGGTGATCGCGGATATCCGAGCCGGCATGAAACGCGGCAAGGTTGTTTCCCTCGACGAAGCGATGCGTGTGATCCGTAGCGGCGACACGTTGTCCATTGACGGATTTATCGGCGGACTGGCGCCGGAAGAGCTTTTGAGTGGCCTGGAAAAACGGTTTTTGGCCACAGGCGAACCGAAAAACCTGACCCTTTTGTTTGCCGCGGGTATCGGCGACAGCAAAGGCAAAGGGATTGACCGCCTGGCCCATGAGGGGATGGTCAAGCGTGTGATTGCAGGGCACTGGGGGCTGGTTCCCAGGCTTCAGCGTCTGGCGCTGGACGGGAAAATAGAGGCCTACAATTTACCGCAGGGGGTCATCACGCACATGTATCGCGATATTGCGGGGCATGTGCCGCGCACCATTACCCATGTGGGCATCGGCACGTTTGTCGATCCCCGTCTGGAGGGCGGCAAGGTCAACCGGATCACGACTGAAGACATTGTCGAGCTGATCCATTTTGACGGCCGGGAATATCTGGCCTACAGGACGCTGCCGGTTTCCGTCGCACTTTTGCGTGGAACGACGGCGGACATGGACGGCAATATATCGATGGAAAAGGAAGCCTTCACGCTGGAAGTGTTACCCCTGGCCATGGCGGCTAAAAATTCCGGCGGGTTCGTGATCGTGCAGGTGGAACGCATCGCCGAGCGCGGCGCGCTCAACGCACGCGCCGTTAAGATTCCCGGCATTTTGGTAGATTGTGTCGTGGTCTCGAAACCGGAAAATCACTGGCAGACTTACGGCACCTACTACAATCCGGCCTTCAGCTGCGAATTCAAGGTGCCGACGGCCGGCATCGAGCCTATGGCGCTGGATGAACGCAAGGTCATCGCGCGTCGTGTCGCTTTCGAACTTCAGCCGAACATGGTGGTGAATCTGGGCATCGGCATGCCCGAAGGCCTGGCCAATGTGGCCAACGAAGAAGGCATCTTCGATTACCTGACGCTGACGGCGGAAGCCGGTTCCATCGGGGGCATTCCGTCAGGCGGGATGGATTTCGGCACGGCCACCAATATGGATTGTCTGATCGATATGCATCAGCAGTTCGATTTTTACGACGGCGGCGGTCTGGACCTGGCCTGTCTGGGGCTCGCGCAGATGGATGCCGGGGGTAACGTCAATGTCAGCAAGTTCGGACCCAAACTCGCCGGCTGCGGCGGCTTCATTGATATTTCACAAAACGCCAAAAAAATCGTGTTTGCAGGAACCTTCTCCGCGGGGGCGACGGATCTCGTCATCGAGGAGGGTCGTTTACAAATCAGGTCTGACGGCGCCATGAAAAAAATTGTCGGACAGGTGGAGCAAATCACGTTTTCCGGTAAAACCGCGCAGGGCGGCCATCAGCAGATTTATTACGTGACGGAGCGTTGCGTTTTTGCATTGACGAAGGAAGGTGTGGAGCTCATGGAAATTGCGCCCGGTGTGGACTTGGAAAAAGACATCCTGGCGCGAATGGAATTTCGACCCATCATGAAAAATGTCCGCCTGATGGATGAACGGATTTTCAAGCCCGGGCCGATGGGGCTCAAAGAAGATCTGCTGAGTATTCCCATTGACGAACGTCTGACCTATGATCCGGCGACGAATATCTTCTATGTCAATTTTGAAGGTCTGGCCGTCAGGACGAAAGGTGACATTGAGGCGATCCGTTCGCGCGTGTCGGAAATCTGCGCGCCTTTGGGCAAACGCGTGAAGACGATTGTCAATTATGATAATTTTTCGATCGTGGCGGAGCTGGAAGAAGAATATATTGAGATGGTCAAATATGTGGTCTCCACATACTACAGCGATGTCACGCGCTACACGACCAGCGCTTTTTTACGCATGAAGCTGGGTGATGAGCTCAAAAAGCGCCATCTCGCCCCGCACATCTTTCAATCCAAGGAAGAAGCCCGTCAGGCGCTGGAGGAAAAGAAATAGACTTTGTCCCCGCCGAAGGCTGTAGAGATGATGTGCTGTGCGCTCTGATGCGTTACTGCCGTAAATTAGTGTTGAAAAAAAAAGACTGACAGTATAAAGTCGCCCCACCATCAGATACTAAAAACAGATACATCTGTGTTTGAACCGTTCAGATAAGTTGCACACTTCAAGAGGAGCTTTTTATGGAAAAAAACAACCTCCATGTGAAATTTAATCTTCTGGCCGCTTTCATTGCCGTCATTCCTGTTTTGGCCTGGGGTGTGGTGATCAAGCAAAGCAGTATCGCGTCAGACCCAAGACAATTCTTGCTTCTGGCCGCGGCGTTCGTCTTATATTTTCTAGGCCTTCTGGTCTTGGTTTATCTTTTTCGCAAAACGCAGGTGTCGTCGCTTTTCGATCTGGATCAGCTGCGAAGCGAATTACGGCAGCGCACGGACGAAATCGATGCTCTGAAAGAAATATCCGAGATGGCCCATGAAAACCCGGCGACCGACGATCTCCTGAAAATGACGCTGTATAAAGTCATGCAGGCGGTCAGTGTCCGAAACGGGTCGATCTTTGTGGTGGATCCATCGGAGCCGGAAGGCTTGCGCTTTGTGGCTGCCAGGCCGGAAATCGTTATGGATCCTGACGATAAAAAGCCACGCCGTCATTCCTTTGTCAAAACGGTGATCGAAACGGGGCAGCCCTTAATGGTTTCCGACGTCGAACGGGATCCACGAACGAAGAAAACCAATGATCCCAAGTACGGATCCCCTGCATTCATCAGTTTTCCCATTTACAATCATAAAAAAGTGCTGGGGGTTTTGAATCTGGCCAATAAGGCGCGAGGCGGTATTTTTACGCAGGGCGATGAACGCCTTTTGTCGATTGTGCTGGGCAAAGTCGGATTTGCCATGGAGAATGCCAGTTTGCGAAAAACCGTGACAGAGCAACTGACGCAGATTAAAGACTTGAGCGGCCGTCTCCGCAGTTGAAGCTCTCGTGCAAGGCACCCGGCCACCGTGCGTTCCGGTGTGCTTACCGGCAATGCGCCGTTAGGTCCCGACGGTGCGCGCGCCCGTCGTGCATTAGCTTTTCTTCTTTGAAAACTTTTCCAGCAGCATTACCATCAGAGAGATGATGCCCGCCACGCAAAAAGAGATGACAATTGTCAGTCCGTAAGTCAGCAAAGACTCGTTTAATCCATTCATGGTGTTTCTCCTTTTTTATCTGGCCAGCAGGCTGCAGAAAATGCCGGCGATAATGGCCGATGTGATCACGCCGCTGACGTTCGCGCCCAGGGCATCCGGCAGAATGATGACGGTGCGGTTGGCTTTAGAAACCACCTTCTGTGCGACTTTGGAGGTGGTGGGTGTGCAGCTGACGCCCGCGATGCCCACGGCGGGATTGAACTTCCCGCCAGTGACCACGTAGAGAAAATAGCCGCCGATGATGCCGCCCATGCCCGAAATCAACAGGGCCAGAATACCCAGCAAAAGCAGTGGCAGAACTTTCGGATCCATAATGGTGTTGACGTCGCAAAGGACGCCCAGCATCAGCCCCAGAAACATGGTCGACAGATACAAGACGGGGCCCTGCAGAAGATCGACGAATTCCTTCACGCCGGATTCACGGATCACGACGCCGAAAAACAAAGAGAAAATCAGCGGCGCCGCCACCGGCAGCAGAAACGACAGGAAAACGCAGGCCACTACGGCGAAAAGCATTTTTTCTCCCGAGGTGATCTCTCTTTTCTTTTTAGGCGGCGGTGGTTTGACCGCGAGGAGCTTTTTCGGCACCATGGCCCGGATCAGATAGGGGTAGGCGCCGTAGGCGAATCCCAGGTAAAGATAGGCGATGATGGCGATGGGAACAAAGAGTTCGGGCGCCAGTCTCAGCGAGGTAAACATAACCATCGGGCCGTCGGCGCCGCCGATGACGGCAATCGCTGCGGCTTGCTGCGGTGTGTAGCCGAACCATTGCGCGAGCGGAAAGGCGACAAACGTTCCCAGTTCGGCGAAAAGCGCGATAATCATGCTTTGGAACGGTTTGGCCATGACATAGCCGACATCCAGAAGTGATCCGATACCCATGAAGATCAGGCAGGCGATCAGCCCGTTGCTGAACGTGAAGGTATAGATCGGCTGGAGCCAGTTGATTTGCAGGACCGTCATGAGCTGCGCCGCGTTGGTAATCGCGTCGGCGGTGGCTCCGGCCTGGGCTTCGACAAAAAGTGTTCCCATGCCGCCGTGCAGATTCAGGGGGTCAAAAAACATGATGGCCGCATTCACCGTGGCCATGCCCAGTCCCATGGGGACCATCAAAAGCGGCTCCAGAATGCCTTTTTTGCCCAGGTAAATCAGAAGGAAACCCAGAAGGATCAGGCCGATACGGATAAAAGCGACGGAGGGGTTTTGTGAGAAGGATTCTGCAAGTGTTGCCGCACCCTGAAAAACATTTACCAGTGCATCCCAAGTCATTGATTAAGTCTCCTTAGTCGGGCGATGTATAGAATATATACAAAACAAAATTCATCAAGATGCGCAGCTTCTAGCATATTGCTTTTCCGGATGTCAAATTCTTTTTTCGGCCTGTGTTTACAGGGCTTCGCTGACATCGTAAAACGATGAATAATCGGTGCGATATCCTTTTTTCGCACGGTCCGTATCCAGCATCGTTCCGGTGTGTATAAAAAATAAACATCCATATTGGCCCGCAGGCTTGACCATCCGCGGGGATTGTTATATGGCAAATAGCTGAGAAAGGCTTCCGCCCTATGGATTATCAAAACGTTCAAGATGTTCAAATGAGACTGACCCGGGCCGGTTATATTCCGTCGCAGGAGATTGCCACGGTAGTGTTTCTGGCCCAGGCCACGCAAAAACCTGTTTTAATTGAAGGCCCGGCCGGGGTCGGTAAGACGGAACTGGCCAAGGCCATTGCTCGCAGTCTGGATCGCGAACTGATCCGTCTGCAGTGCTATGAAGGCCTCGATGAGGCCAAGGCCCTCTATGAATGGGAATATGCCAAGCAGTTGCTCTACACCCAGATGGTCAAGGATCGCATCAACGATATCATTGGCGCCACGGCGACGCTGACGCAGGCAGTGGACGCGATTGCCGCCCAGGAGGATGCCTTTTTTTCCGACCGTTTTATTGTGCCGCGTCCGCTTTTACAGGCGATCAGTTCGGAGCAACCGGTGGTGCTGCTGCTCGACGAGGTGGACAAGTCCGATCCGGAATTCGAAGCCTTTCTGCTCGAACTTTTGAGCGATTTTCAGGTCTCTATTCCGGAGCTTGGCACCCGCAAAGCGATCCGGATTCCCTTTGTTGTGCTGACGTCCAACAATTACCGCGATATGAGCGACGCGCTCAAACGGCGCTGCGTTCATCTATATATCGACTATCCGGCGCGTGAGACGGAGATGGCGATCGTGCGCCTGAAGATACCGGATGTCGAAGAAGGCCTGTGCGCCGCCCTGGTGGATGCCATTGGCAATATCCGCAATCTCGATCTGAAAAAAAGCCCCAGCATTTCCGAGACACTCGACTGGGCGCAGTCATTGCTGGCCCTGCAGGTCCGCCACCTGTCGCCGGAGGTGATCTCCTCCACGCTCAATGTCATCTGCAAGTATCAGCAAGATCTGGAAAAGGTGAAAAAGAATCTTTCCCGGGTGATGCCATGACCCGCGTCCTGCAAGCAGGATGTTCAATATTCCCCAGGTGACGTATGGTTAAACTTACGCAACAATTTGCGGCCTGCCTGCGCGCCGCCGGACTTCGGGTGTCCACCTCCGAAGTGCTCGACTGTCTTCATCACCTGCGTTTGATCGATCTGACCTCCGAGGCGCAGGTTTGCACCGTGCTGCGGGCGAATTTCGTCAAAAGTGTTCGCGACAGGGCGGTCTTTAACCGCATATACCACCTTTTTTTTCACGAGATGCGCTTCGAGATGGATGATCTGACGGCAACCGGGGCGCAAACACAGGCGGCCGTTCACGCGCTTGAAGCCATTAAACAGCAGCCGCACGATGATCCGGTTTATGACGCGGTGGCGGATTTTCTCGCGGGAAACCCGCAGGGTTTACTGCGGGAAATGCGCCGGATCGACACGCAATCCGACGCGGGATCCGCGCCGACCCGCTTCAATTTCGGCCCGCTGGCGGCCCGTTTCAACGTGTTGACGCAGATCTCGCAGGCCGGCGGGGTGATAGACGCGCTGGCAGGGGATGCTTCCTGGGCGAAAATGCCCGAATCCGAACGGATATCGGTGCTAGGCGATCTGAGGCGGCGTCTGGATCTCGCCCGCGAGATGCTGCTGCGCGAGATGCGACCTGAAACAGGCAGTGTGCTTCAAATCAAAACCCGGGAGCAGAAGATCCGGGACCTGGGCGAGAAGGCGTTTTCATCTTTTACGCCTGCCGAATTGGTTGAGATGCGCGAGGCGATAGACAGGCTGGTTCGCAAGCTCAAAAATATCGTGAGCCGCCGCTTTACCGTGCGTGACCGCGGCGCGCTGGATGTCAAAAAAACGCTTCGGTCGGCAGCCCGGTATGAAGGCGTGCCTGTTGATCTAAGGTTCCGCCGCAAGGCGAAGCGCAAAAGCCGAATCGTGACATTGTGCGACGTGTCCGGCTCCGTCTGGGCGGCAGCCAGATTTCTTTTGAATCTTCTCTACTCGCTTCAGGATTGTTTCGACCGTGTGAACAGTTTTGTTTTTGTCGATAGGCTCACCGATGTCACAGCGGTCTTTGATGAATATGACATTCATGAGGCCATTTGCCAAATTACACAGGAGATGGATATCCACTACGCGTCGCCTACGGATTACGGCGAGACCCTGCGGCACTTTCAAAGAAATCATATGTCCCTTTTGACCAAGAAGACCACCTTGATTATTGTCGGGGACGCGCGTTCGAATTACACCCACCCCGAAGACGCGATTTTAGGCCGGATGCGTGAGCGTTGCCGCCGCGTGATCTGGCTCAATTGCGAGGCGGAATCCCTTTGGGGAACGGGCGACAGTGAAATCAACACCTATCTTCCGCACTGCCACGAAGTGCGGGCCTGCCAGAATGTGAATCAATTAATGACCTTCATCGAGGAGCTGGTACTGTAATATGAAACGAAGCCTGGATCAGAAAATAATTTCAGAGATTGCCGGATTTGCTTCGGCGCATGTGTCCTCCCGCCCGGATCTGCAGACGGGGCAGGACTTCCCCGCGGATATCTGGCGCAAAATGGGCGAGACGGGGTTTTTCAAAATCGGTGTTTCTGAAATGTATGGCGGCGTTGGCGGCGGTTATCTGGCCTTGTCTCAGGCAGGCGAAGTATTTGTCAAAAGCGGCTACAATCTGGGCTTGGCGGTTTCCTGGCTGTACCAGCAGATTCTTGCCCATTACCTTGTCTCCGTGTTCGGAACGCCGAATCAGAGACGGCAGTACCTGCGCGCGCTGGCCGAAGGAAAAATCACCCTGTCTTTTGCCGTTTCCGAGCCGGGCAGGGGCGCGCATCCCAAAATGATTATCACTTCCGCTGAAAAGCGGGATAAATGCTATGTGCTCTCAGGTGAAAAAACCTATCTCACCAACGGGCCTATTGCCGGCATCTTCATCGTTGTGGCGGTTACCGATCCGAATCCGGCGCAGAAGAGATTCACGGCGTTTATCGTGCCGCGCAACCATGAGGGCCTTAAGGTGACCCCGCCGATGCCGATGAATTTTTTGAAACCTTCACCGCACAGCGGGATTGTGCTGACGGACTGCCTGGTGCCAAAGCGCGCCATTCTCGGTGAGGAGGGAGGCGCGTGGCGGGATATGGTGGTGCCCATCGGAGACATGGAGGATGTGGTGATGATGGGGCCGGCGGTGGGCGCGATGGCGGCCCAGATGGCGATGATGGTCGCGACAGTCCGCAGACATGCGGGTGAGCCGGACAATGCGCTTCTGGCTGAACTCGGCACCATGAGCGCTTCCCTGCAGGCGCTCCGGGCGATGGCCTATGAAGCGGCCACCAGGCTCGACAGCGGTAAAACATCTTCCATCCCGCTGCTGATTACATTTGTGCGTCTGGCGGCGGATTATCTTGCCAGCGTCAGTCATTTTTTTGAAGACCACGATCTTGAACCGCCGGCCGAATATGCAGATTTGCAGCGTGACGCGGTCGCGCTGGTTTCCCTGAAAAAACGGCTCATGCAGATCCGGCAGGAAAAACTGGGTGCGCATCTGATGCGAGTCGGATAACCTTGTCGGGAGGAAATTCGTTTATGCGCCTATGATCCCAGCGTGTAGACATTCATCTCGTCTAACTTTTTCGCGATGAAGCCGCGGACGAACTCGGCCGTCTCTTCCGGTGTCAGCGCGGCAAAAGATTCATAAGGGATTTCCTCGAAAATTCGAATATACATTTTCTGAATCCCCGTAAAATTCATACTGTACTTCGGAAGAGCCTTGTTGGTGCCGCTGATCACGATCGGCAGGATCGGCACTTTCTTTTCCAGGGCCATCTGGAACGCGCCCAGTTTAAACGCCTTGATCTTGCCGTCGGGTGACCGGGTCCCTTCGGGAAACATGAAGATGGAGCTGCCCAAGTCGAGATGGGTTTCGCATTCCTTAAGCATCCGCGCCACGCTCTCCTTGTCTCCGCGTTTCAGGGCGACATAGCGGTTGAGGGTCATATTCCAGCCGATGAGCGGCACCCGGAACATTTCAATTTTGGAGACCCATTTGAAATGGAAGAACAGCCGGAAGGCCACCAGGATATCAAGCTGGGACTGGTGGTTGGATACGACGACATAGGTTGCGTCTTGACGGACGTGATGACGGCCTTCGATGCGTATTCGCCAGGCCGGCATCATCCAAGTGTAAATAGATGCCCACAAGCAGGTGAACAGGTGCAGCCACCTCAAGCGCCGGTCGAACGGATAGGTGGCTATTCTGATGCAAAGCGCGATCAAATAAAACGGAATAGACGTCAGGGCGATGAAAACTAAAAAAAAGGCGCTTACGAGACGGTTCAGCATATTAATTCCATTGAAACATCCTGTTTGAATTCAGTGTCGGTTTCCCGATGCGCGCGGATTATAGGCACAAGCGGCGCGGCTGTCAACGATATAATGCGGGGCTTTGCGGCGGATATGTGCTTGACTATCAATATGTATCAGAATATAAACTGATTCCAATATTTCAAAAACAGTAGATACGGGCGGATCGACGGATTAATCAGTGATTCTTCTAAACCATCGGCTTTTTCGGCGTCGGGCATCATGACTTCTAAATCGGAAAAAAATCGCATTCACGAAATGATTGACGCGGCGCGAAGGGCCGCCGCCGGCGATGTGTCCGTATGGCTGGATGCGTCTTCCCGCAACGACGATCTGGATCAACTTGCCTTAGCGATCAACGCGCTCATTAAAAAAACAGTTCCGTCCACCGCGGCCGGGGCAGCGGAAAAATCCGTTTCCCCGGATGCCGATCAGCGGTATTACCATATTCTCGACAGCATGCAGGAATCCTACTTCGAGACGGATCTCAAAGGCAATATTCTGTTTTTCAATGATCGTGTCGTTCGCGAGTTGGGTTATTCGCCCGGGGAAATCCGGGGGATGAACTTTTTGCGGTTCGTGGACGCGGCCATCGCGAAAAAACTCTACGAAATATTTCATCATGTATATCTCACCGGCGATGCGGTCAGTGGTTTTCAATGGCAGCTTTCCCGAAAAGACGGACGCCTCATGGAGGTGGAATCATCCGTGACATTGCTTCGTGATGAAGCCGGGAAGCCTCGCGGATTCCGCGGTGTTGTGCGCGACGTCAGCCCGCGCGTCCGGGCGGAAAAAGAGCTCCGGCAAAGCGAGGAACGTTACCGGACCATCCTCGATATTATGCAGGAATCCTATATCGAGTATGATTTGCAAGGCCGGATTACGTTTGCCAATGAGACGGCGTGCAGGTTTTACGGTTATGAGCCGGGTGAACTCATCGGGATGAGCTACCGGGAATATCACCCGCCCGACGAGGCCCAGCGGATGTATGAGATTTTTCACCAGATCTATAAAACCGGTGAGCCCCGGTTGCAGGTGGATAACGATCTTATCTCAAAAGACGGAATCTTGCGCTCCTATCAGCTCAATGCCGCACTCAGGCGCGACGAGGCCGGAACTCCCTGCGGCTTCCGTGTTCTGACCTGGGATGTGACCGACCGCAAGAAAGCGCAGGAAAGTTTGCGCGCCAGCGAAGTCAAGTACCGCAGCATCCTGGAAAATATGCAGGAGGCCTATCTGGAAACCGACCTCCGCGGGAACTTTGTTTTCTTCAATGACGCGCTTTGCGATCTTTTCGGTTATTCGCGCCGAGAGCTGCAAACGATGAACTACCGCGATTTTATTGCGCCGGAAACGGTGTCTGCGGTTTGGGAACTTTTCAACGGCATTTACCGGACCAACGAACAGAAAAAAATTCTTGAGCATGAGCTTCTGGCCAAAGGCAATCGCAGCATTATCGTTCAAATGTCGGTATCTCTGATGCATTCTCCCACCGGCCGTCCGGCGGGCTTTCGCGGCATTGCCAGGGATATGACCGCCCGGATCCGGGCTGATAAGAAAATTCAGAAATCCGAAAAGCGCCTGCGCATGATTACCGATAATATCCACGATGTCATCTGGACGATGGATTTTTCGTTTTGCATCACGTATGTCAGTCCCGCGGCGCTATCCGTTTTCGGTTACACCCCCGATGAATTTGCCCATCTGTCTTTAAACGATTACCTGACGCCTGAATCAGCGGCACGGGTGGAAAAAGTCTTCGCGGAGGAACTGCCGCTGGCGATGGCCGGTCAGACGCATGTATCGGCGGCCAACAGGCTTCTGGAACTCGAAATCACGCGAAAGGACGGTTCTCTCGGGTGGGTGGAGATCAAGACGGATTTCAACTGCGATGAAAAGGGTGTGCCGTTTGAAATTCTGGGTATTACGCGGGATATCTCCGATCGCAAAAAATCCGAAGCCGCCCTCAGGGAAAGTGAAAAACTTCACCGCATGATTGTCGAGAGCATGCACGACAGTATCTCGCTTCTGGATCTGAACCTGCAGTATGTTTATCAAAGCCCCTCGGAAATTCGCGTAACCGGCTTCACCCCCGAAGAAATCAAGCAAATGCCGCTGGCCGCGCAGATGACACCCGCGTCCTACGCGCTTGTTAAAAAAGTGATTGCCGAGGAATTCGCTCTGGAATTTTCCGGACGGCCCGTTGATCCTCACCGCAAGCGAATCATGGAGCTGGAATCGTACACCAAAGGCGGCACGACCATCATTGTGGAGGTCACGGCTTCCTTCTATCGCGACGAGGATGGAAAAGCCGTCGGGCTGCTCATCAATTCCCGCGACATCACCGATCGTAAAAAAGCCCAGGAGGCTTTCCGGGAAAGTGAAAAACGTTACCGGATGATCGTGGAAAATATGCACGATACGATCTGGACGATGGATTTGGATCTCCATTACACCTATCAAAGCCCGTCGGAAATCCGTGTGACCGGCTACACGCCCGAAGAAATCATGCATCTTCCGCTGCAAGAGATTTTAATGCCGGAATCCTTTGAACGGGCCGCCGCTATTTTAGCCCGGGAGTTGGAAAAGGAGCAGGCGGACCCGCCGCCGGACCCAAACCGGTCGGTGAAAATTGAACTGGAAATGCGCCACAAGCAGGGACACACGATCTGGCAGGAAGTGACGGCCTCTTTTAACCGGGATGAAAAAGGACGACCCGTGGAAATCATGTTTGTCGGCCGGAACATTACCGAGCGCAAACAGGTTGAGACAGCGCTTCGCGAAAGCGAGAAACGCTACCGGATGATCGTTGAGAATATGCAAGACACCATCACGGTTCTGGATTTTGATTTGAACTATCTGTATCAGAGTCCGTCGGAAATCCGTGTGACCGGTTACACACCGGAAGAGATCCTGAAAATTCCCATTCAACAGCAGGTGACACCCGAATCGTTCGAGCGGGGCTCGAAGATGCTGGCCGAGGAGCTCGAACTGGAATTGTCCGGCCGTCAGTTGGATCCGCACCGCAGCCTGAATTTTGAGTTTGAAATCTACCGCAAGGACGGGGGCACCGTCTGGCTGGAGGTCACTTCCAGTTTCAATCGCGATGAAAACGGCCGGCCGGTGAGCATTTTGCTGGCGGGCAGAGACATCAGCGAACGCAAGAAGGCCGCCGATGAAAAAGAACATCTCGAAAAGCAGCTTCAGCAGGCCCAGAAACTGGAAACCGTGGGGCGTCTGGCCGGCGGGGTGGCGCATGATTTTAATAATATGCTCAACGTCATCCTCGGATATGCCGATCTGGCAAAGCTCCGTCTGACTCCATCGGACCCGATTTATGCCGATCTGCAGGAAATCGAGAAAGCCGCGTGCCGTTCGCGGGATCTGACCGCTCAATTGCTGGCTTTTTCCCGAAAGCAGATTATCGCGCCCAGACCCGTCAATCTCAACCGGATTATCACCGATACGCAAAAGGCCATCGGCCGGCTGATCGGCGAGGATATTGACCTGAGGTTTTATCCGGGAGAGGACCTCCGTGCGATCAAGTTTGATCCAATGCAGATTGAGCAGATTCTGATGAATCTGGCCGTCAACGCGCGCGACGCGATGCCGACAGGCGGAAAGTTTGCCATTGAGACGTCCAATGTGGATATCGATACCCGGTTTTGCCGCGAGCATCTCGGCTTTTCGCCGGGTCCCTACGTTCTTCTGACGGTTAGTGATACAGGCACGGGGATTGATGAGGATCATCTACCCTACGTTTTTGAGCCTTTTTTCACCACCAAAGAGGTGGGCAAGGGAACCGGGCTGGGGCTGGCCACGGTCTACGGCATCGTTCAACAGAACCACGGCCTTATTCTTGTTCACAGCGAGCCTGGTCAGGGAAGCACGTTCCGACTATATTTTCCCGAAAGCGAGGAACCTGTCGAAGTCGAAGAGATTGAAACCGTGCCGCCTGTGCGCTCAGGTGAGGGGACGATTCTGCTGGTCGAAGACGATGAGATGGTTTTAAAAATGGTCACCGACATGCTTGAGGCCTTAGGCTACATGGTCATTGCGGCCGAAAACCCGCTCGATGCTTTGTCTCTGTGTGAAAAAGGATCGACGCCGATTGATCTGGTGATCACGGACGTGGTCATGCCGGTGATGAGCGGCGCGGAGATGCGCAATAAGTTGAAGATTTCCAGGCCGGATTTAAAGGTGCTCTTTATGTCCGGCTATAACGCCGATATTATAGTCCATCACGGCGTGCTGGAGGAGGGCGTGCAGTTTATCCAGAAGCCTTTTTCCATGAGTGACCTTGCCCGCAAAATCAGGGAACTCCTGCAGCCCGTCTGAAAAAATATCCGTATCGGGATGAAAACACCGGTTTGTCTGCGATAGTACGCCATCTCAAGACAATCCAGGGAGGTTAAATGAGTATTCTTTTTGAGCCGGCGCACATTAAACAGATGGTGCTTTCCAACCGGTTCGTAAGGTCGGCCACCTATGATGGCATGGCCGATGCCAACGGCCATGCGTCAGACGAGCAGATCCGCCTGATTTCCGGTCTGGCGGCGGGCGGTGTCGGACTGATCATACATGCCATCACCTATGTCCATCCTTCCGGTCAGGTTTCCGGCGCTATGAATTCGCTGGCAGACGACACTTGCGTGGACGGCATGCGTGGATTGGCGGCCGCTGCGCACGGTAACGGTGCTAAAATAGCCGTGCAGCTTTTTCATGGCGGCCGTGAAGCGCGATTTGTCAAGACGAAAAAACAACTTCCCTGGGCGCCCTCCGTGATTGAGGATGATCCCTATTACAGCGGTCCCTACCGGGAAATGCATGAAGAGGACATTGGGTCGGTGATTGTCGCGTTCGGCGACGCCGCGCGCCGCGCGAAAACAGCGGGTTTTGACGCCGTACAGATTCACGGCGCGCATGGCTACCTCTTTTCACAGTTCCTGTCGCCTTTCACCAACCGCAGAAAGGACGTGTGGGGCGGCTCTCTGGAAAACCGGTTGCGCCTGCACCGCGAGGCCTTAGTCGCCATGCGCCGGCAGGTGGGAGACGATTATCCGATCTGGATCAAGCTGGGTGTGGAAGACGGATTTGCCGGAGGGCTGGCATTTCCCGAAGGGCTTCGTGCGGCGCAGATTCTGGCCGACATCGGATATGATTGTCTGGAAATCAGTTCCGGTGTACGGGGCGGGAAATACGAAGGGACGGAGTACAAAACAAAAATTAACCGGGCCGCACGCGAGGGTTATTTCCGCAGCTGGGCCGGCCAAATCCGGAAGCATGTGGATAAGCCGGTGATGGCGGTTGGCGGCTTCCGGACGATAAAAATGATGGAAGAGGTCGTGCGGGACAAAGAGGCGGATTTTGTCTCCCTGTGCCGTCCGCTGATTGCCGAGCCGGATATCATCGGTCGCTGGAAAAGCAATCCCGACATCCGGCCTTTTTGCCGGTCTTGCAACCTGTGTCTGGAGGCGCTGCATAAGGGCATCCCGTTGCACTGTGTCGTGCGGAAAGAAAAATGAAAGAAGGCGAACGCAGAATGACCGGTCGGATCTTTTCAATCGGGTATTATAATCAGGAGGCAGGCTTATGAGGATATCATTGAATCAGGTGGTGACGCGCGGCGCGGGTCTATTAAGGCCGGAAGGGGTCATGGCGCTCGATGACGGACGTCTTTACGCGGCGGATGCGCGCGGGTGCTGCGCTTGTGTTGATGCTAAAGGCGAGACTGCTTTTTTCGGTGCTCTGGGCGGGTTGCCCAACGGCATTTGCGTTGACACGGAAGGACATTGTATTGTCGCCAATCTCGGCAACGGCCAGGTGCAGTCTTTATCGCCTGAAGGTCGTCACACGGTTTTGATGACCGAAGCGGATGGAAAAGCAATGCCGACCCCCAATTTTCCGTTTCTTGATTTTACAGGCAGGCTCTGGGTTTCCAATTCCACGGACAACCCGGATGTGGATGCGTCGCTGCAGGCGCCGATTCCAGACGGTTGTCTGGTGGTGATCACAAAAGGTCTGCCGCCGAAAATCGTCGCGGACGGTATTTGTTTTGCCAACGGTGTGGCGGTGGATCAACGTGAGGCCTATGTTTATGTCGCCGAAACCATGCAGCGCCGGGTGCTGCGCTACCGGATCCATGCCGACAACTCGGTGGGCCGGGCCGAAGTTTACGGGCCGGAAACTTTGGGGCGTGTGGGGTTTCCCGACGGAATCGCCTTTGACGAGGCCGGCCATCTCTGGGTGACGTTTCCGGTGGCCAATGCCGTGGGATTTATTGACTTGCAAGGCAGGCTCGAAATCTACGTGGAAGACCCGCAGGGCGACGTGATCAAGCGCCCCTCCAATATCTGTTTCGGCGGTCCGGATCGGAAAACCGCCTTCATCGGCAGTCTGGGCGGTTCGAATATTCCCTGCTTTGAAGTTCCGTACCCCGGCATGCGGCTGGTGCATCAGATGTGAAAAGCGCCGGTGGCTCATAACGCATGGGGCAGTAAATGGTGAATAGTGGTTGGCTTTCCCCGATATGATGCCCCGAGAATACAGCGATTTGAATCGGAAATAAAGGCGGGAACTCCCCGTGGTCTGAACATGAAATTATGAACTTAAACCCTTTTCTCCGCCCGGACTCTGCCTGCGCGGATTTCATTTAAAAAGTCTTCTTCGTTTGCGATGGGTTTTTCAAACAGGGTAACGTAAGAGCCGATGTTGAGGATTTTGTGCGCGTCGCTGCCGCCGGTGCCGGGAACTTTCATGGTGTCCATAGCCTGGCGCACTTTTCTCATGGCCAGATCACTGTGATCGGGGTGGCACAGTTCAATGCCGTCGATATTGAGCCTGTAAATCAAATCACCCGCGCCGTAGTAATGTGAACGCCCGCCACGGGATAATTTGTACGGATGCGCAGCGATGAGGATGCCGCCTTCGGCATGGACGGTTTCCACCAGCTTTTCGGCGCTGAGTGTTTCGGTGACGCTACGCCCCAGTCCAAAAACCAGATATTCTCCTTCGGACTGGCCGCGGTCGTTGCGGGCATGGATTTCCTGCCCGTTGATGATGGTGATTCCCGCTGAGTCGGCCTGTCTTCTTAGCTTTTCAAACTCCTCATCCGGCCAGCGCATGCCGTGCTCGGTGATCGCGATGCCGTCAAGACAGGCCTCCACGGCCTGGCCGACAATATCTTCGAAGGAAATAAAGGAGCAGCCGGAGTATCGGCGTGTGTGAATATGAAGGTCGATGGCTGTCATAACAATTGATGCAGGTATATCAGTTGTCTCTGGTTTATCAAGTATTTTTAATCAGTAGTGGAAAAATGGGGCTGTGTTGATTCTGCGGCTGTCATCTTGGCGGACCGGGGATGGTTCCTCCTTTTGCATCAGGGCTTTCCGGATGATCTGATATTTTTTTTATGGCTTTTGGCGGCCAATCTTGCTAGAGTGCCGCAGATTATTTACCGGGGGTCATTGATTATTGATGATTAAAGTTTAAGAACATTTTCAACAAGGAGGGTATGAAGCATGGCTGGTGAAGTGTCTTATGCATCAAAACCGTGGTTGAAGTCTTACGACAAAGGTGTTCCGGAAAAGATTCAGTATGAAGAAATCTGTATGCCCGATATTCTGGACAGAACGGTAAGCAGATTTCCCGACCGCATGGCGTTGAATTTTCAGGGATACATCCTGTCCTACAAAGGGCTCAAGGATATGGTAGATCGCTTCGCTGTCTGCCTGGCCGATTTCGGTGTCAAAAAAGGCGATGCCGTTGCCATCATTCTCCCCAATACGATCCCCTGCGTGGTGGCCTACTATTCCGTTTTGAAACTGGGCGCCATCGTTGTTCTGAACAATCCCACCTATTCGGACCGTGAGCTGGAACATCAGCTCAACGATTCAGGATCCAAGGTCATGATCACCATCGATCTGCTGGCAAACCGGATGATCGATTTGAGGCCCAAAACAAAAGTTCAGCAGATTGTCATCACATCAATCGGAGACTATCTGCCTTTCCCTGTGAATCTTCTGTTCCCGCTTGTCGGCAAGAAAAAGGGCTTGTTGCCGGCGAAGCCTATGAAACAAGCCACGAACGTCTATAAGTGGAAGGACCTGATTGCCAAATATCAGCCCAATCCCCCCAAGGTACCCCTGCATTTTGACGAGACGGCCATGTATCAGTACACGGGTGGCACCACGGGTGTCTCCAAGGGCGTCGTTTTGACGCACGCCAATATCAGCAAACAGGTCCAGCAGATTAACGCTTGGTTTCCGATGTTTGCCAATATTCACGGTGACAGCCTGGGCGCGCTGCCTTTCTTCCATGTATTCGGTATGTCCTGTGCGATGAACTTCTCCATTTTCAAAGGCTGGGGCGATATTCTGGTTCCCAGGCCACAGCCGCAGCCGCTTCTGGAGGCTATCCGCAAATTCAAGCCGACGTTCGGTGCGCTTGTGCCGACCATGTATATCGGCATGCTGAGTCATCCTGATATTAAAAAAACCGACGTGACCTGTTTTAAAGGATTCTTCTCCGGCAGCGCCCCCCTGCCTGTGGAAGTCATTCATGACTTTGAGAAAGCCACAGGAGCGGTCATCGTGGAAGGTTTCGGCATGACCGAGACGACACCGGTGACCCACACCAATCCCTTCGGCGGCGTACGCAAAATCGGCAGCATCGGTCTGCCCATCTCGGATACCGAATGCCGGATCGTGGATCTGGATAAAGGCGAACAGGATATGCCGATAGGCGAACCGGGCGAGATGATCATCCGCGGTCCGCAGGTGACCAAGGGGTATCTCAACAAGCCGGAAGAAACGGCCGGTCTGCTGCGTGACGGCTGGTGCTACACCGGCGATATCGCTACGATGGATGAAGATGGCTATTTCTATATCGTGGATCGCAAGAAAGACATGATCATCACCGGCGGCTATAATGTTTATCCGCGCGATGTGGATGAGGTGTACTACGAGCATCCCAAAGTTCTGGAGGCCTGCTCCATCGGTGTTCCCGACGCGAAGCGCGGCGAAAACATCAAGCTGTTCGTAGTGCTAAAAGAAGGCGAAACGGCAACGGCCGAAGAGCTGATTGAATACGGCAGATCGAAGCTGGCCACCTACAAGCTGCCTTCGGAAATTGAATTCCGTAAGGAATTGCCCAAAACCACCGTTGGCAAGATTCTGCGCAAGGAATTGAGAGCCGAAGAACTGGCCAAACGAAAGAAATAGCTGCTTATTCGGCACGCAGATGCGAAAAAAGGCTTGCTTTCCGGTTTGGAGAGCAAGCCTTTTTTTATCTTCTTCATCCGTTGCCGGATGGGAATTACTTTACAGAGACCACAGGGCAGGGGGCTTCCAGAATGATGTACTGAGCGTTGGAGCCGAAAAGAAGCTTGCCGACCTTTGACTTTTTCTCGATGCCGATGATAATTTCATCGATATTCTTTTCCACCGCGAAATCGACAATGTCTTCACCGGGTGTTAAACCGCGGACCAGGACGTGTGTTTCACAGGGAATCCCCTCGCCTGTGACGGTTTCCTTGATGTATTCGAGATGTTTTTCGATTTTTTCTAGTTCCACCCTCTCCTTCTCAGAGACGCGTTCCATGGAGCAGGCGATATAGAGAGTGGCGTTGAACGCTTTCGCATGTTTTTTGGCTACTTCGAGAACCGCCTTGTCCACATCTAATCCGCCGACGTATGCGACCAATATCTTCATCATCTTCCCCCATATTGAGTTTATTATTGCCAGTTACTTAATTGTGCGCGCGATTATAAGAAAAACCTTGTTTGATGTCAATCAGTTTCTAATACTATTTTCCCCGGTTATGTATTTTGAGCGGTTTGGCCGCATCAATTACCCTGTCCGGTGCGGTATGAGAACTAAAAACCCTTGACACTGTTAATCGGTCTTCCTTATACTCTCACGACAAAAGCAATCGCTTTTTTAATGTGCCCTTATATAAACAACAATAAAAGCGCAGCCGGCGGCATCGGACGGGTATTCTGGTGGACATGATCATTGAAAAAAAAGAACCTGAGGAACGTGATTTAATGCGCTTGATGGATGTTTACCCGTCCGTGGCCGAAAAATCGCCTGTAGGCATTTTTATTATTCAGGATCAGACCTTTCAGTGGGTCAACCTCAAATTCGAGGAGAACACCGGATATCGTGCCTCTGAATTGATCGGCATGCCGTCCTTGTCCTTGGTGCATCCGGATGATCGCGGCTATGTGGCGGCGAGCGTCCGGGCCATTCTGCGGGGAGAATCCATCTACCCTTATGAGTA
>JAWOJC010000154.1:0-5182 GCA_046484315.1 Smithellaceae bacterium | reverse complement strand
GTTTTCCACGCGCTTAAATCCGTGCTCAAAGGTAAAGGCTATAACACGGCGGTTGGCGACGAAGGCGGTTTCGCCCCCAATCTGAAATCCAACGAAGAAGCGCTTTCCCTCATCATGACGGCCATCGAAAAAGCGAATTATAAGCCCGGAAAAGACATCATGATCGCGCTGGATTCGGCGGCAAGTTCCTTTTATCAAAAAGGCAAATACAACATGGCGGCCGAAGCCAAACCCATGAAATCCGCCGAGGACATGGTAAAATTCTACGCCGATCTCGTCGCCAAATACCCGATTATTTCAATCGAAGATGGTCTGGCGGAAGATGACTGGGCCGGATGGAAGCTGCTAACCGATGAACTGGGCGGCAAAATCCAGATTGTCGGCGACGATATTTTTGTCACCAACATCAAGCGACTGGAGCAAGGCATCGAGTTGGGCGTGGCCAACTCTGTTTTGATCAAACTCAACCAGATCGGAACGCTGACGGAAACGCTCAACACCATGGAGCGCGCAAAGCAGGCCGGCTATACCTGTGTGGTCTCCCACCGCTCCGGCGAAACAGAAGACACCTTCATGGCGGACATCACCGTGGCTACCAACTGCGGGCAGATCAAAAGCGGATCGCTTTCCCGTACGGAAAGACTGGCCAAATACAATCAGTTGATGCGCATTGAAGAGGAGTTGGGCGATGCGGCCAGATTCCTCGGCATGTCAGCTTTTTACAACATCAAAAAACCGGCCAAAACAGGCAGAAAAAAATAGTTAGCCGTAAATCTTATAAAGGCCGCGCCAGAAACCAAAGGGCGCGGCTTTTTTATCAAACCGGGTCCCGCCGGACGTACAATTAATAACTTATCTTTTATTATTAATCACTTGGAAAACGCTATAGTTTTTTTCAACATTAGTCCCTGGTGACTTATCCGGTCAAACTGTAGCGCATGTCACAGAGAAAATTCGCCTTTTTACCTATATATAAGCCGGGTGGTTTGAATGATGAAAAATAATTTGATTTTAGCAGCTTCGCTTTTGTGTCTTATGCTTTGGGCCGCCGCGCCTTCTATGTCTCTTGCCGAAGAGGAAGACGTAGTCAACGACAAGACCGAATCATTTCAAAGTTTTTTTGCCGAAAGGCTGCATCCGTTGCAAAAAGTGACCGGATACGCATCCGTCTGGTTTTCCGGTAATGCCGACAAACGAGGATTTCTTACACCATTGTCCGGCGTCTGGATGGTGGGATCGGGATTTTACCGGTTTTTGTTGCCGGGGCTGACAGCAACGCTTGAATGGGGAAGTAATCTGCAATTAACCACGCAATCGAATCGAACCGATTATTTCGACTTTCCCCGGGAAAGCCTTCTGAAATCGGATTGGTCAGCCGGCTCTGCAGGATATAATTCGGAACCGGACATCATCGCTGCCGATGAGAGGCGGCCGGTTCTCGCAACGATGCGCCACAAGGATATTTATGATGGCCTGATTTCACTTTCCTACCCGATCGCTGCGACAAGATTCCTGACGATCACGCCGATCGTTTCCTACTCTCTTTCCGTCAACGGGGGCAACCGGCAGGAGCTCAGATACAGAGGAATCACCGGCGGATCGGACACGATCGTTTACAGCGGACTCCATATCATCTACACGTTCTAATTACAAAAACCGGAACAGGCGACGGCGCAGCACTTCCATTTGGGCGCGGTTTTCCGTCAGGCCGTAGGTCAGTTCATCTTTGCCGCCCTTTACCTCCCGGACCTGCGACCGGATCAGTTCGGCATCCTCCAAAAATTTGATGGCATTGAGATAATTGGCCTGCGAAAGCGCTTCCGCGCGCAGCACTTCTCCTTTCCGGAACATACGGTCTCCAAGAGGGCGAATCTTGGCCAGCCATTCGCGCTGTGTCAGCGGTTTTTTCTTGAGATAGACCAGCGCGCGAATGACGATCCAGCAGGATTCGAGATAGTTTTGAATGAGGCCGACAAAAGGTTTTAATTTCACGTCGCCCTTGCCCTTGAATTCAAGCTGGATTTCTCCTTCACGCTCGCTGGTCGTGATCATGGAACGGGCATGCAGATAAGCCAGCACATCATCGACTTCCTCTACATCATCCCGACGTTCGTCAAAGATAAATTCGTTCCACAATATCCATTTCAGGAATTTATAGTCGCCCATAACCTTGGCCAGTGACACGACATCGTCGGCATTCTTCACCAGCGACGTGGCGACGAAGCAGATGGGGATAAAGAAATGAAGGATGTTGTTTTTGTAGTATTCCAGATTAAGCCTTTTGGCATCTTCGAGCGAATAAACAACCTCCCGCAGCTCATCTTCCTCGTCCACCGCTTCAATTTTATTCAAGACATCTGTAGAATCGAAGAGATTCAGGGCATCGTTAATCGCCTTGTCCCGGTGTGAAAAAGTTGCGGCGAATTTGACCTGACGCGTGAAGAGGTATTCGTAGAATTCATAAAGGATGCTGACGAGTTCATCGTGCGAAATCCCCCGACGGTCGTGACTCAGAAGCCCGCACGCCACCAGCGAAAAAGGGGTGACGACGGAAACCTTGTTGATTTCCAGCACGACTTCGTAACCGATTTTACGGTAAAGGCTCTGACGCTCTTCCAGCGCCATCTGCTCATAGGCTTTTTCCTGCGTTTCCAGATAATCTTTCATGATGATCGGTTCGCCGATATTGATGTAGACGCGTCCGTAACGCTTGCGCAAAATTTTAGTGCTTTTGATGATTTCGGCGGTGTTTTCCTGAACCTTGGGCACACCGGCCAGCTCGTTGAGATAGGAGCGCTCCTCAATAACACGGTCATAACCGATGTAGACCGGCACGGCGGCGAGGTTTTCGCAGTACTTCTCCTGGTAGGCCTGAATGATCATCGACAACAGACCGTATTTGGGCATGACCATTTTTCCGGTTCGGCTTCTGCCCCCTTCAATAAAAAACTCCAGCGGTAAGCCTTCTTTGAGTAAAGTAGCCATGTACTTGGCGAAGACTTCACCGTAGAGGTCATTGCCCCGGAAACTGCGCCGGAGGAAAAACGCGCCGGAACGGCGGAAAATGGGGCCGATTGGAAAAAAAGAGAGGTTATTGCCCGCTGCGATAAAGGGCAGTTGTATATTGTTCTTGTAGAAAACGTAAGATAAAAGCAGATAATCAATATGACTTCGGTGACAAGAGATGATCACGAAGGGCATTTTCTTGGATAAGTTGCGAATTTTGGCCAGACCTTCGGAATCCACCTGCAAACCGTCATAGACGGTGTTCCAAAGCCAGGTGAGCAACTTAAGCCAGATTTCGATGAAAGTTTCCTTGTAGTCCGCCGCAATTTCATAAAGGTAACGTTGGGCATCCTTAAATACAACGGCCCTGGCTTTTTTTGTTTTTTTCGCGTGATCGGTAATGAATTGATTGAGCTTGTCGTCGTGCAAAACCATCCCTATCAGTTCCGCGCGCGACTTCAGCGCAGGCCCCACCACGGCGGTTTTTTCCTCATCAATGCGGTCAATCAGTTCACCGCGTAAATCGTGAATTAACGCCTCACCGGCCAGATCACCGTTGGCGGCCAGATAATCGGTCAGGTTGACCGGTTCGGTGGGGATGACAAAAGCTTTTTTGGAATATCGCATGAAGGTAATCAGGCGGCTGATCGTCCCGGTGTGCTCCATCTGCCCGAAAAGGATGTTGATCAGGCTTTCGTTTTCTTTTTCGCGCCGGCGCCCGTAAGCCACCAGGACCGGCACGATAAAGATCGGGAAAGATATGCGGCGCTGAAGACGAAGCAGGGAATCGAGCGCGTCTTCGGCCGAACGGCTGTCGATGAATTCCGATTCTCCCAGGTGAACGACAATGCTTTCTTTGCCGGAAACTTTCCGCTCCAGGTAGTCCAGTTTGTTTCGACGCGTCACCTGTTCCTTGCGGAACCTGCGTAGAAAAGACGACGCGTAAAACTTCAGCATTTTGTTCAGAGGCTGCCAGAAAGACATATTCATGCCGTGACAGTATACCGGCGGCGGGAGGCCTTTGCGCCTTGCAATTTCGGCAATGATCAGGCTGTTGAGTTTGCTTCGCTGCTTGATGGCATAGACCACAACGCCCCGGCCGGCCAGTTCCTGGAGCGTGCTGACTTCTTCATCGGCAATCGATACCCGCGATAAATATCCGTGTGCGGGGCGATAACGCCACAGACCCTGATTCTCATAGAGGCATCCGGAATAATATTCTTCATCTCTGTGCTTTTTTTCTTCAGACACTTTTCCCCTCATTGACAGTTGCACGGTTTGGCCGACGCGGACGCTCTTTCGGAAACGAGCGTTGATTTCAGAAGACGACGACGTTTGAAAATACAGACCCCGGCACACAAGACAACCGGGTGGACGAACAACAAACGGCAAGGCCCGAATTTACAAGGATCATAAAGCGGGATCATTCCTCCTTCTTCTGAAATTCGTCCGGAAACCGCTGCAGCATATACGCCTGAACGCAGGATCTCACATCGCCCGCCGTGTTGAAGGACATGGCCTTCCGGGTCAGATCTCTGGCCTCGACAAGCGTGGACTGCTGGATAATCCGCTTGATGCGCGGAATCGCGAGATGATTCATGCTCAGCTCATCGAGTTGCAAACCCAGCAGGATTAAACAGTAAAGAGGATCCCCCGCCATTTCGCCGCACATCGCCACACGGATACCGGCTTCGTGAGCCTTGTCCACAATTTGTTTAATCAATTGCAAGACGGCCGGGTGCAGGGGTTCGTAAAGATAGGTCACGCGTTCGTTGGAACGGTCGATGGCCAACGAATACTGAATGAGATCGTTGGTGCCGATACTGAAATAATCGACTTCTCTGGCCAGTTGATCGGCAATAATCGCAGCCGCCGGAACTTCAATCATGGCGCCTATTTCCAGGGACTCGGCAATTTTAATGCCCTGGGCTGTCAATTCCTGCCTCGTCTCCTCTAAGAGCCTTTTGGCTTCGCGAATTTCTTCTATGCCCGAAATCATGGGAAACAAAATTTTGACTTTTCCCAAAGCGCCGGCCCGCCATATGGCGCGTAGCTGTGTTTTGAACAGTTCAACTTCCTGCAAGCAGAAACGGATGGCCCTCAATCCCCAGATGGGATTGAGGGCCATCCGTTTCTGCTTGCAGGAAGTTGAACTGTTCAAAACACAGCTACGCGC
>JAWOJC010000056.1:0-8004 GCA_046484315.1 Smithellaceae bacterium | reverse complement strand
GGGCAGATTTATCTGTCTCCGGTTTTGTTTAACAAAGGGATCCTGCCTGCGGTTGATGTCGGCAAGTCGGTTTCTCGCGTCGGGGGTAAAACCCAGCTGCCTGCGTATCGGTCGGTGGCGGGCGATCTGCGTCTGTCCTATTCGCAATTTGAGGAGCTTGAATCCTTCTCGCGGTTCGGCACGAGGCTCGACGAGAGCACGCGAAGAACCCTGGAGCGCGGCTGGCGTGTGCGCGAAGTGCTCAAGCAGGGGCAGTATAAACCGCTGCGCGCCTCTGAACAGATCGCCTGTCTGCTGTCCGTAACGGGCGGCACCCTCGATCATGTGCCGACCGACCGGGTTCGTGAGATCGAAGCGCATATTCTGACCGCTGTCAATGAAGACTTGAAGGATCTTTGCGGACGAATCGAGTCGAGTGCTAAACTCGAGATGTCCGAACGCGATCTCATTTTGGACAAGGTTAAAAAGACGGTCGAACCTTATGAAGTAATCGAGGATGCCGATGCAAACAACTGAGTCGCTCAAAAGAAAGATGAAAAGCGCGGGTGATCTTTTGTCGGTGGTTAAGACCATGAAGGCATTGGCCGCGGTCAGCATTCGCCAGTATCAAAAAGCGGTTGAATCGCTGACCGACTATGCCTCGACGGTGGAGATGGGTTTACAGATCGTGCTCAAAGACCGCGTGAAGACCACTGCCCGGCGCAAACACGGCACGGCCAAAAAAACGGGTGTGATCGTGTTCGGATCGGATCAGGGCTTGTGCGGCCAGCTCAACGAACAGATCTCCGTGTTCATGCTTGACCATCTCAAAGCGGCGGGGGTGAAAAAGGAAAACCGCAGGATTCTTTCCGTGGGCGCGCGCGTTGCGGACTATGTGGAAGATGCAGGGCAAACGATCGATGAGCTTCTGACCACTCCCGGTTCCACCGCGGGCATCACGCCGCTGGTCCAGGAAATCATCATGGTGATCGACGAATGGCATTTCCGTCAGTCGGTCGATACCTTCGTGCTGTTTTATAATCAGTACCTGAGCGGTGCGAATTATCAGCCACACAAGCTTCAGCTGCTGCCGGTCAGTGAGGAGTGGCTTAAGGATGTCGCCTCGAAAAAATGGGAGTCGAAGTCTTTACCGATTTTCCGGATGGATCAAGACCAGATATTTTCATCCCTGATTCGCGAATATCTCTTCGTTTCTTTGTACAGGGCGTTTGCCGAATCGCTGGCCAGCGAAAATGCCAGTCGTCTTGCGTCGATGCAGAATGCGGAAAAGAATATCGAAGAACAGCTTCAGGAACTCCATGTTCAGTTTCACCGGACGCGTCAGATGACGATTACCGAAGAACTGCTCGATATCGTCGCTGGTTTTGAGGCATTGCAGGAACAGGCATCTTAAAAGGTATCTGAAAGGAGGGATCGGCCATGTCAACAGGATCGGATAAAAGAATATGTGTTATCTGCGCATGGCGCGAAAACTGCACCAAGCGCTATCGGGTTAAAACCAACGCCCTGTTTGACGTCAATTGTCCCGACTATACCCGTGACATCAAACTCAAGGAACGGGATGTGGATAAACTGGTCGAAGATCAGGTGGTGCGCTGGCAAAAAGAAAAGAAAGATGATCCGGGACATGTCATCACGCTGTCTTCTGAAGCGGGGGCGGGAGGCGGGTGGGTTGCCCGGATTCTGGCCACCAATCTGTGCATGAATATCGTTGGCAGTGAGCTGATCCATAAGGTTGCCGAAAGCGCGCATATGAGCGACAAGGTCATTAAATCACTTGACGAGAAGAGTATTTCGTTTATTGACAGCCTGATCAACTCTTTCTTTGAATCGCGCCATATCTGGCCCAACGAGTATATCCGGCATCTTTCCATGGTGATGCACACCAACGCCGAACATGGCAACATTATTATCATCGGTCGCGGCGGCAGTTTCATCCTGAAGGACAAAGCGTTTCGGGTGCGGATCATCGCGCCTCTGGAGGTGCGGGTGGATAAAGTCATGCGTGACCGCCATATGTCGCAGAAGGAGGCTATGGCCTACGTCCGGCAGTTTGATTCCGATCAGATCGCTTTTATCAAAAAGTATTTTAATGAGGATATCAGCGATCCGAAGCATTACGATATCATGCTCAATACCGAGCATGTCGGTATCGAAAGCGCAGCGGAGTCCGTCAAGAAAGCTTTTCTGTCATGGAAGGAAATGCGCGGTTAACGCACCACGGGGGATTGACAGCAAGAGGGCGGTGATCCGGTCATGACCAAGTATGAGCATGCGCTCCTTCTGGCGGTGGCGCAGGAAGTTGTCCTGCAATTGCGTGCGAGGCTCGCGGAAATTGAAAATCTGCATCCGCGGGAGTCCGCGCTGGCCATTGCCACATTTCAGGAACGCCTGAGACACATCGATGATCTTCTGGCCGCCGTGAAAAAAGACGCGCACTTTATGGACGGTCAATAAGCCTTTCGGGTAGATTGACTAAGCCGCTTTTTTACCGGCGGTGACCCAGAGAAAAATTTCCGAACCGATGTTTCTGAGGGAGGCGGATTCGATCAGAAATCCCGTGTTTTGCAGATCTTGCCGAAGCTGATCGGGGCTGTTGTGGCTGTAGAAGAGACGTTCCCCGAGGAATTCTTTGAAACCGTCAAACTCATCATGGCCCGTGTATTCACAAGTTGCGTAAGTGAAAAGAAATTTTCCGTTCGGCCGGAGCCATTGATAGCATTTTTGAAACAAGGATGCGTGGTGACGGCGTGGAACATGAAACAGGCTGTAGACGGCGGTGATGGCGTCAAAACAGTTCGAATCAAATTGGGCGATTTGCATGTCTCCGCAGATTGTTTTCATTTCGGGCACATGGCGGGCGGCCAACTCGAGCATCTTTTTTGAAAAATCAATGCCTGTAACCTCCCAGCCGTGATCGATGAAATATTTGGCAAACGGCTCTCCGGCGCCGCATCCCAGGTCGAGTAACCGGCCGCGATCAACTGTCAGGCGGTTGCAAAAATCATTTAGGACCGGCGCCATGTCGAACAGGCTGCGGTTTTGATCATAGGTTGCAGCGAATACGTCATAAATTTCCGGGAGTGTTTTCATAGGCAATTTCTTGAAGGGGTGAGGACGGCCCTTATGCGTGACCGTTTCGAACCGCCGCGGTCAGATAAATGGAAAAAGTGGCGCCCGCGCCCGCGATGGATTCCACCGTGATCAAACCGTTGTGGTATTTGATAATTGAATCGCAGATAGCCAGTCCCAGGCCGATGCCCCCACGTTCACGTTTTTCTTTGGTGGTGAAATAGGGATCAAATATTTTGGAAAGTTTGTCACGGGGGATCCCTACACCCCGGTCGCGCACGATGATGCGTACATAGTTGCCTTCGCCCAGTGTCCGGATGTTTGTCCCAGTGGTTGTGTTCTCGGCGATGACATCCACCACGCCGCCTTTGGGCATGGCTTCCCTCGCGTTGGCCACAAGGTTTTCGATTACCTGCTTGATCTGCATTGCATCCACCTCGGCCTGCCACAGGTCGGGCGCAATGGATACATTGGCCTTTACATTGGATCCTTTCAGAGCTTTTTCCACCGCCTCCCGGATCAATCCATCAATATTTTCAATTTTTTTGACAGGATACCCGCCCTGGGCGAATGTGATCAGACGGTGTGCCAGTTCCTTGGCCTGTAATCCGGCGCGTTCCGCGATGGCCAGACCGTTTTCCAGAATCTTGTCTTCTTCACTGGCGGATATCTTGGCCAGAAAAACATTGCGCAGGATTGCCGAAAGCAGGCTGTCGAAATCCTTGGCCACACCGTCGGCGAATGTGCCCAGCGATTCGAGCTTCGTTCGTTTGAGCAGTTCCTCCTGGGTCGTCTTCTGCTCGGTAAGGTCCTCAAGCGTTTCCATGGCGCCGAAGATATGTCCGCGTGAATCCCGAATGCTGGCGGCGGTGATGCGGAACCATTTGCCTTTTTCGCCCATGTCCGGAAAAAATTCCGTCACTTCAAAAGCGTCATCGAGCAGGTTAGACTTGGTGACCTTGCCCGAGTAAAGCAATGAGGCACTGGGAATGTTGTTGTTCAGAATCAGATCAGAAAGGCACAGACGCTGCGCTGTATAAAAGGCCCGCCATTGCTGGTTTGTGCCGATCACCTGATCCGCTCTGATGCCGCTTAGGGCTTCGAGGGCTTTATTCCAGTAGAGGATTTTATGATCGAGGGAGATGACGAAGATAGGAATGGGGGAGCCCGCAATAATATTACGGAGTTTTTGCTCATCATTGCGGCCGCGCCAGATCGTGTACATAAAGCTCACTATTGCAATAACGGCCAGCATCAGGACAAAAAGAACAAAAAAATCTTTCAAAAGACTCTCCTTTGCAGCGAAGAACAATGAAAACGTGCCGTGTGGAATACCAATCTTGGTGGAAAATTGCAAGATATGAAAATGTTCCCTGATTTTGCCCGTAGAGGGGGAATGCCGAGCGCCGTGACAATGGGCATGATGCGGTTGACAAAGGCCGGGATGGCTGATAAGTGGGTCGCAATGTTCGGGGTGGCAGGAGGATCGTTCCTGTCTGAGATTAAACCCGTTGAACCTGATCCGGGTAATGCCGGCGGAGGGAGACTGTGAGCGGCTGTTTTGCACCCTTTCTCCCTGTGGCGGAAGGGTTTTTTTATTTGGCATGAAACATAAACACAGGAGATGAAAAACAATGAAAATTACTGCGGCGGAAATTTACAAATCCATTGAACACATCCGGGCGAAAACGCCATTGATCCACAATATCACCAATTATGTGGTGATGAACAATACAGCCAACGCGCTATTGGCCATCGGTGCGTCGCCGGTGATGATCCATGCCCAGGAAGAAGTGGCGGACATGGCCGGGATGGCCTCGGCGCTGGTCATTAACATCGGTACGATCAGTGAGCCCTGGGTGAAAGGGATGTTTATGGCCTTTTCGCGTGCCGCACGGGAAGGGGTGCCCGTCATTATCGATCCGGTAGGCGCTGGCGCGACGCCCTATCGTACCAGAACCGTTCGTGACCTGATCGCCGCTGAACAACCCGCGATCATCCGGGGCAACGCATCGGAAATCATGGCGCTGACGGATGATGCGCTAAAAACCAGGGGCGTCGATGCTACGGCGGGGTCGAATGAAGCGGTGGCTGCGGCGCAATCCATCAGCGGCAGCAGGAATTGTGTGGTCTGTATCAGCGGTGCGGTGGATTATGTCGTGGATCGCAAAGAGGTCGTTCGGATAGCAAACGGCCACCCGATGATGACCAAAGTGACGGGTCTCGGGTGCACCGCCTCTGCGTTGTGTGGCGCCTTTGCCGCTGTAGAGAAAAATCCTCTGCTGGCCGCTGCCAAAGCGATGGCCGTGATGGGCGTTGCCGGAGAAATGGCTGCGGAAAAGTCGGCAGGACCCGGCTCTTTGCAGATGCATTTTCTGGATATGCTCTACAATCTGTCGGAAAAAGATATTCAGGCGCGTTTGAAAATCGAGGTGTAGCTATGCAGGGTGTTTATCTCGTGACGGATCGCGGTTTATGCCGAAACAGACCGTTGCAGGACATTATTTCGCAAGCCGTTCGTGGCGGGGCCGTCTGCGTCCAGTTGCGGGAAAAGAATTTGTCCACGCGTGATTTTGTGCAAGAGGCTCTCGCCGTAAAAAAACTGCTTTTGCCTTTTGCCGTGCCGCTCATTATCAATGACCGCATCGATGTTGCTCTGGCATCCGGCGCCGACGGTGTTCACATCGGCCAGCTCGACATGCCCTACCCGGCGGCCCGCCGACTCCTGGGCGCGCAGGCAATCATCGGTTTGTCCGTGGAAACGTGGGCGGATGTCGAAGCAGCCGAAAATCTGGATGTGGCGTATATCGGCGTGAGCCCGGTTTTTGCCACACCGACCAAAACGGATACCAAAGAGGCCTGGGGATTGGACGGGCTTCGGAAAATTAAAAGTTTCAGCCGTCACCCGGTGGTTGCCATCGGCGGAATCCATCCTGAAAACGCGAAGGAGGTGGCGGCGGCGGGCGCCGATGCTTTGGCGGTGGTATCGGCCATCTGCGCGGCAGACGATCCTTGCGAGGCGACCCGAAAGCTAAGGATGATCATGGATGCCGTTCGGGAAAAATAATGACAAAAGCCGATTGTTTGATGAGGGGGTTGAAATCAGGCGTCTGCAGATTGCGCGATTTTTCGCCGCAGCGTGACGAGAGAGCCGGCTGCGGCGGCCTTGACTTTCTCCGGGTAGGAGCGCAGTCCGAAAAATGATTTGTTCTCGGCGATTTCAGAAAGAGCCGGGATGGCATCCGGTGAACCAATTGCCCCCAGAGCGGTGCAAATGCTTTCCTCCAGGGTTGTCCGCGCCGCGGAGGCGATCAGCGGCCTGTCTTTTAAAATGCTCAGCATGTCCGGCACCGCGTTTTCAGCTTTGGATGCGCCCAGTGCTTCTACCAGCGCCTGTTTGAATACTTCATCTGCGCTGTTGAGGGCGGGCAGGAGGATCGCGCCCCGACGTGAGCCGCCTGTCTTTTGGATGGTTTTGAGCACTTCCTGCCGCAATCTTTCGTTTTCATGCCTTAAAAAGGGCTGGAGCGCGCCTGCGGATTCTTCATTGCCGATTTGTCCCAGCATATAGGTGAGGTTTCTCAGATAATACCAGGGTTCTTCATTGCCGAGCCGCATCCGTATCAGCGGCAGGGCGCTTTGTTTTGCGTTCATAATGACATGCATAATGCTGACACGTTCATTGCTGTCGGTCTGTGTGCGGAGCAGATCCAGCAAATATTGGAGGGCTGGATCTCCCAGCCGGGCCAGAATTTCCTTCACGCCGGTTTGGATATTTTCGTCTCCTTCGGGATACTGTTTCCAGAGGGCCTTGAGGTTGTCTTCCGTGGCCAGAGAAACGATCACGTTTCGGGCGGCCTCTTGTGTGTCATGGTTCGGGCGGTCGGCAGCGGATGCGATTTGATCGATGGTTTCCAGATAATACAGAGCGCCGTCGAGTTTTTCGCGACCGATGTCTGCCTGAATCTCCTGTTCGAAAATTGTGCAGAATCTGGTGTATTCAGGTGAAAAATGATTTTCGCTTTTTAACCAGTCCGTCAGTTTGTCCTTGATTTGTTCCAGAAGGCCGCTTTTTCGTTCGCCGGTGAGCACGTCAATGATGTCAGCCAGTCCCCGGGCCGCACCGGTACGGATGACAGGGTCCGGATGCGCCAGATTGGCAGTCAGGCTAAAGAGCATGGTTTCTAAAGCCTCCTGTTCCTTTTGCGCAATCAGTTGTTCAATAATGGCGGGCAGGGCAGACATCAGGTCCTTGTCCATCAGGGTTCTGGCTTCCTGAAGGTACAGGCTGAACTTATCTGCAACCTGTCTGAGCCTGGTTCGGGAATCTTCCTGTGGATCGTTTTGTGACGAAAGTCCGGCGGGGCGCTGATCATCCGTTTCGCTTCTTGGTCCGGTTGCCTGGTCTTTTGTGAGTTTCGTCATCAAATATTGTAGGAGAAGTCCGCCCAGCAGGTGTTCCATGTTTTGTGATGTCAGTTGTGCCGCTGCTGACGGATCGGTGGAAAAGATCGCGTCTCCGATATGCCGAGACAGGATGTCCCGATCATGGGGCTCAAGCCCGCCGGTAATTTTATCGAGCATGGCCAGCATGCCGTGGAGGTTATCCGTAAATTGAATATCTGTCAGTTGCTTTTTCTGTGACATGAGTTTGGAGAATCCGGCCTCAAAGGCCCGTCTCAGTTCACCGGGGTTTTTCGCCATCTGCCTCAACGGCTGTGAATGGATGTCCATGTCCGGATGCGCAAGCAGAAAGAAGCGGGCAATTTGATCGTCGGAGATACTGAGACCGGAAAGGATGGAGCGTTCTTTGTCCATGGCCACATAAACTTTTTCATCCAGATGAATCCGGGTGATGCACCGGGCCTCGATCATCCTAGACAGACCGCCTTCGGCCTGAATGTCATCGGATTTTCCGGCCAGGATCGTCAC
>JAWOJC010000331.1:0-25769 GCA_046484315.1 Smithellaceae bacterium | reverse complement strand
ATCAGCAATGGCAGTGTAGGTATACTGCGGGAAATCGTTGTTTGCTAAAGTAATTTCAGTTCCGGCAATAGATGCTTCAGGATCACTTAAGCTGATATTAATAGTGACATCGCTGGCCCAGTTCTTACGTAAAACGTTTGGGGTCGGTTGGCCGTCTTTGTTGATGGGGATAATGTTGCGGATAAGATCCGCTCAGAAGAAATCGGACAGAAGGCTTCCTGGATATCAACTTTTCCCGTCGTGAGGGAAAAATTGCTTTTGTTGCAGAGGCAGGCGGGGGAAAGCGAAAACATCGTCGCGGAGGGAAGGGATATGGGGTCGGTGGTTTTTCCGAACGCGGATTTTAAGTTTTATCTGGATGCTGATCCGGAAGAAAGAATCTTAAGAAGACACAGGGAACTTCTTGAAAAAAATATCGCCGCTCAAATCGATGAGGTAACCCGCGATATGCAGGCCCGAGATCATCAGGATTCTCATCGGAAAATCGCGCCGTTGAAAAAAGCAGACGATGCGATACCTATCGACTCAACCTCATTAACACCCGGGCAGGTTGTTGATGAAATACAGAGGTATGTTGAGGCCGGAAAAGAATCAGGGACGGGGTTGGAATGAAACAAAAAGCTCTTGTTTTATCTTGCTATTTCAATTTCAGTGTGTTAATAAACGCAGATTGAAAAATGTCTTAAAAAAATAGGGGGTATCAGGTAAATGGTTAACAATCAAAACATCAATTCAACGTCAGACAAGGAGGTCAAAGCCGACGCGCCGCAGTCCGATGAATCCGTGTCCATGTTTTCCTCAAAAGAAGAAGATATGGGCTTCAAAGAGCTCTATGAGCAGAGCTTAAACCAGATACAATATGGTGATGTGACGCATGGAACTGTTGTCCAGATTACATCGGATATTGTAATGGTCGATGTAGGCTGGAAAACGGAAGGCTTTATTCCGATTAAAGAACTCAAAGACGCCGAAGGAAACGTAACCGTGTCTGTGGGCGACAATATAGAAGTTTTTGTTGATAAAAGGGACCACGAAGGCAATCTGGTTTTATCTCATGATAAAGCGGCCAAGCTCAAAGTGTGGGATGAAATCAAAAATGTTTATGACAACAAGCTCCTGATGAAGGGGCGTGTGGTTGAGAAAGTCAAGGGCGGTTTGTCGGTGGACATCGGCATTGTTGCTTTTCTGCCCGGTTCGCAGATCGATACCAGACCGATTAAGGATTTAGATCAGTTTGTCGGCCAGGTGATGGAATTTGAAATTCTTAAATATGACCGGAAACGAAACAATGTAGTTTTGTCCCGTCGTTCAGTTGTGGCGGCCTCACGAGAGATTGAGAAGAAAGAAACCCTCGATAAGATTTCTGAAGGAAGCGTTGTAGAAGGGATCATAAAGAACATCACCGATTACGGAATCTTTATCGATCTGGGAGGCATCGATGGCCTGTTGCATGTGACGGATATTTCCTGGGGTAGAATCGCAAAACCGTCAGATGCGTTTCATAAGGGTGAACCAATCAAAGTCAAGGTCATTTCATTTGATCGTGAAAAAGAAAGGGTCTCTTTGGGCCTTAAGCAATTGCACGAGAATCCATGGGATAACATTTCTGAAAAATACCCTATTGGCGTCTTGATCGAGGGTAAAGTGGTTAACCTGACGGATTATGGTGTATTTATTGAACTGGAGCCTGGAGTTGAAGGACTGGTTCATATTTCCGAAATGTACTGGACGAGAGAAATCAAACATCCGTCAAAAGTGCTTAATGTCGGAGATACGGTGAATGTGGTTGTCCTGGAAGTGAATGCTGAAGCCAAACGTGTTTCTCTGAGCTTAAAACAAACCACGGCCAATCCATGGGAGAAACTGAAAGAAAAGTATCCGGTCGGTACAGTGGTCAACGGGCATGTCCGAAACATTACTAATTTCGGCGTTTTTATCGGTGTGGAAGAGGGTATTGACGGCTTGGTTCACGTGTCGGATATTTCATGGAAGCATCGCGTAACGCATCCATCGGAGTATTTCAAAAAAGGTCAGGAAGTTGAAGCAGTCGTGCTGAATATTGACGTGGATAACGAAAAGTTTTCATTGGGTATCAAACAGATCGAAAAGAATCCCTGGGACGAATTGCCGTTGAAATATGCACCCGGAACAGTGGTTTCAGGAAAGATTACAAACTTTACCGATTTTGGTATTTTTGTGGAAATTGAGGAAGGTATCGAAGGTTTGGTACACATTTCAGAAATCAGTTCAAAACGCGTGAAAACATCCGGAGAGCTATATAATGTAGGCGACACGGTTTCCGCGATGGTTAAAAGCATTGACCCGAAAACAAAGAAAATCCGGTTGAGTATTAAAGATCTCGAAGCGCCGACGCAGGCACCGCCATCAGCATCGTCTTCGAATCAATACATCAATAATCGTGAAAACATTGGCTCTAATCTTGCTCAAGCGCTGGCGGATATAAAAATCGGCAGTCAAAACAACGAGTAAGGGCTTATCATGAGAAAACATCCGGTCGTTTGGGGAGTTGTGCTGCTGATCGTGATCGGTTTTGGATTCTATACTTTTTTTTACAAAGCTGGTGTTCAGTCCGGTGGGTTGAAGACGAAAAAGTTTTCCTTCGGTGAAAAAATCGGTGTGGTAAATGTTCATGGTGTGATCAGTGATTCACTCGAGATCTCACAGAATCTGGAAGAATTCGGCCGCGACGATTCTATAACAGCGGTGGTGTTGCGTATTGATTCCCCCGGTGGGGGTGTAGCCGCCTCTCAGGAAATCTACGATGCGGTTGTGCAACTCAAAAAGAAGAAGAAAGTTGTAGCATCCATGGGCTCGGTGGCCGCATCAGGCGGACTTCTGATCGCCTGTGCCGCCGATAAAATTGTGGCGAATCCCGGGACGATTACGGGAAGCATTTCCGCAATCATGCAGTTTGCCAACGTGGAAGAACTCTTAAAAAAAATCGGGGTGAAGTCATCTGTCGTCAAAAGTGGACGATACAAGGATATCGGTTCGCCGACTCGTGAAATGACGGATGAAGAGCGTCTGATTATACAGGAATTGGTCGATGACATCTTCGATCAGTTTGTGAATGTTATCGTCAAAGACAGAAATATTTCCCGCCCGCAAGTTGTCGCAATAGCGGACGGGAGAGTATTTACGGGCCGTAAGGCTCTTGAACTGGGACTGGTCGATCAGTTGGGTGATATGGGAAGCGCTGCCAGGCTGGCCATCGAACTGACAGGTAAATCCGGCGAATACGATCTGGTCTTTCCAAGAAAAAAACGACCCAGTGTTTTTGATTATATGCTGGAAAGCGCATTGAGTTCTGCGGTTCGTACATTAAAGCAGACGGCCGAAGACGCAAGCGGCGTTAGCTATTTGTATCATCCATAAGACGTATGGTCCTGGGGCTACATGACAAAAAATGAACTGATCAAGAAAGCTCATGATAAGTTTAACGCTTATTCTCAAAAGGATATTGCCTATGCCGTAAAGATCATTTTTGATTCTATGATTGAGGCGATGAAAAAAGAAGAGCGGGTAGAAATTCGTGGTTTTGGAAATTTTACGATTCGCGAACGAAAAGCCAGAATAGGACGGAACCCTAAGTCAGGCGCTCATGTCACGCTGAGCGACAGAAAAGTGCCTTTTTTCAAAACCGGAAAAGATCTCCGCCTGAAAGTGGATGGGAAAAATGGTCTATAAGAACATCAATGTTGAAAAAAAGAACGCCGTTGCCGTCATCAAATTCGACAGGCCTCATGAAATGAATGCCTTGTGCAAGGAGATGAGACTTGAATTTAATGATGCCCTTTCGGTTATGGAAACGGACACGGATGTTCGGGCCGTGGTTATTACCGGAGGAGAATATGTCTTTTCCGCCGGGATGGACATCAAGGAAATGTCCCTTTTGTCCAATACGGAAATCGACGACTACTTCGAGTCGATGAAACGATACCTGAAAAAGATATATTCATACAATAAACCGGTTATTGCAGCGGTTGGAGGCATTGCTCTAGGCGGCGGTTTTAATGTAGTAACCGTTTGCGATCTGGTTGTCGCCTCCGAAAGCGCCATTTTATGTCATCCTGAATTAAAATTCGGTTTAAATCCCCTATTTTATCCTTTAAGTCAGATCGTTGGCGTCACGAAAGCGAAGGAAATTGTCATGCTTGGTGAACCGATCGGAGCCAATGAGGCATTAAATATCGGGTTGATTAATAAGGTGGCGCCACCCGAAAAATTCATGAGCGAAGCGATAAAAATGGCTGAAACGCTGGCTTCTCGCTCTGTGAAGGCATTGGAAGAACTTAAGAATATTTGTTCCGTTGTCCCGAGAATGGACAAAATTGCAGCACTGGATCTGGAAATGTCCATTGGAGGGATGCTGTTTGCACGCGATGAACGGAAAATTCACATGAATGAAGTTCTTTTTCTTGATAAATTAAGAAAGAAAAAACAATAATAACAAAGAAGAAAATAAGCATCTGATCATAAAAGAAAAAACCGGAAGCGACTTTAGGTGCTTCCGGTTTTTTTAGGCAATTATGTTCCCGCTTGGTCATTTATTTAAAGGCAACAAACTATTAAAGCGCATCCCAGTCGTTTCCCGGGGTGGCGAAATCCTTCAGTTGGTCTCTTCTTTTCTTATGCTGAAGTTTTTTAAGCGCTTTGGCTTCGATCTGTCGGATGCGTTCACGGGTTACACCCATCATATCGCCCACTTCTTCGAGGGTAAACGGGCCGTAATTACAGGCGACCCAGGTGCAATTTAAAAAAGCTTCATTTTTTAAACGCCATTCACAGGTGGTATCCGTACAGATTTCCGCTATTAGACATCCTTTTTTCTTGCAGATGTAGGTGTTGATCATTCAAAAAGACCCCTTCGTATGTTGTAAATCGGTCGTAACTTATGGTTACTTGAGTGGTTTGTCAATGAATTATGTGAAAAAATTAAAAAAATGTCTTTTCAGGCGGACGCCTTTCGGGAACGTACAAACGAGGAAGTATTCCTTCGTTCCATTCGCGTGAGACATAAAGATTGCAATAACAGCTTCCGTATTCCCGGACATCTTCAGCCCGATAGATGCAGGGGCACATAATGTCGCGGTCCTTTTCGCGGTCACCTGAGGCCAAACGGCAAGGACATGACGTATACCCGTAACGTTGTTTGTTGACGAGTATGTCATTCAGGATGGATAAAACCCAATCTTTATCCTTATTGAAAAAAAAACCTTTTGGTTCCTGGGCTTTCTTTAACAGGTCATAAAGTTCTGCAGGTGTCATGGCAAACCCAGCGCCTTCCGGATATCGTTTTCCTTGAAACCGACGATAATCTTTTCTCCGATGACAATGGTTGGGAATGAACGTTGAGGATTATATTGAACAACTTCGTTTAAAACAGCTTCCCTTTCCGGGCCCTGAAGAAGATCAACTTCAGTTGCATCAAAAAGGATGCTGTTATCGCTTAAAAACTTTTTTGCCGCTTTGCAGTGACTGCATGTACTGAGTGTATATATTTTAACCTTTGCCGACATCATCCATCCTCCATTTATTTTGGGAACAATATATGTCTTGAGGCTACAATGTCAAGGTGTTACTGACAAACTATGCGTCAAAGATTCATTGACAACAGACGTCAATTCATATATCAACAAAAACTCAATTGAGGAAAGAAGAAATACTTTATGAAACATAATAGTATTATCGCTCACGAAGGTTTTCCCTTTATTATTCTTTCCCTTGCCGCAACCGTTTTAGCTGCTTTTTTCGGTTTAGCGGTTTTAACAGTCATTTTGACCTGTCTCACCATTTTTATCGTCTGCTTCTTTCGAAATCCGGAACGTCAATTCAGGGACGAAGAGGGGTTGGTCATCTGTCCGGCGGATGGTAAAGTTATTAGAATTGAAGAGGTTGAAGTTAACGGCAGCATAAAGGGTAGCTTCAGAAAGATCAGTATCTTTATGAATGTCTTTAATGTCCATGTTAACCGGGTCCCCTACGGAGGAACCATCGAAAAGATTCAGTATCATCAGGGGAAATTCCTTTCTGCAAATTTGGATAAAGCATCAGCGGAAAACGAACGAAACGAGTTGATGATTCGCACCAGGGACGACCGGCGGGTATGGGTGGTGCAGATTGCCGGTTTGATCGCCAGAAGAATTGTCTGTTGGACAGAGGAAGGCGCTTTCGTTAACAAGGGCGAACGATTCGGGTTAATACGTTTCGGGTCACGGGTGGAAGTATTTCTACCTTTGGATTCAAGAGTTGTCGTTAAAATCGGTGATAAAGTCCGGGCGGGTGAAACGCCACTGGGATACATCTCATGAAAAATGAAGGTCGTATCCGAAACATCCGCATCAAAAACGGTATTTACGTTTTGCCAAATCTTATTACCACCGCCAGCCTGTTCATGGGCTTTTATTCCATTATTGCTTCCATTCAGGAAAAATTTTTCATCGCCGCCATTGCCATTCTGGTTTCTATGGTTTTTGACGCGCTTGATGGCCGGATCGCACGCATCACAAACACAACCAGTAAGTTCGGAGCGGAATATGACTCCTTATCCGATTTGATCGCATTTGGCCTTGCGCCTGCTCTGCTTGCTTACATGTGGGCCATGTTGTTTTATGGGAAACTTGGATGGATGGCCGGCTTTATGTTTGTAGCCTGCGGTGCGCTGAGACTGGCACGCTATAACATTCAGATCGGACTGATCGACAGCAAGGTCTTCAACGGTTTGCCCATTCCAGCCGCCGCCGCCGTAATTGCCACGACCGTTATTTTCTTTGATTATTTCGGCATAGAGGGGACCTTTCACAATCCATTGATCATGCTGCTCGTTGTGGCTCTGGCGCTTCTCATGGTCAGCAATGTTAAATATTACAGCGGCAAGGATATGCGTTTGTTCGCCCGAATGCCTTTTATGACCTTTCTTCTGGTGGTTGGCATTTTGCTGGTCATCATATACAGGCCGGAGGTCATGATTTTTGTAATCATGATAGGTTATGCGATTTCTGGCCCTCTGTGGTGGGGCGCCAGTCTTATCAGAAAAAAACGCGGGAAAGATTCTGAAGATGCCCAAGATACACAATAGAGGATCTTGATTGTAATGAGGCATTAATTTAAAAAAACCTTATGAGAATTACCGGTGGTGAAGCAAAAGGAAGAACGCTGAAATTTCCTCCCGGATCTGTTCAACGGCCAACGTCTGATTTTTTAAGACAGGCTCTTTTTAATATGCTGCAATCCGTTGAAGGTCAGTTATTTCTGGATTTGTTTGCCGGGTCCGGTGCCGTAGGTTTGGAAGCGGCCAGCCGCAAAGCCGCATCGGTTGTTCTGGTTGAAAAAAGCAAATTACTGGCCGCTGTAATAGCTGACAATATCGCGTTGTGCCGATGCCCTGATGTCTGCACGGTCATCCATGCTGACGTTTCATCGGCTTTGCGTAATCTTTATGAAAAGGGGATCAGATTTGACGTGATATTCGCCGATCCTCCTTACAGCAGAGGGCTCATAAGGGAAACATTCACAGCCTTGATGGATTATCCGTTGTTAAAGACAGCAGGCATTCTGGTGTTTCAGCATTCCAACCGGGAACAGCAGCCTTCCATGCCGGAAGGTTGGTTTATGTTCGACCAGAGACAATACGGCGACAATTTATTAACCTTTATAAGGGTGGCAGAGCATGGCAATAGAGAAATTTGAAAACAAAATCGCGATTTACCCCGGCTCGTTTGATCCGATTACAAATGGTCATGTGGATATTATCAAACGGGGCAGCAGAATATTCGATCAGATCATCGTTTTGGTGGCATATAACCCGAGAAAAACATCTCTATTTACTGTAGAGGAGCGCTGTGCGTTTATCCGGGAAATATTTCCGGGTGATGAAGGAATCCGGGTGGATTGTCATGACGGCCTTTTGATTGATTATCTTCGGAAATCCGGCGCCAGCACAATCTTACGCGGTATGCGGGCGTTGTCAGATTTTGAATATGAGTTTCAAATGGCGTTAATGAACCGTCGCCAGACAAAGAACATCGAAACGGTGTTTCTCATGAGCGGGTTTCGATGGTTCTACACCAGTTCAAATCTCATCAAGGAAGTGGCAAGCCTCGGGGGATCTGTTAAGGGGCTTGTCCCGGAAAATGTTCATCAGAAGTTGCTGGAGAAATATAGAAACGACAAAAGTAGCTCATGAAATGAACCGCAACGGCAGGAAACCGAGATAAAAAAGGGGTTAACTGCACAAGGCGGAAGAAGGAAGGAAAAAAATGGGGGGTCTCTTTGGGGTTGTCGGGACAGGCAGTTGCGTTCAGGCGCTATTTTACGGAACAGATTATCATTCTCACCTGGGAACGGAGCACGGCGGAATGGCCGTTTTCGGAGAGAAGGGATTTTACAATACGATTCACGGTATATCACAGGCACAGTTCAAATCGCGATTTGTTGATGATTACAAAAAAATGGAGGGACAATCCGGGATTGGCGCGATCGATGATGAATCCCCGCAGCCGTTGATTTTCCGGTCTAAATTCGGTCTTTATGCGGTGGTAGCCACGGGTCTGATTACCAATAAGAATGAGCTGGTTGGAGAGCTCCTCAATGAAGGTGCCTCGTTCACGGAAATGACTGGAGGCGGGGTCAATAATGCGGAAATCGTCGCTTCCCTCATTAACCGCGGGGATAATATTGTCGAAGGCATCGCGTCCATGCGCGGGATTATTGAAGGCTCTATCTGTGTTTTGGTCTTAACCCCGGAGGGGATTTATGCGGCAAGAGATAAATTTGGACGGTTTCCCCTGGCGTTGGGGCAAAGCAGGGATCCGGAAAAAAAATCATTTGTTGTCGCGACGGAAGCCAGTTCATTTGAGAATCTCGGCTATTCGCTTTCAGGATTTCTGGGACCGGGTGAAATTGTCTTGCTAACGTCCGACGGCACCAAACAGCTTAAGCCGGAGGGTGTGGAAAAGAAGATATGTTCTTTTTTATGGATATACACAGGATCTCCTTCGTCTATATATGACGGCATCAGTGTCGAGAGGACCCGGGAACGCTGCGGCAGCTATCTGGCCAAGCGCGACAATGTCAAAGCGGATTTCGTTGCCGGTGTTCCGGATTCAGGCGTGGGACACGCCATTGGCTATGCGATGGAATCCGGAATTCCTTACCGACGCCCCCTCGTGAAATACACACCCGGCTATGGCCGAAGTTATACGCCGCCGACGCAGGAAATCAGGGATCTTGTAGCGACGATGAAGCTTTCCGCCGTAAGGGAAGTGATCAATGGCAACCGGATGATCATTTGTGACGATTCCATTGTTCGCGGAACGCAATTAAAAAATTTAACGGTAAAAAAATTATGGGACAACGGCGCGAAGGAGATTCATGTACGGCCAGCCTGTCCGCCTCTGATGTTTCCCTGTATTTATGCCTCCTCAACAAGAACAACGGCTGAACTGGCCTGCCGGAAAGCCATTCGCGCGCTGGAGGGTAAGGACATTCAGGATCCGTCGGAATATCTGGACCGATCATCAGAAAAACACGCGCAAATGATCGATTGGATTCGCCGCGATTTAAATGTCACATCTTTAAAATTTATGCTGATCGAGGACATGATCGAAGCGATCGGCCTGCCGGCCGAGCAGTTATGCCTGTATTGCTGGCAGGGAGCCTGAATCGGCGCATTGATGTTGCGTGATGATAGTGGTTTTAAAAAGGCAGCCGGCGGGGCGTATCCACTTAAAACCCGGTCGCTGCCTTTTTTATGTGGCATATGATCACGCGGTGAGGAAATTTGTCATTGCCCGGGATACTTGGGCATGTTATAAATTTGTGAAAGTTAAAAATGAAAGCAGGTGCTTATGGGGAAACTGTCAAAACAGAGAAGAAAGACAAAGTCGATCCGTTTGGGAGATGTGAAAATCGGTTCGGATGCCCCGATTGTTGTGCAGTCTATGACCAATACGGATACGAAAGACGTCGAGTCGACTGTGGCGCAGATCAACGCTTTGGAACGAGCCGGTTGTGAAATCGTGAGAATTGCCGTTCCGGATCAGGAAGCCGCGGATGCCATCAGCATCATCAAAAAAAGAATTAAAATCCCTCTGATTGCGGATATCCACTTCCATTACCAGCTCGCGATAGAAGCCATCAAAAAGGGTGTGGATGGCATTCGGATCAACCCGGGCAATATTGTCAAAGATAAAATCGCAGAGATTGTCAAAGTGGCAAGGGAACATCATACCGTCATCCGCATTGGTGTCAATGCCGGGTCCTTACAGAAAGATCTTGTTTTGGATTACGGCGGGGTCACGGCGGAAGCTTTATGTATCAGTGCGTTGCGCAATATTGAGATGTTCGAGGAAATGGATTTTGATTTGATTAAGCTTTCTTTAAAGTCATCCGACGTGCCGATGATGATAGACGCCTATCGCATGATTGCCGATAAAACAGATTATCCATTGCATCTGGGGGTTACGGAAGCCGGTACTTTGGTGGAAGCGGCTGTGAAATCGGCACTGGGCATCGGGACGCTTCTCCATGAAGGCATCGGTGATACCATACGCGTTTCCGTCACCGGGGATCCGCTGCAGGAACTTCCTATTGCCTACAGCATCCTGAGGGCCCTGAAGATCCGTAAAGTCGGACCGGAAATCATTTCATGTCCCACCTGCGGCCGCTGTCAAATCGATCTGGTCGGCTTAACAGCCAAGGTGGAAAAAGCACTTGAAGGCAGAAAAGAGTATATCAAAATTGCATTGATGGGCTGTGTCGTCAATGGCCCCGGAGAGGCAGCAGAAGCCGACATCGGGATAGCCGGAGGCCATGGTTTCGGTATGATGTTTAAAAAAGGCGTAGCCTATAAAAAAGTGGAAGAAAAAGATTTTGTCCCGGTTTTACTCGCAGAGATTCAAGCCCTGGACAATGAAAAATAAGGAGGAGTAATGCGTTACTCGGAAATGCACCTGCCAACGGGACGGGAAGTGCCGTCTGATGCGGAGGTGATCAGCAATCAGCTCATGATTCGGGCGGGAATGATTCGAAAACTTACCAGTGGCATTTTTTCTTATCTGCCGCTGGGATATCGTGTGATTCGTAAGGTGGAAGAAATTGTCCGTGAAGAAATGAACAAAGCCGGTGCGCAGGAAGTTCATTTGCCGATGGTCCAGCCAGCCGAGCTTTGGCAGGAGTCCGGGCGATGGACCTTTTACGGCAAGGAGCTCTTGCGGTTTCGCGATCGTAATGATCGTGATTATTGCCTGGGACCGACGCATGAGGAGGTCATCACGGACCTTGTGCGCAATGATATTAAAACATACCGGCAACTGCCGCGTAATCTGTATCAGATACAGACAAAATTCCGGGATGAAGTGCGTCCCCGTTTCGGCGTGATGCGATGCCGCGAGTTCGGCATGAAAGACGCCTATAGTTTCGACGCAGATGAAGCCGGAGCGGAAAAAAGCTACGAGAAAATGTTTGCGGCTTATAACAATATTTTCCGGCGCTGCGGTTTGAGATACCGACCAGTGGAGGCGGATTCCGGTAGCATCGGAGGAAGTTATTCGCACGAATTCATGGTGATGGCGGAATCCGGTGAGGATGCCATCGTTTTTTGCGAAAAATGTCAATATGCCGCCAATCTGGAAAAAGCCGAAGTTGCCAGGCCCGAGAGGAAGACTGGAATCGAAAAAGAATGGCGGCCTATGGAGGATGTTGAAACACCGAATGTGCGGACCATTGAAGAAGTCAGTGCCTTTTTGAGCATTGCGCCACAACAGATTGTTAAAACGCTGATTTTCGCAGCGGATGGGCAGCCCTGTGCCGTTTTGATCCGTGGTGATCAGGAGGTTAACGAAATCAAAGTAAAGAACTTTCTGGGCGCAAACGAGCTGGAATTGGCCGATGATGAGATGATTCTGAAAGCCACCGGTGCCCCGAGGGGGTTTGCCGGAGCCGTCGGCATGAAAGTAAGGGTGATTGCCGATTTCTCGGTTGAGAATTTGGTTAATTTTGTTACAGGCGCCAACCGTCAGGATTATCATCTGAAGAATGTGAATATCGGACGCGATGTTCAAGTGGAGTCCTTTGCCGATCTGCGCGTAAGTCAGCCTGGAGATGCCTGTCCCCGCTGTGCGGGTACAATCAAATTTGTCCGTGGTATCGAGGTGGGTCATGTTTTTAAATTGGGGACGAAGTACAGCAAAGCCATGAAAGCGGTTTATCTGGATAAGGACGGCAAAGAAAAAATCATGATCATGGGGTGCTATGGAATTGGTATTGGCCGAACTGTAGCCGCCTGTATTGAGCAGAATTACGATGAAAACGGCATTATCTGGCCGATGCCGCTTGCACCCTACACGGTGATTGTGACGCCCGTTAATATTAATGAATCATCGGTGATGAAAGCGGCGGAGGACATCTATGCGGAATTGCTCGCCGCCGGGGTGGAAGTCATTCTGGACGACCGGGATGAGCGGGCAGGGGTGAAGTTCAAAGATGCAGATCTGATCGGGATTCCGATCAGGGTGGTCATCGGGCCTAAGAATCTGGCACAGGGAAATGTCGAATTGAAGATCCGGAAAACCGGAGAAAGCCGGCTTCACCTGACCGGAGATGTAGCAGCGGAAGTTCGTAAAATTATTCAATCGGAAATGAAAGAGGTTCGCGGATAACGATTTCTCAGACTGGGAAACTTCATGTTAAGAATCAATGATATCCTGGATAAGGCCCAAGCCTATCTCAGCGCCGAAGAGCTTGAGATGATTCAAAAGGCCTATATTTACTCGGCCAACGTGCATCAGGGCCAGGTTCGCTTATCGGGGGAGCCCTATCTCACCCATCCCATGGAAGTAGCCGGTATGCTGGTTGACATGAAGATGGATTCGGCCACCATCATCAGTGGGCTTCTGCATGACACCATTGAAGACACTCTGACCACGCGTGAACAAATCGAATGTGAATTCGGCAAAGACGTGGCTTTTCTGGTTAGTGGCCTGACCAAGCTCAGCCGTATTTCATTCGGCTCTCAGGAGGAGAGACAGGCAGAAAATTTCAGGAAGATGATTTTGGCGATGTCTTCGGACATTCGCATCTTGATGGTGAGGCTGGCCGACCGCATTCACAACATGAGAACGCTTCAGTATCAGAAGCCGGATCGCAGGATCTATATCGCGCGCGAAACCATGGATGTTTATGCGCCGCTGGCCAATCGTCTGGGCATCAACTGGATGAAAATGGAACTCGAAGACCTGGCTTTTCAGTATGTGTCACCCGAAGCATTCAATGAAATAAACAGCCGTGTGGCTAAATCGCAAGAGTCTCGTAACCGCTACACGGAAGAAGTAAAGACCATTATCTTTAAAGAGCTGGAAAAAGTATCTATCCTGGGCGAGGTGGAGGGCAGGGCAAAACATCTGTACGGCATCTACAAGAAAATGCACGAACAGCATATCAACTTCGATGAAGTATACGATGTGATCGCTTTCCGAATTATTCTGGATTCAGACAAGGAAAAGACTTGTTATGAAGCGCTCAGCATTGTTCACGCTTTGTGGAAGCCGGTTCCCGGTCGTTTCAAAGATTATATCGCCATGCCCAAGGCCAACAACTATCAATCTCTGCATACTGCCGTGATCGGCCCCTATGGTGAACGTGTGGAGATCCAGATCCGGACCCGGGCCATGCACGAGTGGGCCGAAAAAGGCATCGCTGCCCACTGGCGCTACAAGGAAGGCCGTGCCGTCCAGGATGATGAAGACAATCAGATTAAAAAGCTCCGGGAAGCTCTCGAGATTCAGCAGGATATCAAAAATCCCAAAGAATTTATGTCCAACCTGAAACTGGCGCTCTTTCCTGAGGAAGTTTATGTATTTACGCCTCAGGGAGACGTAAAATCATTTCCCAAGGGCGCGACGCCCATTGATTTTGCCTACAGTATTCATACGGATGTTGGAAACCAGTGTATCGGGGCCAGAGCAAATCGTAATATTGTGCCTCTAAGATATCAATTGCAAAACGGGGATCAGGTTGAAATCATCACGCAGGCGGGGCATCATCCCAGCAAGGATTGGCTGAAGTATGTCGTCACGTCTCGGGCTATCTCCAAGATACGTAACTGGATCAATCTAGAGGAAAGAAACAGTTCGCTCATTCTTGGCAAAGATCTCCTGGAAAAAGAATTCAAAAGAAACCATCTAAAATTTTCGACCTGTATAAAATCCGACGAAATAAAAAAAATACTTGCGGATTATTCTCTGCTTACGATTGATGATCTAATCTCACAAGTCGGATACGGCCGTATTTCTCCGAGGCAGGTGGTCAATCATTTTCTTGTCTCGGAAACTCCAAAAGAGGCGGAAAAGCCGCCCGAGAAAACAAAGAAGAAGCCTGCCGCCTCTCCTTCGCTGGGGATATCGCTAACCGGTGTTGACGATGTGATGGTAAAATTTGCCAAATGCTGCAAGCCGATTCCCGGCGATGAAATTACGGGCTATATTTCCCGTGGACGCGGTATTACCGTACACACCCAGCATTGTCCGCATCTGAAGAAACTCGACGCGGAGCGGATCATAGACGTCAACTGGGACGTAAAGCAAAAACATGCCTATCCTGTTCACATTAAAGTGATATGCGATGACCGAAAAGGGGTTTTGACAGAAGTCAGCTCCGTCATCTCCTCATTTGATGTCAATATCAGTTTCGCGCAGGTGGGAACGACGGATATGATTGCCACGTGCGTATTTGTCATCGATGTCTACGATCTGCATCAGCTTCATTCAATCTTTTCCGCGATCCGGCAGTTAAAAATGGTTCGCTCTGTCGAGCGGATTTCAAAAACATAAAGAAAATCATTTGATGGTTGACAAACGAGACTTCTGTGCGATAAGCAGGCAGGGCCTGAGCAGCAGAAAAGGCAACTTTAAATCAAGGTGTCGCGATGCTCAACAAATGGCGAAAAAAATTTATTATATTGGTTTCCGTGACCCTGCTTTTTATGATGGGCACTTTGGTGTATGCGGAGACGGTTAAAAACACTGTTGTCATTGATCCGGCGCACGGCGGCGAAGATACGGGTGTGATCGGGGTCGATAAATTGGCAGAAAAAGATCTGACGCTGGCCATCGCCCTGGCTTTAAAAAAAGAACTGGCGGGAGATCCACGAATCGAGGTTGTTTTAACACGGGAATCGGATAAAACCCTTTCTCTGGATGAAAGAAAGAAAACGATATTGACAGCAAAGCCCGCTTTGGTGTTGAGCCTTCATGTCAACGCGGGCTTCGGTAAAACGGCATCCGGTTATGAATTATATTATCCGGGCTTTAAGAATGTCGAAGCACCTGCCGGGTCCGGGAAGAGCCAGACTGCCGCCGGGAATACAGCGTATCTCAATGATACAGTAAAGCTGGCAAGGCTTGTGCGCCAAAACCTCGACAGTCTGTTTCCGCGCAAAGGAAGGGGGCTTCGAGAATCAGAAACGCCCCTCCATGAAGGGCTGAAAGTACCGACTTTGATCGTAGAGATGGGTTTTGTCACCAACGCGGATGAGAAGAAAAAGTTGACAAAGGTAAAAACACAAACCGATATTGCACGGGCACTGGCCCGCAGCATTAAAACGTATTTTTAGGAGCCACGTGATCAAAAGAAATCTCGACAGAAAAGCCGATGAGCTTCGACCGATTCGCATTACCAATCACTATCTGAAGAACGCGGCGGGTTCCGTGATGGTCGAGTTCGGAAACACAAAAGTACTTTGCGCGGCATCCCTGGAGGACAAAACGGCCTCTTTTTTAAAGAATACGGGGAAAGGGTGGTTGACGGCGGAGTATTCAATGCTTCCCATGTCCACTCAAACAAGAGTGCCCCGTGAAGCCGCGCGCGGAAAAATCGGTGGCAGAACCCATGAAATTCAGCGTCTGATCGGAAGATCCCTGCGGGCTGTGACGGACCTGAGCGCTTTCGGTGAAAGAACTATTTACATTGACTGTGACGTGATTCAGGCCGACGGAGGTACACGCACCGCTTCGATTACCGGGGCTTTTGTCGCCTTGGTGGATTTGTTTAAACACATGCGCAACGAAGGTCTGGTCACCAAGTTGCCTGTGACTGACTATGTGTCCGCCGTCAGCGTAGGAATTGTGCGCGATCAAGTTTTGTTGGATCTGGAATATGCGGAAGATTCACAGGCGGATGTGGATATGAATTTTGTCATGACCGGCGCGGGATTGTTCATTGAAGTGCAGGGGACCGCCGAACACAACCCCTTTCATAAAGAACAGCTCGATGCAATGACCGCGCTGGCCTGCGAAGGCATTGCCAGGATCGTTAATGTCCAGAAGTCCATTGTAGGCGAACTGTCATTATGAAAATCGTTTTCGCGACAAAAAATGAGGGAAAAGTACGGGAAATACGTGAAATGCTCGAGGGGCTGGAGATTGATCTGGTCTCTTTAAAAGATTACAGTCAAGTGCCGGAAATCATCGAAGACAAAGAAACCTATCTTGACAACGCCTATAAAAAGGCCAAAATGATTTCAGGGTTCACCGGTGAAACCGTATTGGCGGACGACTCAGGTTTACAGGTAGACATCTTAGACGGAGAACCGGGCATCTTTTCCGCCCGCTACGCAGGTGAGGGAGCCACTGACGAAGAGAATAACGTCAAACTGCTTTCAAAATTAGAAGGCATCCCGACGGACAAAAGAACCGCATCGTTTTGCTGCGCTCTGGTGTTGTACAGGAAAGACGGAACTTCCGATGCCTTTGAAGCCCGGTGGCATGGTCTCATTATTGATGAAAGACGAGGGAATAACGGGTTCGGGTATGATCCGATCTTCTGGGTTCCTGATTTGAATAAAACGGCTGCCGAATTACCATCGGAAATTAAAAACAAGGTCAGTCACCGCGGTCAGGCCTTTGCAAAACTCAGAGGCTTCCTCAGTCGGCTTTAGTAAGCATTATAACGGGGCGTAGCGCAGCCTGGTAGCGCGCCTGCTTTGGGAGCAGGATGTCAGGTGTTCGAATCACCTCGCCCCGACCAATAAAAAACCCCCTGCATTTATACAGGGGGTTTTTTAATTGTTGTTATGTTCTTGGGTTGATGAGACTGTCTATTTTTCCATAAAGGTTATTTCAACGCGTCGGTTGCGCTGACGTCCCTCGGCTGTATCATTTGACGAAACCGGTTTTCCTTCACCCATTCCGCGAAGTTCGAAGGCAACATTCTTATGGCTTAGTCCCATTCTTTTGAGAGCGGAGGCGACGCTATAAGAACGGTCCAGAGAAAGCTTCAGGTTCAAGCCTGCGTTGTCTTGTTTGGTTGAGTCGCAATGTCCGTCAATCAGAATGGTGCCAGTGGCGTCTTTAATCTGCGAATAGAAGGATTTGAGACGGACGAGTTCACGCGGGCCTAAGGAAGTCTTACCCGTGTCAAAATAAAGGGTAATGGTTTTTCCGGATGATGCGGGTTCCACCGCTTTGGCAAGAACTTCCTTTTTCTTTTCAGGCGCCGGTTTAACGACTGCTTCTGCGACCTTCACATCCTCTTTTATAGGCGCGGCAGCAACCGGTTCAGCAGAGGGTGTAGTGGCGGCAGGTTGTTCCGTTACGGTTTTGGCAGCCAGCGCCTTTTTTTCCGCACAGGCCTTCCTGGAGGCATAACGGACGCCGGGGTCAAGCTTTACGGGAGAGGCATCCGGCTGAACCGCCGCAGAGGCCGTCTGTTCATCTGCTGCTGGGGCCGTTGAAACTTCCTGTTCCGCTGGTTTTTCGTCGGCCTTAGCCACAGCGGCTTTGGAATCTCTGACAACGATAACCCTTTGATCCGGCGTATTGGTGTTGGACATCCAGAATTCGTTTTTGTCTTCGATATAAAACTTCCAGTCCACAACATCGGAATCCGGCTCAATCACCCAGGCGCAGCATGTTTTTTGAACAAAAGCGGGTTCCGCATCCGGTTTGGACGGTACTTTTTCCTGTTCAAAGGCAGTAAGCTGCTCTCTGGTAGGCAGGCGCCAATCCGTAAACCCCGCAACGTTAAGGCTCCGGACAGTTTGTAAAACCGTGTCGGCAGTTTGATCAGCGGCGGGATGAATAAACCACTGCATGCCGGTTTTCGAATCAAGAACTGTTCCGTCATTGAAAGCCTGATATCTTATGATGATAGGTTTCGTAATGCTGTATTTTTTCCCGGCCTCCAGGGTTGTGACCCTTTCGCTGACGAGCGTCTTCCATTTATCGGAAAGGGGAAGGATGGTGTATTCGGATAAAGGCATCAGGCCGGTCATGGAAAACATTCCATCCGGGCCTGTTTTTGTCTCAAACTGTTCATAACCTGCCGTAGGCTGTACCTGCTTGATAATCACAGAAAGACCGCTGATCGGCTGACCCTGACCGTCCGTTATTTTCCCTTCGATGCCTGCCGTTTTATCGCCGCAACCGAATAAAAGCAAGCTGATCAGTAAGGCAAACAAGATTCGATATGAGATTTTCATAATGACTACTCCTTAGATTCAGGTTTGAGTTGAACAACATATGTTGTTGTTTGTTCAAAAATTAACGTAAAGATTGCATAATATTAAAAAATATTCAATAAAAAAATCGTATTCTTTTTTATCTCTTTCCGACGGGGTTGCTGACTATGAGAGAAAAAGATTCGGCTTGTTTTGAAAAGAAATGTGGGTATGATGCGAAAAAATGTATCGTCAGGAGGTCTATGAAACTGATTGTAGTTACTGGAATGCCTGCGGCCGGAAAGAATATTGCCACGGAATATGCGAAGAAGTATCAATATCCTCATTTTTCAACCGGCGATTTTGTCCGAGCTGAAATTGCCAGACGGGGTTTGAGTGCGGACCCGGAAACCTCAGCAAGCATTTCGACCCAACTACGAGGAACTGACGGGCTGGGCGTTACACGTATGGCAGTGAATGAAGCGTTGAAGCAACGATCGGACGTGGTATTTTTAGAAGGGGTGAGATCCTGGCCCGAAATTGAATTAATCCGGATGACAACGCCCTGCAGACTTGTTGCCGTGGTCGCCCCACGAGCCATGAGAATGGAGAGAATTGTGCACAGAGGCAGGGCGGATGATTCCGTCTTCCACTTCGACCAAAGAGACCGCCGAGAGATCGATTACGGCGTCGCTGTCTGTATCGCGCTGGCTGACGATTACGTTTTAAACACCGGCTCCATTGAAGACGCGATGGAACAATTTGACCGGATCATTCAGGCGATTTAACGCGAAAGCGTCAGGCAGACAGCAGTCCTTCTACTTCGGCACGCATGGTCCGGAGGCTTTCCTCGGAGGAGGCCTCAAAGCGCAGCACCACGACCGGCTGCGTATTTGAGCATCGAACGAGCGCCCAGCCGTCTTTAAAGGGAATGCGGACTCCATCGATATCAATCACGTCGGGTCTGTTCCGGTAATGATGTTTTATCTTTTCAACGACAGATTTTTTCTGGTCATCGGCGCAATCCATACGGATTTCCGGTGTGGCAAAGGTATGCGGAACATCGGAGAGCAGTTCGCTCATTTTCAAACCTGTGTCAGAGAGGATCTCTAAAAGACGAATGGCGGCGTAAATTGCGTCATCATATCCAAAATACCGGTCTGCAAAGAACAAATGACCACTCATTTCGCCACCGAGAGCCGCACGTATTTCTTTCATTTTTGCTTTGATCAGCGAATGTCCTGCTTTCCACATGATCGGCAGACCGCCGTTTTTTTGAATATCGTCATATAGAACCTGGGAACATTTAACTTCTCCGATAATGGAAGCGCCGGGATGAATTTTTAAAATGGCGCGGGCAAACAAAAGAAGGAGTTTGTCTCCCCATACAATTTCACCGGTATCACTGATCACGCCGATACGATCCGCGTCACCGTCGAAGGCAATACCCAAATCCGCTTTTTTTTCATTAACGAGAGAGATCAGATCCGTTAAATTCTCTTCAACGGTGGGGTCGGGAAAGTGATTGGGGAAACGGCCGTCCGGTTCGCAATGCAGACAGGTGACCTCACACCCCATGCGCCGGAGAAGGGGGACGGCAAACTTGCCGCCAACACCATTGCCTGCGTCAAGAACAATCTTAAAGGGTTTATGAATTTTTACATGGTCAAAAAGATAGTTGGTATATATTTCGGTAATTTCCTGAAACCGGTTGGAACCGGCGCCCACGGTGTAGCTTTTTGCTTCCATGATTCGTCTGAGGTCCTGGATGCTTTCTCCGTGAATAGAGTCATGGCCGATGCATATCTTAAAGCCGTTGAACTCGGGTGGATTATGGCTTCCGGTGACCATAACGCCGCCGCCCGTGTTGAGGTGGCGGATGGAAAAATACAGCATGGGTGTGGCGCACAAACCAATATCGATGGTGTCTATGCCGGCTGCGTTGATTCCCTCGGTAAGGTATCGGTGAAAAGCATCAGAACTGAGACGGCAATCCCGCCCGATAGTCATCACTTTGACTTTCTTTGCGGAAGCGTAAGTCCCGATGGATTGACCCAGTTGTATGACAAAGTCCCGGTCTAAGTCCCGGTCAACCACGCCCCGGACATCATATTCTCGAAAAACTTGGGGATTCATGCATATCTCCTCAGAGGTTTAAAAATTCAGGAACGGTTTAATTTGCGCAGCGAGTTCGTATATAAAAAATACCGATATGTCAATGTAAGATGCTCAAGGAAATATTTTAATGCCGGATCATTGACAATAGGTCGAAAGCATGATCCAGCACCCAGTGGGCGCCGGCCTGCTCAAAATCATTTCGGGAATGATGTCCGGTGAGAACACCTGCGCTCCAGGTGCCTGCGGCGAGTCCGGTTTCCACATCCAGCGGATGATCCCCGACCATCAGGGTATGGCATGGCGGGCTTTGAAGAAGGCGGAGCGCCGCATTCAGATGATCAGGGTGGGGCTTGACCTGCACCACATGCTCGCGGGCGAGAATCACGCCGCAGTAGCGGGAAACATCAGGAAAGACCGTGTAAACGGCCTTGGCGCAGTTTCGGGTGATGATGCCGGTATGGATACCCGATTCGGAAAGAGCGCTAAGCAATTCGCGCGTCCATTCGAACAATTCTCCATTCAGGGCTGCTTGCACTTCAATTTTTTCGATGGTCCGGAAGGCTTCGGCATGAAAGGACTGCGCGTCAGAAATGGATTGCAGGCGAAGATGCACCTCAGCTTCATGGATCATTTCCAGAACAAAGGAGCGATTAGGGTTTTTCAGACAAACGTCCCACACGTTGATCAATTCGACGATTTCCTGACGCATGAGATGAAAATCAATATTGAGTTTGGCCAGTGTTCCATCGAAATCAAAAATGACCGAATTGAGAGAGATTTGATCGATCGATAAAAAACCCACGTTATCCGCGCTTCCCGGATGTATAATCCGTTGAAAGAGTTTTTGTGACGATACGCGACAAGGGTGACGATGGCAGAGGAACACCAGTGACCATTTGTAAAAAGCGCGTGAGGATATGATAGGTCGCGCCCCAGAGGATGTCTTCACCCCCCTGAGCATCCGGGATGATCAGACAGGGGAATTTAACATGATAGCGAGGATCCGCTTCGCCAAGTGCGGATCGAATTTCCATTTCTGCGTATGCATCATTATTAAAAAAAAGACTTAGAGGGACTTCCAGAACCTTCTCCACTTCGTCGCTTTGCCGATGTTCAAAAGGTTCGGAGGTCAGACAGACGACCGGAAAAATTGTGCGGGCAAAGTAGGTCAGGGCATAGGTGGGCAGAGCGCCCAGGAATCGAACATTCAGAGGGCTCAACCCTATTTCCTCCCAGGCTTCCCGAAGCGCGTTCATCAGAAAAAGTCTGATCAACAAGGCCGTTTGGTTGTCGTAGCAGGGAAAACTGTTGAGTGTTGCGCCCTCGATCGTGCGGATCATTCCTGTCTTGAAAAGAAGATGGCTGAGCATCTCATCGGTGGAGGCCTCCAAAATCCCCCCCGGACAACTGATATCACCTGACTGCGCAACGAATCGGGAACGCTTGATCAGCTCAAAGACGTATTCATCGTTTTTATAGGTCAGTAGCACGACGACCCCGGCAGCCTGATGCGCCGTTGCTGTGCCTTCGGACGCATGGATGAGTGAGTATCTCTCCACATAATCCAGTGGCGCGTGTTGGAGTATCTCGGCAGCTTTTATGGGAAAACTATCTTTATGCGTGAAAAGGTCAAAATTCATTCTCTGCCTGTAAATAATGAACCAAGAATATTCCGGATAATCTCCTGATACCAGCGCCGGTAAGGAAACAAGTCAATGAAGCCGCAGTGTCCGCCATAGTCCGCTCTGGTTATACGGAATAAATCATTTTCCGTCAATGCATCAAAATCATCCGCGGGAATCACCGGGTCGTCCTTGGCTATAAAGAGCCTTACCGGCAGGTTCAGACCGGCAAAGGAGGCATCTGTTAGCGTGTAGAGTTTGAAGTAATCACGAAAGGAAGGAAACTGGGGGAAGTATTCCATCATCTTTTCGGTTAATTCCAGACAGGTATTTGATTGAAGCATCGTGTTGAAATCGTACAGATGCGGAAAAAGACTTTGTTTCTTTCTCAGGGATCGTTTCCATTTCTTTAAAAAATATGTCCTGTAAAAAGCCGGGGCGCTGTCAATGGCCAAAGTTGTCTTGTAAGGATTTAAAGGGGGGCTGATGGCAAAGATGTGTCTGAGGTTTTCAATCGGCGTTGAGGCATGGCGGATTGCGACGCGCAACGCGAAATTGGCGCCCAGCGAGAAGCCGATCAGGTAGGCAGGCAGGTACGGTTCGATTTGTGACGCGTATCTTATCGCCTCGAACGTTTCATTGATTAGAGCTCCATGAAAAAGCCCTTCGTTGAGATGATGGGATTCTCCGTGATCTCTCAAATTGAGACGTATGATCGAAAATCCCAAAGCGTAAAAATAGGATCCGGTGGCCAGCATATAGGCCGAATCCGCGGAGCCCTCCCATCCGTGGAGCAGGATGATCAGTCCTCTGGCCTGAGGGTGGCAGGTGATGCAGGCCAGCAGTCTGGTTCCTTCCGTTGTAGAAAAAACCCTGTTCTGGACGCCTTTTGTAAACGCAGTTGGAGGGCGCACCAGGAGATGAGAACTGGCCAGAATGGATTGAAGGTGTCCGTTTTGCAGAAAACGACGAGGTTTGAAAATCGGGTCGATCATATTTGATTGATCTGCCATTTTGTCAACGTTATGCTCAATTGTTGCTGGACTGAGAAACAAAAAACCCCGCCCGAAGGCGGGCGGGGTTGAATAATGCTGGTGGCGGTGCAGGGAATTGAACCCCGGACACTACGGATATGAGCCGTATGCTCTGACCAGCTGAGCTACACCGCCTCAAAACAACCACGACGCTATACCGGAGTGTCGGGCGTTTGTCAATAGCTATTGCTCTGCGGTTAGCTCATAGACCACAATGACGCTTCGGTTCGATACCGTGGCCCCAACGGACTGCACCAAAGCGAGAACGACTTCAGGCTTTCCGTCGTTGGTCACGTCTTTGATCGCGTAATCGGCCACATAACCATTAATCCTTTTTGTGCGCCAGTTTTCCGCAAGCCCCATGCCGTCCCATTCCAGGTTATAAACTTCGCTGGATGTAAACAGTTTGATGTTCTTAAAAATTCGTCCCACAGCGGAGAGGTTTTTCACGATGATGAATTCCTTCTTGCCGTCTTGATTTGTGTCGTAGGCGAGAATTCTGGTGTTGGCAAAAGCGCTCCTTTCCGTGTTGCTGGGATCATTGCGATCCACATTGGCGATGTAGTTATTGCTTCCGCCGAAGGGTGTATCGCTTCGCCAGAGTAATTCTTCACTGGCAAAACCGAAACTCTGCAGGCGAGACATGGGTTTTGCGGTCTTTTCAATGATGCACAGGTAGTCCAGTTCATCGAGCGCAATAATTTTATCAGTTCCGCCGGCGGTCAGTGGTTCCAGTGCCAGACCATAGATAGAAAGTCCCATGGGAATCTTTTGTCGAGGGCCTTCAACATATTTGCCGTCGCGCCAGACAATTTCATAAATCGGGGTATCGAAAACTTTGTCGATACCGTAGCTTTGTCCCAATAGCATCGGAACACCCGAATCTGTGTCCAGAACTCTCAGAAACCATCGGATATCCGAGGCGATGGTTTTATACTGTCCGTCAACAAACTGGACCACAAAGGAGTCAAGAAGATTGCGGTTGAGCGAAGTCACAATGATTTCCGGCGTGCCGTCCCGATTAATGTCGGCCACATCCACTGACACATAATTGTTGTAGGATTGTCCTTTGATTTGATGTAGCAGTTTCAGCCCGTCCGGCGATTTTTTATAGATATAGAGATTGCTTTGGTCAATGATCACAATTTCATTCGAACCGTCAGAGTTGACATCCCCTATCGCCATGCCCTTAAATTCGGTTCGTATATGCTGACTCATCCAGAAGCCTGAACGTTTAAGGGGATCGGGCGCATTGATGAACTCGGGATTGATCACGGATGTCAGGGTTCCCCTTTTTCCGCCGGTTTTCATACCGGCGATGATTTGCGACTCGCGCGAAGGCGCGGGCGTGGCAGGCGCTGAGGTGCCTGTAGTGGCGGGAGACTGACCGACAATGTGACCGATAATGCGCTGAGAAAAATCATTCATTTTGGGAATCACATCATCGAGGCTTTGGGACTGGGATGAAACGTTTACATCGGACTTGCCGGCGGTAACATCAAAGAGTTTTCCGTCAACACTCACGCTGTTGCCAAATTTGGTGATGCTGCCCCACACGACGAAGTCCGATTTCAACGACCGTCCGATGGCGGAAACTTGCGAAACAGTCAGATCTTTCGCGTCAAATTTTTTGAGTTCCTCTTCAACTGTGTCTTTCCGGACGATAAGTATTTGATCCGATGCGGAAATACGGTTGGATAGCATATCCGCAATGCCTTGCCGCACATAATCAATATTATCGGCGCTGTGCACTGAAAAAGGCAAAACGGTGACTGTAAATTTTTCTTTGCCTTCAACCGGGATGGAAACGAGAAGCATAAGAACCGGAATGATGATATAATGTAAATATTTACGCATAGTTATCTCCTGTTTAATGGGGTGTATCCATCTTCTGATCAACTGCGGATTTCTAGCATGTAAGAGACGATTATACAAGAATGATTTGTCGGATTCAATCCCTGCCCGGGATGACGTAGAAAAGTACGGAAAAAAAATGACAGACGCTACCGGCGATGACAAAAAGATGCCAGATGCCGTGATGGAAAGGCATTTTTTTCCAGGCGTAAAAAATGACACCGAGCGTGTAGGCAAGCCCTCCGGCAACCAACAGGACCAGTCCGCCCCGCTCCAGAGCTGCGATCAGAGGCTTGATCGCGAAAACAATGATCCATCCCATACCGATATAGGCAATCGTGGAAATAATTTTAAACCGGTGGACAAAGAATATTTTCAGGACGATGCCGATCAAAGCGATCAACCAGATGATGCCGAAAAGTGTCCAACCCAGAGCGCCCTCAAGCGAGATGAGTAAAAAGGGCGTGTATGTTCCGGCAATCAGAATATAAATACAGGAATGGTCAACAATTTTAAAAAATCGTTTGACACCTGGATTTCGAAAACTGTGGTAGAGGGTGGAGGATGTATAGAGCAGAAGCAGGGACGTGCCGAAAATCGCGCTGCTGACGATATGAACTGCGGTGCCATACAGACCGGCATAGACTAACAAAAGAGATAAAGCGGCCGCGCTTAGCGCAATGCCCA
>JAWOJC010000220.1:0-8010 GCA_046484315.1 Smithellaceae bacterium | reverse complement strand
AAATCACGACAGCCGGCAGGGCCAGTGTGCTGATTCCTTTTCACTGGGCGATCGGTGATCACCAGACGAAAAACGCCGAAGCCATGGTGCGCGCGGGCGCGGCCGTGATGATCAAGGAAGGCAGTCTGTCGGCCGCGACTTTGTATGCGCGCATCGAATGTCTGCTTACGAATGAAGAAAAGCTCAGGGAGATGGAAGCACGCTCAAAGAGGCTGGGCAGGCCGGATGCGGCAAAAAGAATTGTCGATGCGTGTGTAGAACTGGCGGCGACGTCGCGACACTGAAAAATGATTCAACGGGGATTGAAGGATAGCAAATGAAAACAGACAAAGAAACCGGATTGATGCAGCGTAAAGTCAAACGCATTCATTTTGTCGGCATTGGCGGCATCGGGATGAGCGGTATTGCCGAGGTGCTCATCAATCTGGGATACGCCGTCAGCGGTTCAGACGTGCAGATATCCGATACGTCGCTTCGCTTGCAGCGTCTGGGCGCTCAGGTGGCCCAGGGACACGCGGCGGAAAATATCAGTGGGACGGATGTGGTGGTGACGTCCACGGCGGTAAAAGCGGACAATCCGGAAGTGGTTGAAGCACACGTAAGGAACATTCCCGTCATTCCGCGCGCCGAGATGCTCGCGGAGTTATTGAAGATGAAATTTTCCGTGGCCGTTTCCGGCAGTCACGGCAAGACCACAACGACATCCATGGTATCGACCATTCTGGCGCAGGGCGGGCTGGATCCAACGATGGTGATCGGCGGCAAACTGGCCAGCATCGGTTCCAACGCGCGTCTAGGCGACGGTGACATCATCGTTGCGGAAGCCGATGAAAGCGATGGATCATTTTTAAAATTGTCACCGACGATCGCGGTTATCACCAACATTGACAGGGAGCATCTGGATTATTATCCGGGCATTGACGAGATCAAGGAAGCGTTTCTGAAATTTGCCAACATCGTGCCATTTTACGGATGCACGGTCATGTGTGTCGACAATCCGTATGTGCAGCAAATTGCCGGTTCGGTGAAACGCCGGACGATCACTTACGGGATTGATCATCCCGCGGACTATACGGCCCGTGACATCCGCTTTATACAGGACAAAACGGTTTATACCCTGCTGCATCAGGGGCGGAGCCTGGGGGACATCGAACTGTGCGTTCCCGGCCTGTTCAATGTTTATAATTCCATGGCGGCGGCGGCCGTCGGGCGCGAACTGTCGCTGGATATGGAGACCATCGCGGACGGATTGATTCACTACACAGGCGTGCAGCGACGTCTTGAGCTCAAAGGGAACGTCTGCGGCATTACCGTCGTGGACGATTACGGTCATCACCCGACAGAAATTATAGCAACGCTGGCTGCCGCCCGTCAGAAATGGAAAGGCCGTCTGGTCGTGGTTTTTCAGCCGCACCGCTATACGCGCACGAAGGCGCTCTTTGATGAATTTACCCGTTCGTTCGGAGATGCGGATCTTCTGATCTTAAATGATATTTATCCGGCCAGCGAAGCACCGATTCCCGGCATCAACGCCGCGGCGCTCTGGGCGGCGATACGGGAGGGTGGCCACCCGTGTGTGGAATATATTGCTCAGGCGCAAAGCACAGTGGATTATTTGCGTGAAAACATTCAGCCCGGCGACACCGTCATCACGCTGGGGGCAGGCAGCGTCTATAAAATCGGCGAGTCCCTTCTGGACGAACTTTCGGCGCAGGGGAAGCAGGCATGACGCAGCATCAGAGGTACGACGACATCTTTGGCGATCTGGACGGTGTGAAGGTTCTCTATGACGAACCCATGTCGCGTCATGCGTCGTTGCGGCTGGGCGGGCGGGCCGACGCCCTGGTGATAACGGAGCATGAGGCGCAACTGCTCACAATCGTCCGGCGGCTGAAAAAAAGCGGCATCGCGTTTATGCCGGTCGGCAATTTAACCAATCTGATCGTGCGCGACGGCGGATATCGCGGTGTGATTCTCTGGATGCGCGGTCTGGAGGACGTCCACATGTTGTCCGAACCGGCGGGTGTCCATTGTATTGAAGCACAGGCGGGGGCGTCACTGTCTCGGGTTGTCAGTCTGGCGGCGGCGCGCGAGTTGACCGGTTTTGAATTTTGCGCGGGCATTCCCGGCAGCGTCGGAGGCGCCCTGTGGATGAACGCCGGCGCGTATGGTTCGGAAATTAAGGATGTGCTCGTCTCCATGACAGTGATTGACGGGCAGGGGGAAATGAAGGTTCTCAGGCGCGAGGATATCTCGTTCGGCTATCGTGTGTCGAATCTGCCGGCGGATGTCATCATTCTCAAGGCCGTCTTTCAACTCGTGCCGGGTGACGGCGCGAGTATCCGTGGGCGGATCGCCGAGATTATCGCCTGGCGACATGAAAAGCATCCGCTGCGCTATCCCAGCGCCGGTTCGGTTTTTAAAAATCCACCCGGCCTGCCCGCAGGCAGACTGATAGAAGATCTGGGCCTGAAGGGTATGCGGCGCGGCGATGCCCAGGTATCGACCCTGCACGCGAATTTTATTGTGAACAAGGGGCGCGCCACCGCAGACGATGTGCTCGCGCTGATTCATCTGATTCAGGACAAAGCCGAAAAAGAAAAAGGCATCGTGTTGGATACGGAAGTGATTATTGTCGGAGAAAACCCATGACAAAAAAAATCAGAGCCTCTCTGGAAGCCAGAAAAAATCGTATGCGTCGAAGGCTTATCGGCGGGACGGGAGAGTTTTTATGTGCTCTGGGTCTGCTTTTGTCGTCAGCTGTCATCGGTTTGCTTTTTGTTTATGGATACAGCTATCTGCTGAGTTGTCCGTATTTCGAAATCCGGGAAGTGGCGGTGCGCGGCGTAAAAGAGTTGACTCAGAAAGATATTCTCGATCTGGCGGGTGTTTCGTCGCGACAGAACATTCTGGCGGTCAGCACCGGGTCGGTGGCCAATCGTGTTTTGGCAAATCCCTGGATCAAGCAGGTCCGGGTTGGCCGTGAGTTGCCCGATCGGCTGGTGCTTGATGTACGAGAGCGCAATCCGGTCGCCCTGGTCAAGCAAAACGGGGGTTTCTATTTGATGGATGGTGAGGGTTACGTCTTTAAAAGATTGTCCCGGGGAGATGATGTGGATCTGGCCATTATCACTGGCGTGGAATTAAAAGATTCGCCCCGCTCGGAGCTTTTGCACGAAGCCCTCGCGCTTCTGGAATTGATTGCCGCCTCCGAGCAGGATGATGTTTTAGGCATGGTGTCCGAGGTAAGCGTCGATGAGGTTTTCGGTCTGTCGGTCCTGACGGACAAGGGGCTCCACCTGAAACTGGGCGTGGATCAATATGAAGAAAAATTGCGGCAACTGGGACTGGTGATGGCCGACCTGGAAAAGCGCGGACTGAAAAGAGGGCATCTGTTTGTCGATCTGGCGGATGTTTCCAAAATTACTGTGCAGCGCAAAGAGGAATCGGGGAAAATCCATCCCGGTAAAAAAGGTCCGCAGTACCGGATATAGCGATATCAGGGGAACTGAATTTTCAAACACGAAAAGGTGGGAAGCATGGGGAGAAAAAGTAATGTTCTGGTAGGGATCGATATTGGAACCACCAAAACGTCGGTGATTGTCGGCGAGATCACCGGCACCGGCATTGACATCATCGGCATCGGTATCTCTCCGGCCAGAGAGCTCAGGAAGGGCGTGGTCGTCAATATTGAAAACACGGTGGAGTCGATCAAAAAGGCCGTGGAGGATGCCGAGCATATGTCCGGTTGCCGGATCAACTCCGCCTTCATCGGCATTGCCGGCAGTCATATCAAAGGGCAAAACTCGCTGGGCATCGTCGCGATCAAGGGCCGCGAGGTGGGAGAAGAAGATGTGCAGAGGGCCGTCGAGGCATCCAGGGCCATCGCGATTCCCGTGGATCGGGAGATTCTCCACACGCTTGCTCAAAACTATGTGGTTGACGGTCAGGACGGCATCCGGGATCCGGTCGGCATGTCCGGTGTGCGCCTGGAAGCCAAGGTCCACATTGTCACCGGCTCGACGGCGTCCATTCAGAACATTGTCAAGTCCGTTCACCGTGTCGGCCTCGATATTGACGACATCGTTTTGGAACAACTGGCCGCCAGCGAGGCCATCCTCAGTTCCGATGAAAAGGATCTCGGTGTGGCGCTGATCGACATCGGCGGTTCATCGACGTCCATCGCCATCTTTGCGGAAGGCAGCATCAAACACACGGCGATTCTGCCGGTGGGTGGAAACTATCTGAGTTCGGATATTGCCACCGGGCTTCGCACGCCCTTTAATGAAGCGGAGAAAATCAAGCTTCAGTATGGCTGCGCGCTGACGTCGATGATTCCCAAGGAGGAAACCATTGAAGTGCCGAGCGTCGGCGGTCGGGAAGCGCGGATGGTGTCACGCCAGATTCTGGGACGGATTGTCGAGCCGCGGATGGAAGAGATTCTGAATCTCGCCCTGAAAGAAATCGTGCGTTCCGGCTATGAAGACCTGCTGGCGGCGGGCCTTGTCCTGACCGGTGGCACCTCGCTTCTGCCGGGCATCAACGAGATGGCCGAGCAGCTGTTTGACATGCCGGTGCGGCGCGGCCACCCCATGGGGGTGGGCGGTTTGAGCGACGTGGTCAATTCACCCGCGTACGCTGTGGGTGTCGGCCTGATCGTTTACGGGTCGAGAAGATTATCGGGAGATTCCGTCTATCGCAAGACGGGCAATATATTCGGCGATTGGTTAAGGTCCATCAAAAAATGGTTTTTAGAGTTTTTCTAAACAAAGAAGGGGGTGCTCATGTTTGAATTAACGGAAGTATGTCTTGAAAATTCGGCAAGAATCAAAGTGATTGGCGCGGGCGGCGGGGGTGGAAACGCCGTCAATACCATGATTTCCTATGCGCTTCGGGGCGTGGATTTCATTATCGCGAACACGGATGCGCAGGCGCTCGATGCGTCAAGAGCGCCGGTTAAGATCCAGATTGGTACGGAAATTACCAAGGGGCTGGGCGCCGGATCCAACCCGGAAGTCGGCAAGCAGTCGGCCCTCGAATCCCGTGATGAAATTCGCCGTCACCTCGAAGGCGCGGATATGATATTTGTCACCGCCGGACTGGGTGGCGGCACAGGCACCGGCGCGGCGCCGGTGATCGCGCAGATTGCCCGTGAATGCTGCGCCCTCACCGTGGCGGTGGTGACCAAACCGTTTCAGTTTGAAGGCAAGAAAAGAAACACGCAGGCTGAAGAGGGCATTTTAGCGCTGCGCGACGTGGTCGACACGCTGATCGTGGTTCCCAACCAGCGGCTTTTGAGCCTGGGCGGACGCAACCTGTCTTTGCTCGACGCGTTTAAAAAGGCCGATGATATTTTGTATCAGGCCGTCAAAGGCATATCCGATCTGATCATTGTTCCGGGGCTGATCAACCTGGATTTTGCCGATGTCAAAAATATCATGAGCAACATGGGCATGGCGCTCATGGGCACCGGCACAGGCACCGGCGAAAACCGCGCCATCGAGGCGGCTCAGAAGGCCATTTCCTCGCCGCTTTTGGAAGACAACACGATTCAGGGCGCGCAAGGTATTCTGCTGAGCATCACCGGCGGACCGGATCTGAGTCTTTACGAAGTCAACGAAGCCTCTTCGCTTATCCAGGCGGAGGCGCATGAAGATGCCAATATTATTTTCGGTACCGTGATCGACGAAAACATGAAAGATGAAATCCGCATCACCGTAATCGCGACTGGTTTTGAAGATGTGATGAAGAAAAGGCAGACGCCCGCGAATGTTTCGCATCTCGGCGGCTTCCGCAAAGAGGATCTTTCCACGCCGACGTTCATGCGCAAGGAAAAATCCCGTGATCACGCCAATGTCCTGACGCTGGGCTTAAACGACGAAGTGGACAGCGTCGATATGGAAATCCCCACATTTTTACGCAGACAGGCGGACTAGGGAAAGCGGATTCGCGGTCAGAAAATGGATCGCGTTGACAGGGTGCGGGCCATGCGTGAACCATGAACTGGAAACAAAGAAAAAAACATGAAACCCTTTTAGCGCAGGAGCGGGGTTATGTAAAAAAAGTCTGGGGCACCTCGCACACGGTTTGCCTGGCCTATCCCAATACGTACCGGGTCGGTATGGCCAACCTGGGTTTCCAGACGGTCTACAGAATTCTAAACGAGTTACCCTCCTTTCTTTGTGAAAGGCTTTTTCTGTCCGAGACCGGCGGTGGCGCCGAATCCTCCGCCGGTCCGGCGGAAATGGTCAGTCTGGAGAACATGAAACCTCCGGGTGAGTTTGACATTCTGGCTTTTTCCATTTCCTTTGAAAACGATTATCCCTGTGTTTTGCAAATGCTCGATGGCGCGGGAATCCCGCTGAAGTCCGCTGATCGCACGGATAGACATCCGCTGGTCATCGGCGGCGGCATCGCGCTGACCCTCAATTGCGAACCGGTGGCGGATTTCTTTGACCTGTTTCTTCCGGGCGAGGCGGAAGAAATTCTGCCTGCTTTTGCACGATTATTTGCGAAGGCGCAAAGCCTGTCTCAAAGCAGAAAAGACATGCTGATTGCTTTGCAGAAGGAAGTTCCAGGCGTCTACGTGCCTTCTCTCTACGATGTTCGCTATTTGCCGGACGGAAAGATAGCGTCTGTTTGCGCCAGCCAAGAGGGGCTGCCCGACCCGATTCGCATTCGCCCGATTAAGCATCTTCATACCTTCAGCACCGAAGAAGTGATCAGCGCGGCCGGCACCGAAATGGAAGACATGTATCTGATCGAGGTTAACCGCGGCTGTCCGCGGCGTTGCCGTTTCTGCGCCGCGGGGCATGTTTACACGCCGACAAGATTCCGCCGTCTGGTGGATCTGATGCCCGCCATTGACCGCGGTCTGGAAAGAAAGAAAAAAATCGGACTCGTCGGCACGGCGGTGTCCGATCATCCCGAGCTTTTGAAAATTTGTCAGTATATTTTGGATCAAGGCGGCCTGGCCGGTATCGGTTCTTTGCGTGCCGACCGGATTAACGAAGAGATGGTCAAAATACTGACCGTCAGCGGCATTGAGACCGTTGCGCTCGCGCCGGAAGCGGGATCTCAACGGCTGCGCGATCTTCTGTGTAAAGACATTTCGGAATCTCAGATTTTAAATGCCGCGCGCGTGCTGCTCGAAGGCGGCATCGACCAGTTGCGCCTGTATTTCATGGTGGGGCTGCCGCAGGAAGAAGAGGCGGATATTGACGCGATCATTGATCTGGCTAAAAAAATCCGGCACGAAGCGCTCCAGCGGGCGGACGGCAAAAAGAAATTCCGCCGCATCACCCTGAGTCTCAACCAGTTCATCCCCAAGCCCAGAACCCCCTGGCAGCGCTTAGTGCTGGCTGATGTGTATGAAACAGGCAGAAAAAATAAAAAGATTGCCGATGCTTTCCGCCGCGACAAACAGATTTTCGTAATCCATGATGTTCCGAAGTGGAACTATGTACAGGCGCTTTTGTCTCTGGGCGACAGGCGGGCAGGCGATATCCTTTTGGCCTGCCATAGGCAGGGTGGCAACTGGACTCGCGCACTCAAGGAGACCCTCATCAATCCGGACTTTTATGTCTATCGTGAAAAAGCAACCGATGAAATTCTGCCCTGGGATCATCTCAAAATCGGCTGAAAAGGAGGCATCTGTCCAACGTTTCAAGCGCAGGGCTTTTGGTCCTTGAACAGTGTTTGCGACAGAAACCGGCCTTATTTTGTCGTACTGAACTCCTGGCTGAGAATATCTGCAAAGGCGGCGAAGACGGTTCGGTCGCTTAAAATGGAATCGTGACAGCAATCCCACCCCAGTGTTTTAACGGCGCAGGATACCGCGCGTGAATCAAGTGCGGCTTCTGCGGCCAGCTGATCATTTTTCCCGTAAAAGAGGTAGTGCCGGACATGAGGCGGCAGCTTCGCGTCCAGTGTTTTCTTAATAAAAGCGCTTTGTGTTCCCAAATCCAGCCAGGCGGGGATGCTCTTATGGGTCACGACCTGAGAGGCGTC
>JAWOJC010000143.1:0-11548 GCA_046484315.1 Smithellaceae bacterium | reverse complement strand
ATTCTGCAAGACGGCATCGCGCATCTAACGCTGACCCGAAACACCTACGACGTGATCATCTCCGAGCCGTCCAATCCCTGGATGGCCGGCATGGCCTCTTTATTCACACACGATTTTTTCACGCTGGCCAAAGACCGGCTGAGCGACGACGGCATCTACGTGCAATGGTTTCACTGTTATCAGATGGACTGGAACACGTTTGCGTTGGTGGGACGGACATTTGCCGATGTCTTCCCGAATGCCCTCCTGGTAACGGCAGAACCGGCCGGACTCGGGCGCGACTATCTGTTCGTCGGCTTTAAAGGCGAAAAGGGACTCGATATGCAAACGGCGCGCGATCACATCGCATTTGCCAATCGCTCACCTCACATCCGTCTGGCCTACCCTGAGCTTTTGTATCGCCTGATTGTCGCCGAGAATTTGAAAACGCTGTTCGGCGAGGGGCAAATCAACTACGACAACCGGCCGCATCTGGAATACGCCGCACCCAAACTGATGTACGGCGGTCATACCGCACAGCAGGAGATTGTGCAAAACCTCATCCGCAACCGCACGGTATCGCAGAGCACAGCCGAAGGTGTGGAGCGCTTGACGAAAGATCCGGACGCGCGCCTCGATTTTGCCACCTACGCCCTGTCTGTGTTTTCTCCCTTCCCCGACATGGTCGATGCCGCGAAACTCAATACCACGCAGCGCGTCCGTTACCATACAATGATGCGGGATTACTGTTCAGCCAATCTTTTAGAAAACGCTGTCATCCCCGATCCTGCGCTTGCCCGCAGCTGCCGCGATGTCCAGATCGCAAAGATCGGGCAGAATCTGCCAACCGCGTCCGATCCGGCTTTATCCCATTATTTTTTAGGCCGGCTGTACCAGGAAGCCGGCAAAGCCGATGAGGCGCTCAAGCATTACGCCGAATCGGTCAGGCTCAAAAACACGGATGCCGACCGCTTCAACGATTATGGAAATCTGCTTGCCGACATGGGACGGTATGAGGAAGCGCGGGCGCAGTTTACGCGGGCGCTGGCGTTGAGGCCCCATTTCCTGCTGGCGCTGGGGAACATGGCTTACGCCTATTTGAATGACAATCGCCCGGATGACGCAGCCGTGTATTTCCGAAAAACACTTTCCCTGCACCCGGATCTGGCCGAATCCCATTATCACTTAGGCGTGATCGCGGCCCGGAAGCACAATGACCGTCAGGCCATCGCCCATTGGCAAGACGCGCTTCGCCTGGCCCCCGATATGCCCGAGGCGCTAAATGACCTGGCCTGGCTTCTGGCCACCTCGCAAAATCCGCTGATTTTCGATCCGGCATCGGCTGTGCGTTATGCCGCAAAAGCCTGCGAACTGACCCTTCGCGCAGAACCTTTGTATCTGGCGACACTGGCTGTGTCGCTTGCACAGGCGGGCGACAAAACCTCCGCGGATGAAATCGCCCGAGAAGCCTTACCACTTGCAAAAATGAACAATGATCTTGCAGCGATGGAAATTCTGAGACAGTTCGCGCGGCCGTAAGACACACAGATAAATGCAAAAAAACCCTGCACGTCACCACAAAACGCGCAGGGTTTTTTTTGGTGTAGACATGTTTCTTTATTTGCCGCCGGGGCTTTTCTTTCGCTTGTTGAAGAAAAAGGATTCACGACTTTTAGCGCCGCCGGCGTAGCGCTTGCCCGGATAGTCGCCGCGTCCGCCTCTTTGGGCATAGTCGATTCTGACGCGTCGCTTGGCAAATTTCTCGCTTGCGAAACGGGCGATCAGCACTTCGGCCAGCCCGCCTTCCACTTCAAAGTAGGAATTACACAGTTGCACATCCAGATTGGCAATATGCAGTTTGGCGATGTTGGCCGTCTCCAGAAGATAGGCCTGAAGCTTTTTGGTATTGAACTTTTCCATCTTGCCCAGGTTGACACTCAGGCGTATCAATCCGCCCGGCCGCGCGGCGGTTCGCGCCGGGGCGGGGCCGCTCTCTTTTTTCTGCGCGACATTGATGTCGGCAGCGTCGCGATAGTAGCTCAAAAAGCGGTTGAATTCCGCCGAGATAAAACGAGCAATAATATCCTCTTTGCTCAGCGACTCTAGCCTGGCCAGCGCGGCAGGCAAAAACCGGTCGATGTCCGCGTGCTGAATGTCTGTGTTTTTGAGTTTTTCCACCAGATGGAGCAGCTGCTTTTCGCAGACTTCCACGCCGGTGGGTATTTTGGCCTGTTGAAATTTCTTGCCGATCTGCTTTTCAATCTGGCCGATGCGGAACGTCTCGCGCAGGCCGACAATCACAATGGAAATGCCGGATTTACCGGCGCGCCCCGTCCGGCCGCTGCGATGGGTATAATTTTCCACATCGTCGGGCAGATTGTAGTTGATGATATGGGTCAGCGCGCTGACGTCAATGCCGCGCGCCGCCACGTCGGTGGCAACCAGCAGCTGAATGTTCCTGCCGCGAAACCGGTTCATCACCGAGTCGCGCTGCGCCTGTGAAAGGTCGCCGTGCAGGGCGTCGGCGTTGTAGCCGTCCTTCATGAGCATGTCCGCCACTTCCTGGGTTTCCGTCCGCGTGCGGCAAAAGACGATCGCGTAAATGTCGGGATAAAAATCGGCAATGCGTTTGAGCGCAAGGTAGCGGTCCTTGGCATGCACGACATAATACTGGTGAGAAACATTTTCCGCGCCGGTGTTGCGGCTCCCGACGGTGATCGATGCGGGCTTCTTCATGTAGCTTTGCGCGATGGCTTCGATGCCGCGCGGCATGGTGGCCGAAAACAGCAGCACCCTTTTCTCTGCGGGGGTGGAGGCTAAAACCGCGTTGAGCTCCTCCTTGAATCCCATATTGAGCATTTCGTCGGCTTCATCGAGCACCAGCCAGCGGATGTCGGAAACATTCACTTTTTTCCGGTTGAGCATGTCGAGCATCCGGCCGGGCGTGGCCACCACAATCTGTGCGCCCTGGGCCACCTGACGGATCTGCGTGACAATGTTGGCGCCGCCGTATATCGGCACGATATTCAAGTTTTCGATATACTTGGCCATATGGGTCAGGTCATCCGTAATTTGGAGGCACAGTTCACGGGTGGGAGCTAAAATAAGCGCCTGGGTCTGCTTGCTGGCCGTGTTGATCTGCTGGATCACAGGGATGCCGAACGCGGCGGTCTTGCCGGTTCCTGTGTGCGCCAGGGCAACCAGGTCCCTGGTTTGATGGAGTAAAAAAGGAATCACTTCCTGCTGCACCGGCATCGGGGCTTCAAATCCCATCTCGCTTAATGCTTTTAAGATTTTTTTGTCGATGCCGGATTCTTCAAACGTTGTCATTTTTGTCGTCATTGCACTTTCCTGTTCATTTTTTCTCCAGTTACATCTAATTAGCCAATTCCACAAGGGAGATTTCTCGGCCGGGGAAAAAGCCGGCCCAAAATGGCGTTGAGCGTCGCTTCAAAAGCACGAAGCCTGAAAACAAAAAAGAGCCGGGTTAAAAGCCGAAAAAACAGAAATAATCGTTCAATATTAGCGAATTTTCTTGACTCTATGACTGATGTTCATATATTCGCGACGAATTTTTTGAAAGGCCACGGACAGGCGGACCAGCTCCGGAATAAGATTCATTCCCACCCGAAAACTCAACGGGTAATATGACCTGATGAACGCCGGGCAGCATTGGTATCACTTTTTCACATATCATGCGAAAAATAAGCCGGGTTGGACTGGATAACGTTTCACCCAGCTGGGTCTCCAGGGGATAGTAAATAAATCAAAACACAGGAGGATTTTATATGTCTTTAAACCCCTTAGTCGATTCACGTGATGTCCGTTTTGTCTTATTCGAGATGCTCGGATTCGACAAAATCAACCGCTTTGATCACTTTGCCGGTCTGGACAGGGAGGTCTTTGAGGACACCTTGAACCTGGCCGAAAAGATCGCCATGGCCCATTTTTATCCGTCCAATGCCGAAGGGGATAAAATCGGCTTGACGTTTGACCCGAAAACCAATGAGGTGCATGTGCCTGACGCTTTGCGCCCCGGCTACAATGCCTTTATCGAAGCCGGCTTCCACATGCTGTCCCTGCCTGCCGAAGACGGCGGTATGGGCATGCCCATGACCCTTTCATTTTCATCGCAGGAATACTTCAATGCCGGAAACACGTCTTTGGGCATGTACGGCGCATCACTGAGCGGCACCGCACGTCTGCTGATGACGTACGGTACTGAAGATATGAAGAAACGTTATCTGCCCAAGATGCTCGAAGGCCTTTGGGGAGGCACGATGTGTCTGACCGAAGCAAGCGCCGGTTCCGACGTAGGCGCGTTGAAGTCCAAGGCCGTGAAACAAGCCGACGGCTCCTATCTCATCACCGGCCAGAAGATTTTCATCTCCGAAGGCGAGCAGGACATGGTCGAAAACATCATTAACGACGAAGCCGCCTTCTACGCCGGCCGTGTGTTGTCTTCGCAGTTCTACATTTCTTCGGAATTCCCGAAATTCTTCGGCAAGGCCGAATGCATTATGATGAACGACCCGGCGCCGCTTTTCGCTTCGTCGGTCACGTTCACCGGTTCGCCGAAAGAATAGACCTGGAGTGCAGGAACAGGTTTTGTAACCTCACGCCACCTCGTGTGACCTTCAGGCCATCAGGCAGTCTGGTTATGGATCCCGTTTGCTGCAACAAATATCAGCCCGGACAGGTTAAGCCCGTCCGGGTTTTTTCATGCCTGACACCCGAAACTCAAGAAATACTGACCGCAAGTCGAATTTTCTTGACTACAACGTACGTTGTAAATATACTGCCGGTCAGAAAATTAGTTTTATTAATAATCTCAAAAACATAGGAGGATTTATATGTCGTTAAACCCGTTGGTCGATTCACGTGATGTACGCTTTGTTCTGTTCGAGATGCTCGGGCTGGACAAAATCAGCCGCTTTGAGCATTTTGCCGGCCTGGACAAGAGTGTCTTTGAAGACACCCTGACCCTGGCCGAAAAAATCGCCATGGCCCATTTTTATCCCACCAATGCCGAAGGGGATAAAGTGGGTTTGAAGTATGACCCTAAAACCTGTGAAGTGAAAGTGCCGGAGGTTTTCCGCGCCGGTTACAACGCCTTTATCGAAGCCGGTTTCCATACCCTGGCCACTCCGGCCGAAGCAGGCGGTATGGGCATGCCCATCACCCTGTCTTTCTCCTCCATGGAATATTTCAACGCCGGCAACACGTCGCTGGGCATGTACTGTTCCGCCATTCCCGGCGCGGCAGGCCTTTTGATCAATTTCGGCTCGGAAGAAATCAAAGCCAAATATCTGCCGAAGCTTCTTTCCGGTGAATGGGGAGGCACGATGTGTCTGACCGAACCCTCCGCCGGCTCCGACGTCGGCGCTTTGAAGAGCAAGGCCGTCAAACAGGCAGACGGCAGCTATCTCATCACCGGCCAGAAGATTTTCATCTCCAACGGCGAACACGACATGTCTGAAAACCTCATTCACCCCGTGCTGGCCCGCATCGAAGGCGATCCGGAAGGCACCAAAGGCATCTCCATTTTCGTCGTGCCCAAATACCTCGTCAATGACGATGGTTCTTTAGGCGAACGCAATGACATGGCCTGCGCGGGCGTTGAACACAAAATGGGCCTGCACGGCAACGCCACCTCGACTCTGAGCTTCGGTGAAAACGGCAAGTGCAAAGGCTGGCTTTTAGGCAACGAACGCGAAGGCATGAAGATCATGTTCCAGTTGATGAACGAAGCCCGCACGTTCACCAGCCTTCAGGCGCTGGCCGTATCGAGTGCGGCCTACATGCACGCGGCCAACTACGCCCGCATCCGCGTCCAGGGCGAAACGGTTCCCGGCAAGAAAGTGCCTATCATTGAACATGTCGATGTGAAGCGCATGCTGCTCTACATGAAGGCCATGGTCGAAGGCATGAGAATGCTGACCTACTACCTGTGCTACAATCAGGATGTCATGGAAGCCTCCAAGGATGCGGCGGAAAAAGAAGAAGCCACCGCGTTTGTCGAACTGCTCACCCCGATTGCCAAAGCGGGCAACTCCGATGCCGGATGGCTGGTCACCGCGGAAGCCATTCAGGTTTACGGCGGCTACGGCTACTGCAATGAATATCCGGTAGAACAGTACGCCAGAGACGTGAAGGTTTTCTCCGTGTACGAAGGCACCAACGCCATTCAGTCGCTCGATTTAGTCATGCGCAAAATCCTCATGAACAAAGACATGCGCAACTTCACCGTCTTTAAAAACCGCGTGGCCGCCACCGCCGCCAAAGCCAAAGGCATTGTAGACGACAAATACATCGCGATGGTGGAAAAAGGCATCGCGAAAGTCGATGAGCTGGTCACCATGATGGGCACCCAGTTGATGAGCAAGAAGATCGGCCAGGTTCTGGCAAACGCCACCGCCTTCCAGCAGTCCATGCACATGATGGTTCTGGCCTTCCTGCATCTGGAGAGTCTGACGATCACGGTTCCCAAAGCCAAAGCGCTCGTGGGCGATCTCAAAGGCGCGGAACGCGCGGCCCTTCTCGCATCAAACGATGAAGCCGCTTACTATACCGGCCGCGTTTTGTCGTCACAGTTCTACATTGCTTCAGAATTCCCGAAATTCTTCGGCAAGGCCGAGTGCATGATGATGAACGACAATGCGCCGCTTGTGGCCACATCCGACATTTTCACCGGTTCGCTCAAAGAGTAGCCGAAATTTACACCTATCCCGTTTGATCAACGCGGGAGGAAAAGTTCGCGGACAAGGGGGCCATCCCCCTTGTCCTTTTTTATGGCCCTTGTGCCGGTTCCCGCGCGCATCTTTACGCCTTCTTTTATCGCTTGACATTATTTTTCGTCTGCTGCGATATATCGGGTCAGTCTGGATTCTTTCACCCAAGCCGGATGCGGTCTAAAACCGCTTTCGGGCGTTTTAACAAGGAGACTCTGCATGATTGACAAAAGCAAACGCTTTGTAAGGCCCTGTGTTCCTCTGGAAACGCTCCCCACCCTTCAGGGGAAAAAAATCGAATTTGACAGTATCGCTGAAATGTTTTTAACCCGCGTCCGGGAAACGCCGGATGATCCGCTGGTCTATTATTATGACGACGTCATCAGCTATGCACAGACCAACGACCGCGCCAATGCGGTTGCGAATTACCTCAAGGAAAAAGGCGCACAAAAAGGCGACATCATTTCCGTGATGATTTTAAACGCGCCGGAAATCTATTACACCATGTTCGGTGCGCAGAAGCTGGGCTGCATCGCGGGCGCTATCAATTACATGCTGAAAGGGCCGGAAATCGCCTATGTCCTGGAAGATTCCAGACCCAAAGTTGCGTTTGTCGGAAGCGATTATATGGAGGAGTTTGCCAAAGGCTTTCGTCTGTCGTCGCACAAACCCGTCGTTGTGGAAGTTGTCACGGAGGTTGCCCATACGGAATCCGTTGCCCTGACGACACTCGCGGATATTTTATCCGCCTATCCGACGTCCGAATGCATGGTGGCGCAGTCGCCGGAGGATCCGGTCCTGCTTTTGTACTCTTCCGGCACGACGGGCATGCCCAAGGGCATCTTACTGTCCAACCGCAATGAATTGAGCATTTGCAAAGGGAAAGCGGTATTCGGCACAACACGCCCGGGCGACATCTTTATGATTATTTTGCCGATGTTTCATGTCAATCCGCTTTGCGTCTGGACGTATCCGTCCATTTATCAGGGCCGCGCGATCTGCATTCGCAAATCCTTTTCGCCCAAGGATTTCTGGCCGTCACTTCTGCGCTATGGCGTCACCACCGTTCAGGGCGTTCCGGCGATGTATTCCTATATCTACAACGCCATCGATCCGACTGAAATCGATTTTGACCGCCTGAAGCTCCGACTGGCCTTTACGGGCGCAGCGCCCATGCCGGTGGAGCTCATCCACGGATTTAAGGAAAAATACGGCGTGGAGGTGGTCGATGGTTATGGTCTGACGGAAGCCACAGGCGTTTCGACCACCTCTTCGGGCATCCCGGAAAATATCGGCTCGATCGGTATGGCCTTTCCCGGTTTCGAGGTTGAGATCATGGATGATGACAACCACATTCTCCCCTACGGCGAAAAGGGCGAAATCTGTATCAAAGGCGACGGTGTGATGATCGGCTATCTGAACAAGCCCGAAGCAACGGCGGAAAGTCTCAAGGACGGCTGGCTGCACACCGGCGACATGGGGCACATGGATGAGATGGGCTATGTCTATATATCGGGCCGGAAGAAGGAAATGATCAACCGCGGCGGCGAAAACATTTACCCGCGCGAAATTGAAATTCCCCTGGAACAGCATCCGAACATCGCCGAAGTCGCTGTCATCGGCGCGCCGGATCCCGCCCTCGGAGAAAGGGTGCGCGCCTGCATCATCCTCAAGGAAGGCTGCACGATGACGCCCGACGAGGTGAAAGCCTACCTGCAGGATAAAATCGCGAAATACAAGCTGCCGGAGTTTGTCGAGTTTATGGCCGAACTGCCCAAGAACCCGACAGGCAAGATATTAAAGCAGGAGCTCAAGAAAAGATTCTAGCCATCCGCCACAGGAGAGACGCCATGTATGATCAGAAACCCTGGTTGAAATTTTACGGCGACATCCCCGCGTCGCTGGATTACCCGCGCGTCACCATGGTGGAAGCGCTCATGCAGTCGGTTCGGCGCAATCCCCGGGAGATTGCCTACGATTTCATGGATCATCCGTCCACCTATGAAAAATTCGCCCGCGATATCGACCAGTGCGCGGCGGCGCTCTCGTCTTTGGGGCTTAAGCAGGGCGATTGCATGACCATTGCGCTGCCGACCATCCCTCAGGGCGTGATCGCCTTTTACGCCGTCAATAAAATCGGCGCGGTGGCCAGCATGATTCACCCCCTGTCCACCGCACGGGAGATTGCCTTTTATCTCAACATCAGCAAAAGCCGCATGGCGCTCATTTTGGAAGATCACTCAGACAAGTTTAAGGCCGTTGAAAAAGAAACGGGGCTTCATACTCTGATTATCACCGGCCTGATGGATGTTCCCGACGAGGCAGCGGGAAAACCCCTGCCCCCCGCGACCCCCGAACCGCTGATCCGGCACTGGCGCGCGCTGATGGCAGGCACATATCCGCCCGCGCCGAAATCCGACATGGGCCCCGACGATATGGCGGCAATTCTCTATAGCGGCGGAACAACCGGCCAGCCCAAAGGCATCATGCTGTCCAATTACAATTTCATCGCCGAAGGCTTGATGACGTCGGCATTCCGGGCAATCACACACGGCGACAAAAGAATGGTCATGGTGGCCAGTCTTCCCATCTTCCACGGGTTCGGCCTCGGGATTTGCTGCAATGCCATGTTCATCAGCGGCGCAACCAGCCTCCTGGTGCCGGCTTTCACGCCCGACGCGCTTGCGGAAATCATTCTCAGAAAAAAGCCCACGGCCATTTCCGGCGTCCCGACCCTCTATGACGCGCTTTGCCGCAGTCCGCTTTTAGAGCAGGCAGATTTAAGCTGTCTTTTGAGCGCGTCTGTCGGCGCCGATACGCTGCCGAAAACAGTCAAGGATCGTTTTGAGGATATTGTCAGAAAACGCGGCGGCAGCGTTCAGCTGGTAGAAGGCTACGGACTCACGGAAGCGGTCACCGGCATCATGCTCACGCCGGCCAACGCCTACCGCGAAGGCAGCGTCGGCATTCCCTGTCCGGACATGGACGCCAAGATCGTCAAACCCGGTACGCAGGAGATCGTGCCCATAGGCGAAGAGGGGGAATTGTGCCTCAGCGGTCCCGCCGTGATGCTGGGGTATCTCGAAGCGCCCGAAGAAACCGCCAAAACCCTGCAGCGCCACGCGGACGGCAAAATCTGGCTGCACACCGGCGATATTTTTTCCATGAGCGAAGAGGGTTTTTTTTATTTCAAGCTGCGGTTCAAGCGGATGATCAAATCCTCCGGCATGAACGTGTATCCCGCGCAGGTTGAAGCGGTGCTCTACCTGCACCCGGATGTGCAAGACGCCTGCGTGATCGGCATCCCCGATGAAGCCCAGGTGGAGAGAGTCAAAGCCTTTGTGGTCTTAAAAGACGCGGCCGGGGCGACCGACGCCATGGCGCAAGCACTGATTCGCCACTGCCGCGAACATCTGATCAAATGGTCGTGCCCCCGCGAAGTGGAATTCCGCGACAGTCTGCCGCTCACCCGCGTGGGCAAAATCGCCTTTACCCAACTCAAGCAGGAAGAAATCGCCAAGCTCAAGGCCGAAGGAAAATTTTCAGGACAGTGACCGGATTCGGTTACTTCATCCGTTTTTCTTTACGGACGCGCATCTTGCGCCAGACGGGATGACGCCTTGCGGCCATGCGGACAAGAAGGCTGCCCATCTGTCCGTAACTTACGTCCGCCGCTTCGGCGGCGCACGCCATGCTGGCGTCGCTGGAGATATCCGCGTTGGGATTGACATCCAGCACGTAAAAGATGCCCTCGCGCAGGCGGATGTCCATGCGCGCGTAGTCACGGCACCCGATGGCGCGATAGGCGTTTTCGCAAACACTGTTCAGGCAACTGGTTTCCGCGTCCGTCAGTGGCGCGGGCAGCAGGGTTTCAATTTTTTCGTAATGCCGCGACCCCGGCATGAACTTCGAATCATAGGTACACAAACGATCTTTGACGTTTGTGAAAAAAGAAAAGTCCATCTCCGCAGGCGGCAGCACGGTCAGGTTTTCGTTGCCCCAGACAGACACATGAAACTCGCGGCCGTCAATGAACTCCTCAACCAGCGCCGGTTGCTGATAGGTCTTCAAAACAAAAGCGATACGGTTTTGCAGCTCTGAGGCATCCAGCACCACGGCATCCGGGGTAATGCCCGCTGAGCAGTGTTCGTTCATGGGTTTGACAATGGCGGGAAATTTGATCCAGTCCGCGGGATCCGGGGTGTGGAAAATATGCCAGGCGGGCGTGGGAATAAGGGACTGATCCAGAAGCACTTTAACACGGAATTTATCCTGGGCCAGCGCCAGGGTTTCCGAATCCGCACCGGTGAATGTGAAACCGAGCATTTCGAGGCGTTTGGCCGCCAACCATTCGCTGTGTCCCAGCCCCGGCAGGGATTCACACCAGTTAAAAACAATGCATTCGGCCGGATCAAAGCGCTGAAGACAACTGCCGAGATCGTCGGTGGCGACGGAAACGAGTACGACGGGATGTCCCAGGCCGGTCAGACCGTCACCCAGCTCAGACGTCAGACCGACCACTTCGTTTTTTTCATCTTGCGTCCAGTCCGGATCGATGTTGTACAACAACACCACCGGAATTTTCGCGGGCGCAATGTCCATCGGCACTGCCTCACCTCCGCCATTGAAATCGATCCTCCGCGCGCATTCTTATTTGATCGGCGCTTCGTGCTTTTTCAATATACATATTTTTTTCGATAATCCAAGAACTCATTTGCCGCAAGGCCCTTTACAGGGTGATGACGCCCTCCATGTACAAAACGTCGCGGCCGGAAATGAGAACCCGCTCGCCCCGGTGGCGGCAGTAAATCTCACCGCCGCGCGGCGGTGAGATTTAC
>JAWOJC010000273.1:0-18705 GCA_046484315.1 Smithellaceae bacterium | reverse complement strand
ATCAGCAGCCCCGTTCCGAAAAAAATGAACAGAAGGGCAAACAGCAGTCGCCACGACCAGGACGGAACCGGTGTATGCTCGCCCAACCCGCCGCAAACACCGCCGATCCAGCGGTCTTTGTTCGATAATTTCAATTGTTGCAACCAGTTTTGCTGTGTCATAAAGCCGTTCACCATCCTTTCACATGAATTGCCGCGCTCGGCCGAAGCCAAAAAAGTAGAAGGCCTTCGCCGCTAAAAAAGAGCGTCGAGCGGCATATCCGACGAACTGTGGCTGACTTTGACGATCACGCCATCGCGGCCGACCAGCACCATCATGGGAACACCGATCACATTGTACCGAGTGCCGACGGCGCCGTCTTCATCCAGCAAAACCCGGTAGTTTATGGCGTTTGCCCTGGCAAAACGTGACACTTTCGCGGCCGGTTCCATAATATTGATATAGACCACTTCAAGGCCTTTGGGCGCATAGGTCTCTTGAATTTTACGGTACTTCGGAATCTCCGTCCGGCACGCCGGACACCAGGTGGTCCCGAAAAAAATCAGCACGGGTTTGCCCTTCTGGGCGCTCATCCGAAACGTTTTCCCGTCCAGATCCTTCAGCGTAAAATCGGGCGCGGACGGCGTATGTGGCTTAAACGGCGCGTTGGAACGAAACTGGCTGAATCCGGCAGACGCAAAAAACAGCAAAATCAGCAACGCGATGATCAGTCTTTTCATGGTCTTGCGCATAAATCTCCCTTAGCTAATAAGATAACGTGCCCGCAATATACAGAAAATACTGGGCCGCGCCAATCAATATCACGCCAAATACCTTCGTGATGATGTTCATCCAGGCCCCAGATCGCGGCAGAGATGAAAGCAGGCCCGCAAACGTCCCGAGAAGAATCAGCAGGGTACCCATGCCGAAGGCGAAAACAAACAAAAGTGCGATGCCCGTAATCAAATGATTCTGCAGAGCCACATACCCGAGCAAAACCGCGAGCACCGGCGCGGTGCAGGGTCCGATGACGAAACCGGAAGCAACGCCCAGAAGAAAACTGCTGACAAAGCCTTTTTTGCCACCGCCGGAATACTTCGCAATGCGCTGCGGAATCGGAATCGAAATTCTAAAGACGCCCAGCATGGCCAGCCCCATGACCAAACAGAGGTTGGCCATCAGGATGTATATCCATGGCGTGGTCTGCATCTGTCCGAAGAGCCGCCCCGACAATGCCGCCACCGCGCCCAGCGCCGCATAGGTAACCGCAAGCCCGGTGACATAAAACAATGACAGCAGAAAACCGCGCAGCTTCGACCCGGCGCCCTGCGCGCCGATAAAACCAATCGTGACGGGGATCAGGGGATACGTGCAAGGCGTAAAGCTGATCACCACCCCGCCTAAGTAAGCCGCCAAAAAGGCCAGCAGCATGGATCCCTGTAAATACACCGATAAGTTATTAATTAAATTTTCCATTACGCTCGGGTTCCCAAATTAATACTTGCATATGCCACAAACGATATGGAAATTACATTCCAGCGTCAAGTAAAAATGCAAATGAGCCGCTCAGAACCGGAAGGATTCGACCCTTATCCAAAGAACGTTTGTGGGGGTGTACGGATAAAAAGACAGATTTGGAAAAAAATCAAATGGTGCCGAAGCCGAGATTTGAACTCGGACAAGCGTTCGCTCACTAGACCCTGAACCTAGCGCGTCTACCAATTCCGCCACTTCGGCACGCGAAAGGTGCACTATACCGAACAGGATGATCTTGTCAAGATAAAATCAGCTTGAATTTAGCGGCCAAAATGCTATGTTTCGACGCGGATTGATCATTAGAATGGAAAAGGAACCATGATTATATTTCAAGGCATTGAAAACATAAGCGAAGATTTCCGGGGCGCTTGCGTCACCATCGGAAATTTCGACGGCGTCCACCTGAGCCATCAGCACATCTGCCGCAAACTGGCGGCCGACGCCAAAAGCGCAGGACGAAAATCGTTGGTCATCACGTTTGATCCGCACCCGAAAATGATTCTGCATCCGAATATCCACCCTTTTTACCTGATCACCACGCGGCAGGAAAAAATGGACCAGCTTGCAGCCTGTGGTGTGGACGCTACGGTTATTATCACCTTCGACATGGCTTACTCTAAAACGACCGCCGAACAGTTTGTGCGTGGCTTTCTCTGCACACAACTGGCCATCACCAAAATCATCATCGGACATGACTATGTGTTCGGCCGAGCCAGACAGGGTAACGACGCCTACCTGATTGCTCAGGGTCAACAATGCGGTTTTACTGTGGAAGTTGTCGACGCATTCAAGGTCGATGAGGAGATTGTCAGCAGCACGCTGATCCGCAACTGCATTCTGGCAGGCGATATTGCCGCTGCAACCCGCCTGCTGGGGCGTTATTACAATGTCGCAGGCAGGGTCGGCACCGGGGCGGGGCGAGGGACAGGCCTCGGCTATCCCACCGCCAACATTGAGCCGGAAAAAGACCTTCTGCCGCCGCCTGGTATCTACGCCTCATTTGTTATGGTCGATCAAAGCAGATACATGGGGGCACTCAATATCGGCGCGAAGCCAACCTTCGAAGATTACACCGCCACCGTGGAGGTATTCCTGCTGGATTACGCAGGCGACCTGCGCGGGAAAAATATCAATATCCTTTTTGTGGAGAAACTGCGGGACATCGTCAAATTCAACAGTCCCGAAAGTTTGAAGCGTCAGATCGCAAAGGATGTGGAAGAAACAAAAATACGATTAAAGAATAAATAACTTTGGAGGATCATTAACATGTTAAAAATTGCCATTGTAGGAGCAACCGGCATCGTCGGTCAGCAGGCGATTGTCAGTTTGCTCGGACACCCCTGGTTTAAAATCACAAAACTCGTCGCCTCGGAACGCTCGGCGGATAAAAAATACGTTGACGCCCTTCGCGACGCCAATGGATCAATCCGCTGGTGGTGCCCCGAAGAACTGCCTGCAGACATCGCCAACATGGTGGTCGAGGAAGCGGCAAGCTTTGATCCGACATCCGTGGATCTCATTTTCTCGACCATGGATACGGGTCCCGCCAAGGAGCTCGAACCAAAATACGCTAAAACCACGCCCGTGATCAGCACCGCCTCGGCATTTCGCTATGAAACCGACACCCCCATTTTGGTGGGCGGCGTCAACATGGATCACGCGGCCCTTCTGTCCGTTCAGCAGAAAAACCGCGGCTGGAAGGGCTTTATCTCGCCCAAGTCCAACTGCACGATTGCGGGCCTCGTGGTGTCGCTAAAACCGATCCTGGAAAATTTCGGCGTCAAGCAGGTGATGATGACCTCCCTGCAGGCCATGTCCGGCGCCGGCCGGACGCCGGGGCTCTCGGCAATGGACATGACGGAAAACGTCGTGCCCTATATTCCGGGGGAAGAACCCAAGGTGGAATCCGAACCTTTGAAAATTCTGGGCAAACTGACGGGCGACAGAATCATCGATGCCGCTTTCGGCATTACTGCTGCCTGCAATCGTGTCCCCGTCCTCGACGGGCACCTGGTTTGCGCCTTCGTACAGACCGAAAAACCCTGCACGCCGGAAGACGTCAAAAGGGCGATGATGGAATACGGCCGGGATTTTGCCGAACTGCATCTGCCGAGCTCGCCTGCGCATTTGATTGACGTCACGGATGATCCGTTCCGCCCGCAGCCGCGGGTGGATCGTGACAAGGGCGGCGGCATGACCGTGACGGTCGGGCGCATCCGCAAGGACCCGATTCTTGAAAACGGCATCAAATACGTTTGCCTGGCACACAACACCAAGCTGGGCGCGGCCAAAGGCGCGCTGCAGACCGCGGAATACCTGGTGAAAAATTTCCTGAAACTCGTTTAACCCTCCCCGAAATGACCCGGCGCGACCCAAACGCGTCGGGTCATTTTGCCATGCCACAGACCGCTGCAAGCATCCGTTGGAAGTGACGCCATGATTCCGAAAGGATACTTAAGATCTCCAGGAAAAAAGCCGATATAGACTGAAAACTATTAATTTGTGCAGCGAAGCGTGACAGGCAATGTCGATCGGACCCATTGGAAATATTGGATATTATGATGTGCCCGCAGCAGCAGGCGCAGGACAGGTCTCCGCCGCAACACCGCCGGATAAGCCTGAGATATACCCGGAAGGATGCAAAACCTGCGCAGCCAGGCGCTATGTGGACCAATCCAGCGATTCTTCCGTGTCCTTCCAGACACCGACCAAACTTTCTGCGGGCGAGGCGGCTCTGGCCGTCGCGGCGCACGAAAATGAGCATGTCGTTCACAATCAGGAACGCGCCGAACAAGAAAACATGAAGGCCCATTCCACGGTGACGATTTCTTATGGTGTCTGCCCGGAATGCGGACGCATTTATGTGGCGGGCGGCAAAACGGAAACCCACTTTACCCCCAAGCAGCAAATCGACGACATTCATCGCGGAAATAACGTCAATACGTTTGCCTGATCCTTTTCTATTTGCAACTTGTCATACCTGCCAATATTTGGTAGTTCTCTGGCGGGATCATGCAAATGAAAGACATTCTGACGGTTTCACAACTAAACGATCACATTAAAAGCTTTCTGGAGGAAGCTTTCGGCGCGCTGTGGGTGGAAGGCGAAGTCTCCAATCTTCGCCGTCCCGGCTCGGGCCATACTTACTTTACCCTGAAGGACGACAAAAGCCAGGTCCGCGCAGTCTATTTTCGTCAATACGGCGTCAACCGCACACCGTCCACTTCTTTTACGCTGGAAGACGGCGCGAAAATCCTTTGCCGCGCGCGCCTGAGCGCGTATCCGCCCCGAGGCGAATATCAGTTAATCGTCGAATCGGTCGAACCCCTGGGCGTGGGCGCACTGCAAAAAGCGTTCGAGCAGCTCAAGGCCAAACTGGCAGCCGAAGGCCTCTTTGATCATGCCTGCAAAAAAGCCCTGCCATTTCTGCCGATGTGCATCGGTGTGATCACCTCGCCCACCGGCGCGGTGATCCGCGATATCCTCAACGTCACACGCAGACGCTTTCCCTCCGTCAATATCCTGATCGCGCCCGCACGTGTCCAGGGCGCTGAAGCGGCAGGCGAAATCCGCCAGGCACTCTCCCGCCTCCAGAAAACAGGTATGGCCGACGTCATTATCATCGCGCGCGGCGGCGGTTCGCTCGAAGATCTGGCGCCGTTCAATGATGAGGCGCTGGCCCGCGAAATCTTCCGCTGCCCTATACCGGTCATTTCGGCCGTCGGTCATGAAACAGATTTCACGATCTGTGATTTCGTAGCGGATCTGCGCGCCCCGACGCCCTCGGCGGCAGCGGAACTGGCTGTGCCGCACCGGATGGAAATGCTCGCCGATCTGGCCGATCTGAATCAAAGACTGCTTGCCGCCTCCCACCGCCGTCTCGACGACGAGAAGGAGCGCCTGGCCTCCCTGCAGTCACGCTTCAAAGATCCGAGACGTTTTTTGATGGACTTCCAGATCCATCTCGATGACATGCGCGAAAGGTTGGCACGGGCGATGCAGACCGGCAACCGCGCCCGAAACGACCAGCTTCGGAAACTGGACATGGGACTGCGGCACGAAAGCCCGCAACGAGCCGTCCGGGAGAAGAAAATTTTGCTTGCCCATCTGGAAAAAAATCTGCATAACGCTTGGCACAGTGTGATGTCGGCCCGCCGCGAACGTCTGTCCTCAAACGCGTCGCTTCTCGAATCCCTAAGCCCCCTGGCCGTCCTTCAACGGGGCTATAGTATCACAAAGCATCTGCCGTCGTCGGCAGTGCTCAAAAACACGGACACGCTGATGATCAACGACCGCCTCAGCATCACGCTGGCCCGCGGGCGTGTGGAAGCGACGGTTGAGAAAATTTCCGGAGAATAAGGGACTCATGGCAAAAGAAAAATTTGAAGACGCAATGGATAAGCTTGAAATAATCGTCAGGGAAATGGAGGCGGGACAAATGCCTCTGGATTCAGCCCTGAAATCATTTGAAGAGGGCATCAAGCTGATTCGCTTCTGTCAGGCGAAGCTCAAAGACACGGAACGCCGTGTGGAACAGCTGATGGCTTCCGAAAATTCACTCGCGACCCGGCCTTTTACCGACGAAGGTGACCATGAACCCTGACGATTTTCTCGACGCGTATCTGAAAGACAGGCAGAGGATTGTAGAAGAAGCGCTCCAGCGGTATCTGCCGGACGAAGACGCGATTCCGCAGGAGCTGCACACGGCAACGCATTACAGCGTGTTCGCCGGCGGCAAACGCATCCGTCCCATCTTGTGCCTGGCCGCCCATGAGGCCTGCGGAGGCGACCTGGCGGCGGCCATGCCGACTGCATGCGCACTCGAGCTGATTCATACCTATTCGCTGATTCACGACGATCTGCCCGCCATGGACAATGACGACCTGCGCCGGGGCAAGCCCACCTGTCACAAAGTCTTCGGGGAGGCCATGGCCATTCTCGCCGGTGATGCGCTGCTCACGGAGGCTTTCGTTTTGCTGTCGCATTCGGAAAAGATGCGGCTGGCGCCGGACCGCCGTTTAGCCGTGATTGAGGAAATTGCTAAAGCCGCAGGCATTACGGGAATGGTCGGAGGTCAGGCCCTTGATATTCTGGCGGAAAAGAATAAGCCTGATTTTTCGGGCCTTCAAGCCATCCATCGGCGTAAAACCGGAGCACTTTTAATCGCTGCGGTTAAAACCGGGGCGATTCTCGCGGGCGCAACCGAGCAGACCGTTGCAGCTCTGGCGGATTACGGATTTCACATCGGCATGGCCTTTCAGATCGCCGACGACATTCTGAATGTCGAGGGAAGCACCGAGGAGATGGGCAAAAGCACGGGCAGCGACGAGCGGCACGGCAAAGTCACCTATCCGTCTTTACTGGGCATGGACGCGGCTAAGGCAAAACTGGCCGGGCATGTGGAAGCGGCACAAACCAGCATCGACGGGTTTGATTCGCGCGCATTGCCCCTCCGGGTCATCGCCCGTTATATTATGGAAAGAAAGTCATGAAACCTATCGAAATCGCCGACTACAATGTACTGCAAAACGTGGAATATCCCGCGGATATCCGGAAGCTCAGCCTGGCGGAACTCAACGGTCTGGCCCGGGACATCCGTGCATTCATCATTCACTCGGTGGCCGCGTCGGGCGGACACCTGGCTTCTTCGCTGGGCACGGTGGAACTGACGCTGGCGCTGCACTACGTATTTAACACCCCTTCCGATAAATTGATCTGGGATGTCGGACACCAGTCCTACGCACACAAGATTGTCACCGGACGTAAAAACCTGTTTGCTTCACTGCGCAAGAAGGGTGGATTGAGCGGCTTTCCCAAACGTGAAGAAAGCGTCTACGACACGTTCAATGTCGGACACAGCGGCACATCGATTGCCGCCGCGGCCGGTTTCGCGGAAGCGCAATGCCTCAGGGGCACACAACACAAAACCATCGCCGTGATCGGCGACGGATCCATGACCACCGGCATGGCCTTTGAAGGCCTCAACTGGTCGGGCGACCGCAAGAAAAATCTTGTGATTGTTCTCAATGACAACGAGATGTCCATCTCGCCCAATGTCGGCGCGCTATCGGCGCATCTCAACCAGCTGATGACCGGACATACCGTCACGAAGCTTAAATCCGATCTCAAAGGATTTCTGAAAAGCATTCCCGGCATCGGCGAACAGGTTTTCAAGATGTCGCGCCAGCTTGAGGAATCTCTCAAAACGATGGTTGTTCCGGGAACGCTCTTTGAGTATCTGGGGTTCACATACGTGGGGCCGCTGGAGGGACACAGGCTGGATTATCTGATCAAAAACCTGGAAAACGTCCGGGATCTACCCGGCCCCGTGCTGGTGCATGTCATCACGCAGAAAGGCCGGGGTTACAAATTCGCGGAAGATAATTCACCGACCTATCACGGCATCGCGCCTTTTGATGTGGAAACGGGCAAAACGCTTTCCACGTCCGCGGTGCCCTCCTACACGAACGTTTTCGGAAATACGCTCATCGATCTGGCCCGCAACGACGAGCGCGTGGTGGCCGTCACGGCGGCCATGTGTGAAGGTACCGGCCTGGACGCCTTTATGAAGGAATTTCCAAAACGCATGTACGACGTAGGCATTGCCGAGCAGCTGGCTGTCACATTCGCCGCGGGACTGGCCATTGAAGGGTTTATACCGGTGGTGGCCATTTATTCCACTTTTTTACAGCGGGCGTACGATCAGATATCCCATGACGTCTGCCTGCAAAAACTGCCCGTGGTCTTTGCGGTGGACCGCGCGGGCTTTGTCGGCGAAGACGGCGCGACGCACCAGGGTATTTTCGATCTGTCCTACCTGCGTTCGATGCCGCACATGATCCTGATGGCCCCCAAAGATGAAAACGAACTGCGGCACATGCTCAAAACGGCTATTGGCTGCGGCAAGCCCGTGGCCATCCGTTATCCGCGCGGCAAAGGCATCGGCGTACCGATCGACGACGACCTCCATGCACTCCCCCTCGGCAAAGGCGAGATCCTCGGCGAGGGAAGCGATCTGGCGATTCTGGCAGTCGGCGTCACGGTGTATCCGGCGCTCGCGGCGGCCCGCAGGCTGGCTTTGGAAAATCTGTCGGTCCGGGTGGTCAACGCGAGGTTTATCAAACCGCTGGATGCGGAACTGATTTTGGAAACAGCCGGCAGTATAGGTCGCATTCTGACGGTGGAAGAAAACGTTCTGCAAGGCGGTTTCGGCAGCGCCGTACTGGAACTGCTGGCCGAACAGGGCGTCCCCGGCGTCCGGGTCATGTGTCTGGGCATCGCCGACGAATACGTCGAACATGCCACGCAAGCCGAACTGCGATCACAGTATGGACTCGACGAAGAAGGCATCTACCGGGCGGCAAAAGCCATGTTGAAGCGATAAACCAATAAAGAGTCTGAAACGAACATTAAAGATTTCCCGAACACAGAGTGACTCGATTCAACCGCGATCCAGCCAGTTCGCCACCCCGAGTGCTGCCTGGTAAGCAGTGGAAAAACAGCCCTGCATCAGGAAGCCTCCAGTCGGCGCTTCCCAGTCCAACATTTCACCGGCGCAAAACCAGCCGGGAAAAGCCTTAAGCATCAAATGATCATCCAGCCCGGAAAAGCACACGCCACCCGCAGTGGAAATGGCTTCTTCAAGCGGCCTCGGTTTCCGCAATGTTACCGGCAGGTGCTTGAGCAGACGGGAAACAAACCGGCTGTCGCGCAATTGTTCATCGGTGGCATTTTCCCGCAATAGGGCCAATGCCGGGCCGGAAAGATTCAGTTTTTTCCGGAAATGGTTGGCCATCGAATCTTTTTTCCTGTCTTCATCAAGGCGCGTCATGATTTTTTCTACCGGCCAGTCCCTCATCAAGTCCAGAAATACCGTGCAGGCGCCGGTTTGGTTGATTGTTTTACGTATCGACGATCCCAGAGTGTAAACAACGCCGCCTTCCATGCCGTAAGGCGTCAGAATCAACTCGCCGCGTACGGTTTTTTCCCCGAACGTCAGGCAGATGTTTTTCAGCCAGACATGGGCGAACTCTTTTTTTAAAAAAGGGGACCAGTCCGCTTCAAATCCGCAGTTGGCACTTTCGAACGTTGATACCCCGATGCCATTATTTTCAAAAAAGCCGGCCCAGCGGCCGTCTGATCCGGTCGCGCTCCAGCTGGCGCCCCCGAGCGCGAAGAGGGCCGTTTCGCTCCTGACGTCGCAATCGCCACTTACTGTTTCGAAAATCAGGGTCTGTCTGTTGCGAATACCGGTAAGCCTGTGCTTCGGGAAAAAGGTAAAGCCCTCACGTGACTGCAGTTGCGCCAGCCAGCGATCGCGGATTTCCGACGCGGAGACGCCTTGGGGAAAAATCTTTCCGCTTGAGCCGGTGCAGGTTTTCACGCCGAGACCGGCGAGCCACGTTTGCAGATCCGTAGGAGAGAATTGTTTGAGGTAGCGATCAAAGCGTTTTTCGTTTTCGCCATAGCAGGACGCGAATACTTCGGATGGCGCGCGGTGAGTGATATTCAGTCCGCCACGGCTGCCCGCCACCACAAACTTGCTGAGCGCCGAAGGCATTTGATCATACAGCGAAACCCGGATACCTTTTTTCAACAGGCATTCCGAGGCAAACAGTCCGGCGGGGCCGGCGCCGATCACAACAACATGTCTGTCCGCTTGCAGCATTGATCCACTTCCTTCGCCCTGTGAGCGCATGAGGTAACCCTAGCACAAAATGCGGCATTCTGCCCGCATACGATACACAGAGGGGCACAGCACTTAATTATCTTGACCGATACGGTAAAATGATTTACCCACAACGCACGCATGCTCGGAATATCATGAATGGTTGCATTAGATTATCTTCAATCACCGGACACGACAGGCATCAATGAATTGCTTTGACCCCGAATAGGCCCATGGAAAAAAATCGTTTAGATAAGCTGCTTGTGTCACGCGGTTTCGCGCCCAATGTTCAAAAAGCACAGGCGTTGATCCTGGCACGGGCCGTCAAAGTTAATGGCGTCTGCCTCGACAAGGCGGATACCCGGACGCCTGTTGACGCCGACATACAAATCAAGGGCGCGGAGAATCCTTTCGTCAGCCGCGGCGGTTTGAAACTGCAGGGCGCCTTGCGGCATTTCGCGCTGGATGTAACCGGATTTTGCGTTCTGGACGCGGGTGCGTCCACCGGCGGATTCACAGACTGCCTTTTGCAGGCAGGCGCACGCAGGGTTTTCGCGGTAGACGTCGGCTACGGGCAACTGGCATGGAAGCTTCGGCAGGACCCGCGCGTCACGGTGATCGAAAGAACCAACATCCGCTATTACGACGGCCGTGATATGGATGAATCTCCGTCATTGGCCGTGATCGACGTCTCCTTTATTTCTCTCAAAACGGTGCTCCCCGCCATCGTATCGCTTCTTTCGGACAGCGCGATCCTCCTGGCGCTGATCAAGCCGCAATTTGAAGCCCGGCGCAACGAGGTTGGTCCCGACGGCGTGGTGGCCGACGAAACCATACGGGAACGCATTGTGCAGGAGATCAGAGATTATTGTCAATCCATTCATTTGACCGTAGAAGGAACCTGCACGTCACCACTTGCGGGACCGGCCGGCAACCGGGAATTTTTTATTCTGGCGCGAAAGGGCGGCTCCGATGGAAGTTAAACTGGCCAAAACCGCGGGTTTTTGCATGGGGGTGCGCCGTGCGGTGGACGCCGTGCTCGATGTCGCGCAGCATGAAACGGGACGCCGCATCTACACCTACGGTCCGCTGATCCACAATCCGCAGACCATTGAACTATTGCAAAGCCGCGGGATCACCGCCATCGGTAATATCGACGATATTCAGGACAAAGCCGACAGCGTGCTCATCATCCGGGCGCACGGCATCGCACCCGACGAGCGGAAAAAGATCAAAGACAGCGGCATAAAGATTCTTGACGCCACCTGCCCGAAAGTCGGTTATGTGCAGGCCATCATTAAAAAGCACGCCTCGCTGGATTATACGGTGGTCATTGTGGGTGACCGCGCGCATCCCGAAGTGGACGGCCTTCTGGGCTATACCCGGGGACAAGGCGTAATCGTCTCGACGCTGGACGAGGCGCAAAAGATACCCTGCCGCGACAAAGTCTGCGTGGTGGCCCAGACTACACAGGACATTGAAAGTTATGAACGCATTGTCGGAAAAATCAAGGAAATCTGTCCGCAGGCGGTTATTTTCAATACGATCTGCACATCGACGGAAAAAAGACAGGCGGAAGTGATCGCGCTGGCCTGCGAAATGGATGCGATGTTTGTCGTGGGAGGTAAAAACAGCGCCAATACCTGCCGCCTTTCGGATCTGGCCCAAAAACAAAACACGCCCACCTTTCATATTGAGACGGCAGAAGAACTCAAAAATGTCGATCTGACGCCCTTCCGGAAAATTGGTGTTTCCGCCGGCGCCTCGACGCCCAACTGGATCATTGACCGGGTCATGGATGCGCTGGCCGAAAGGCCGGACGGTCATTTGAAAAAAATGGGTTTTTTATTCAGATTGTGGATCTGGGCGGTCAAAACCGATTTTTATTCGGCGCTGGGAGCCGGATGTCTGACTGTGGCGGGAATGGTGCTCCAGAAAATACCCGTTAATCCATCGTCGATCGCCATCGCGTCCCTCTTTGTCTACGCGATGCATGTCATCAACCGGCTGATCAGCCGTAAACCTGCTGCCTTGATCGGTTCATTTAGGGAGACCACCTATCTGAAACATCCATACCGATACCGGGCGGCGGCTATTGGCTCACTGGCCGCCGCCCTCGCACTGGCTTTATCTAACGGTTTAATTTCATTTTTATTTCTTGGATTTATCTCCCTGGCAGGCGTTCTTTACAACATGAGAATCATGCCCAGGCGCTGGCGATTTCAGAGCCTGAAGGATATTCCGGGATCAAAAAATATTTTCATGGCAGCGGCTTGGGGATTGGTCGCGGCCGTACTGCCCGCGTTACAGAGCCATCATGCCTTTAACGCCGCGCTGGGCTTGGCTTTTGTATTCGTATTCGGTCTCGTTTTCGTCCGCTCGGCCCTGTCTGATATCCTGGAAATTCAAAGCGACAAACTCATCGGGCGTGAAACGATCCCCGTTGTTTTCGGCAAGGAAAATACGCAGAAAATGTTAAGAGTCATCCTCTTAATATTACTAGCAATTCTTCTTGCTTCGTATCCTATGGGCCTTACCGGGCCTGTCAGTCTTTACCTCATCGCCAGTCTATTATATCTATGGATTTGTTTCCGACTTTGTGATAGAAGGGCGGGGCTTTCGGGTGCCCTGATGGAAGGGCTTCTGGAAACAAGCTATATCATTGCTGGTTTTGGTGTTTTCTGCTGGTTTATTCTGGGCCGGGGCTAATTTTCAAACGCATGGGGAAGGAGAAAAGGCATGAGGGGTAAATTATACGCCACAGTGATTCTGTTGATGCTGCTTTTGAGCGTCACCGCGTGTAGCGGTCTGCGCTTTTCCCAACTGGACCCGGCGGCCAAAGACTATCATCCCCGGCGCATCGCTGTTTTTCCCTCGGATGTCGGCACGTATGATGAAGCAAGAATGCATGTGGATCAGATCATCCCGGGCGTCCTCGCGGAAAAAAAATGGTTAGATGATGTCATCGGCACAGCTGACCTTAACCGCCAGCTTTCGGCCAACGACGAACTGCAAAAAGCCATGACGGACTACTTGTCCAAGCTCAAAACGCTGAACTTTTCCGATCCGGCCTTAAGCAAGCAAATCGGCAACTTGACAAAAACAGATGCCTTTCTAATGGTCACGGTCGATTACTGGAATTACACAACGGAAAAAGATAAAAAACTGGCCAGGGTCGGCATGGGCATGAAACTGATTGACGCACAGAGCGGTAAAATCATGTGGCGAGCCGGTCATCATCGCGAAGAGAGCTACATACTGCTCAAGCCGGAACTCGCTAAAGTGGCGCGGTCGCTGGCCTCTGACATGCTAAATTACATGCCGCGTTAAACAGACATCCGAATAAGCTAAAAAGAAACGGAGAAATGTGATGAAAGAAGAAGTGCAAAAAGCAATCGAAAAAGTCCGGCCGGGATTGCAGGCGGACGGTGGCGATGTAGAGCTGGTGGACGTAACGGACGACGGCATCGTCAAAGTAAAACTGACCGGCGCGTGCCACGGTTGTCCGATGGCCCAGATGACATTGAAAATGGGCATCGAAAAAATTATCAAACAGCAGGTGCCTTCCGTCAAGGAAGTGATCTCTGTTTAAACCCCGAACCGGTTCGGGGGTGATACAACTATTCTAATTCGAAGGAGAGGTAAGAAACATGGCGTATGTGATTACTGATGAATGCATTGCTTGCGGCGCATGTGAGGACGAATGTCCCGTGGAAGCGATATCCGAAGGTGACGACAAGTACGTAATCGATCCTAAACTCTGCACAGACTGCGGCGCCTGCTGCGATCAGTGTCCGGTGGAAGCGATTGTCCCCGGTGAAGAAAAGTAACAACACGTTTCGGCCATAAGCGTGCCCGGGTGGCAAATCTCACCCGGGCGCCGGTCGTTCTTGATATCGGCTGTTTGTTTTTCATTTGCGTCACGAATCATAAAGAATCATTCCGATTCATCACCTGCGGGGAAAAATATCAATGAACCGATTCATTACCTTCGAGGGTATCGAAGGCTGCGGTAAATCCACTCAAATCCGTCTTGCGGCGCAGTGCCTGATGGAAAACAATATCCCGATGTGCCTGACACAGGAACCATCCGGCACAGACATCGGACGTAAGATCGGCGGCATTCTTTTCAACCGCGGCCATCATGCCATGTGCGCGGAAACGGAAGTGCTGCTTTTTTTTGCGGCACGCGCTCAACATGTGCGGGAAGTTGTTTTTCCGGCGCTTGCCGAAAACAGATGGGTTTTATGCGACCGTTTCTCGGACGCGACATTCGCTTATCAGGGAGCGGGTCGCGGGCTGGATCGGGATTTTCTCCGGCGGGTCAACGACTACTGCGCGCCGCAGCTTAAACCGGCAATGACGCTTCTTTTCGACTGCCCGGTGGAAATCGGCCTGGAAAGAGCCAGAAAGCGAGACGAGCAGCTGGAGAACCCCGCTTTCTCCGACCGGTTTGAAAGAGAAAAAATAGAATTCCATAACCGCGTCCGCGAAGGCTATCTGAGCCTGTCACGGGAAGAACCGGCTCGTTTCCGTTTAATCAACGCCGCGCGTGAGATGGAAACCATCCAACAGGACGTTCGCGACCGCGTGATGGAGTTTATCGGCAGCACCAACCCTTCAGGTTAATGGCGCCATGTCTTTTGCAACCATTTACGGCCATCATCGGCAAATCAGCATGCTTGAGCGATCCATCGCCCAGCAGCGAGTCGGTCACGCCTACCTGTTCAGCGGGCTTGAGGGCATCGGTAAGAAAACACTCGCCCTGGCCTTTGCGCAAACCCTCAACTGTGAAAATCCCGTCGAGCATAAAGACGCCTGCGGACAATGCCCGCCCTGCCGAAAATTGCTTTCCGGCAACCATCCGGACGTCCATCAGGTTTCAACCGAACGCCAGTTTTTGCGCATCGATGACGTTCGCCAGATCCAGAACCAGATGACGTTCAAACCGCTGGACGGACGTCTGCGGATCGTGATCATCGACGACGCGGATAAAATGAATGAACAGGCGGCCAACGCGCTTTTGAAAACGCTGGAAGAACCCACCTCGTCCAATGTTTTGATCTTAATTTCCGCGCGCCCCTACTGGCTGCCTCAAACGGTTTTGTCCCGCTGCCGGCATCTGCGTTTCAACCCTTTGCCCGCGGACCTCGTGGCACGGTACCTCGTCGACCATTTGAGCATGGCGATGGAGCGGGCCCGCCTGCTGGCCAATCTTTCCGGGGGTTCCATCGCGAAAGCCCTGGATTTGAATACTGAAGAGATGACCGCTTACCGGGGTGAATTCACGGCCAGAGTGGCCGCCACAACCCAGGCCGATCCGATGAGCCTCATCGCGTTGGCGTCGTTTCTGGGACAGGATAAAAATGATATTCGCCATAACTTGGGAATGCTCAATGCAATTTTCCGCGACGCGCTCATTTACAAAGAGACACAAAACGTTCAAATGGTCACCAATTCGGATTGCCTGGACCTTATCGCTTCGCTGGCGGCCCGCCTCGACGGCGAAAGGATGCTTCAGAATATCGCGCAAGTGACGCGCTCAATGGAAACCCTTGAAATGAATGTGAACAAATCGTTGACATTAGAGGCGATGGCATTTAAGCTGCACCTCTAATTTGATCGGGAACGGAATAAAAGTGCTCACCAACATCATCGGTGTTAAATTTAAAAAGGAAGGCAGGATCTACAATTTCGACGCGTGCGATTTGATCCTGCACAAAGATGACCAGGTCATCGTGCAAACGGATAACGGTCCCGCCCTCGGGGTGGTCGTCACCGAAGTGCGCAGGTGCACGCAAGCTGAGCTGCCGCCGAATCTGAAAAAAATCATCCGCCAGGTGACCCCCGACGATCTGCGCATCCGTGAAGAAATCGAAAAACTCGAAGCCCAGGCCAAAGCGTTCTGTACGGAAAAAATCGCAGAGAAAGGCCTGGCGATGAAACTCATCACCGTGGACAGCATTTTTGATAAAAGCAAAATGATTTTCTACTTTACCGCGGAAAACCGTGTGGATTTCCGCGAACTGGTCAAGGACCTCGTTGCCAGATTCAAAACACGCATCGAACTCAAACAGATCGGCGCCAGGCAGGAAGCCCGCATCGTCAAAGGGCTGGCGGTCTGCGGGCGTATCGTCTGTTGCGGAGGCATCCTGCAGAACCTGGATCGCGTTACCGTCAAGATGGCCAAGGAGCAGAGCATGTCGCTCAACCCGGAAAAAATATCCGGTTTATGCGGACGTCTGATGTGCTGCCTGTCTTACGAGCACGAAAGCTACGCCAAGGCAAAAAAGAGCCCCAAACCGGTCAAGATTGAAGAGCCGGCCAAGACCGCGCCGGAAGCGCCGCCCAAGGCCAGACACATGATCACCCCTCCCCGCAACAAGAAACCCGGCGCCGATACGCCGTAGGCAGGAGAATGTCTTTATGTCCAAACCGTTTTACATCACCACCCCCATTTATTATGTCAACGCGTCGCCGCATATCGGGCACGCTTATACCACCATCGTTGCCGATGTGCTGACCCGATACGCCCGCATGGCGAAACAGGATGCTTTTTTTGTGACCGGTACCGACGAACACGGCGACAAAATTGCCGAAGCGGCGCAAAAGGCGGGCATCACGCCGAAAGCATATGCCGATTCCATCAGCATCCAGTTTAGAAACCTGTGGCCCGAACTGGCCATCACCAATGATTATTTCATCCGCACGACAGACGCGAATCACATGGAGACTGTGCGCGCCATTTTGCAGAAGGTCTATGACGCGGGCGATATCTATTTCGGATCCTATGAAGGCTATTACTGTGTCGGCTGTGAGCGCTTCTACATGGAAAAGGAACTCGTGGACGGCAAGTGTCCCGACCATCAAACCGAACCTCAGCATCGCAAGGAAAGCAACTACTTTTTCCGCATGAGCAAGTATCAGGACTGGCTGATCGGACATATCCAGGCCCATCCGGATTTCATCCGCCCGGAGCGTTACCGAAATGAAGTGCTGGCTTTTCTTCGCGATCCGCTGGAGGACCTGTGCATCTCGCGCCCAAAAACGCGCCTGGAATGGGGTATTACGCTGCCCTTTGATGATCAGTATGTCACCTACGTATGGTTTGACGCGCTGATCAATTACGTCACGGCACTGGATTATCCGGATGGCGAAAATTTTAAAAAATTCTGGCCCGAGGCCCAGCACCTGATTGCGAAGGATATCTTAAAGCCGCACGGCATCTACTGGCCGACCATGCTCAAGGCTGCGGGCATTGCACCGTATCAGCATCTCAATGTGCACGGGTACTGGAATTCGGATCAAAGCAAAATGTCCAAGAGCTTGGGCAATGTCGTCAAGCCGCTGGATTTGAAAGACAAGTACGGGCTCGACGCGTTTCGCTATTTTCTGCTGCGTGACATGGTCTTCGGCCTGGATTCCAATTTCTCCGAAGAGGCGTTTGTCGCGCGGCTGAATTCCGATCTGGCCAATGATCTGGGCAACCTCGTAAGTCGTGCAATCACTATGGCCATCAAATATTGCGACGGGAAAATTCCCGTTGCACCCGCAAACGGTCTGGAAGAAGGCCTGCCTGCGGCCGCTAAAAGAGCGGTGGCGGACGTTGAGGCTTGCTTTGCCGATCTGTCGCTGCACAAAGCCTTGATGGCAATCTGGGAGCTGATCAGCGCCGCCAATAAATATATCGTTGAAAATGAGCCCTGGACGCTGGCTAAAGATCCGGCAAATCAGGAAAAACTGGTGGCGATCATGTACCGCCTGATCGAAGCGCTGCGTGCCGTCGCCATCTTAATTTCTCCGTTCATGCCGCACGCGGCGGAAAAAATCCTAAGCCAGATCGGTCTGGACACATCGCAAAAATACGATCTGGATGTCATCCGTCAAAACGCTCCCCTGCCCGCGGGCGCCACCCTGATCCGTGGCGATTCGCTCTTCCCCCGTGTGAGCGCTGAAAAAGACGCGCCGGCGGCGGTAAAAAAACCTGCCATCGACATAAAACCTGAAATTGATTATGACGATTTCGCGAAAGTGGATCTACGCGTGGCCAGGATTCTGGCAGCGGAAGCGGTGCCCAAATCCAACAAACTTGTCAAACTTCGCATTGACATCGGCGAAGAGCGGACCATTGTCGCGGGCATCGGCAAGGATTACAAGCCCGAAGAGCTCACAGGCAAGTCCATCGTGATTGTGGCCAATCTAAAACCCGCCAAACTCATGGGCGTCGAATCGCACGGTATGCTGTTGGCGACGGATTCTCCGGAAGGGCTGACGCTGCTGGGCTTTGACCGTGAACCCAAAACGGGTGGAAAAATCCGCTAGCCCTTTGGCATCATTATCATCGCGGCTCACGATTTGACGCTGGTTGCTGTTATGGATTACAAAAAAAGCGGCTGCTTCTCGTAAGAAAGGCAACCGCTTTTTTTAGATTATTTATTCAGTGTCTTGAGATATTCCAGAACCGCGGCTCTGTCCTCGGGCCCGACCTTCGCCCCTTTTTTAATCATGCGGTCGAGAGTGGC
>JAWOJC010000209.1:0-7275 GCA_046484315.1 Smithellaceae bacterium | reverse complement strand
AGGCGGAAATGAAAAAGGCGATGGAAGCCGCCGAAACCGCCAATGCCGCCAAAAGTGAGTTTCTCGCCAACATGAGCCACGAAATCCGCACGCCGATGAATGGCGTCATCGGCATGATTGAACTGCTTTTAGACACCCCGCTTTCGCCCGAACAAAAACAGTTTGCCGAAATCGTCCGCACCAGCAGCGTGTCTCTTTTATCGCTGCTCAACGATATTCTGGATCTGTCCAAAATCGAAGCCCAAAAGCTCGATCTGGAAATGCTGGATTTCAACGTGCGCATGGCCATTGAAGATATCGCCGACATGGTGGCCATCGGCGCTCACGAAAAGGGTCTGGAATTGACCGCGCTGGTAGACCCGGATGTACCGTCTTTGCTGCGTGGCGATCCCGGCCGCCTGCGGCAGGCTGTCATCAACCTCACCGGCAACGCCGTTAAATTCACGACACAGGGGCAGATTGTCATCCGGGTTTCGAGCATGGCCCAGGATGATCGATCCGCCACGCTTCGTTTTGCCGTCAGCGATACGGGCATCGGCATTGATAAAGACCGGATTGATGCCATTTTCTCGCCGTTTGTTCAGGCGGACAGCTCCATGACGCGCAAATACGGCGGCAGCGGACTGGGGCTGACCATCACAAGGCAACTGGCGGGTCTGATGGGCGGGCGAATCGGCTGTGAAAGCGAACACGGCCTTGGCTCCACCTTCTGGTTTACGGCCGTGTTTGAAAAGCAGCCGACCGGACAGGTGGCGGTGACGGAAACATTCGCGGACATCAGCGGCATCAAAGTGCTGGTGGTGGACGATCACACCACCAACCGGATTCTGGCGACCACGCTGCTCAGGGAGTGGCATTGCCGTTTTGCCGAGGCGGCGGATGGCGCATCCGCCCTGACCGCCCTGCGGCAGGCGCAAAGCGAGGGAGACCCTTTCCAGGTGGCGCTGCTCGACATGATGATGCCCGGCATGGACGGTGAAGAGCTCGGGCATCGAATCAAAGAAGACCCCGGTATTTGCCAGACCCGGATTATCATGATGACATCGGTGGGCGTGCGGGGCGACGCGTCGCGTCTGGCCTGCGTCGGGTTTGACGGATTTTTCACCAAACCGATACGGCAGATGCATCTGCATGACGCGCTGGCTATGGCCATGGGACGCAACAATCAACAGCCTCCGGCCGGACAGATTATCACCCGCCACAGCATCACCGAGGCGCGTATGGCCGCGAAAAAAATATTGGTGGCGGAAGACAACCCTACCAACCAGGCCGTTGCCATGGCCATGCTCAGGAAACTGGGCTACACCGCAGACCTAGTCACAAACGGCCTTGAGGTTCTTGAGGCGCTCAAGACGGCCCATTATGATCTTGTTTTGATGGACTGCCAGATGCCCGCCATGGATGGATACGAAGCCACCCGCCTGATCCGCCGTCGGGAAACCGGCGTCTTAAATCCCGAAATCCCCGTCATCGCACTCACAGCGCATGCCATGGCGGAGGAACGCAAGAAGTATCTGGCGGCGGGCATGGATGATTATCTGACCAAACCCGTACAAATAAAACATCTGGCGGAAACGCTTTCGCGATGGCTGACCGGGACAAACGAACAGGGCCGAACGCCAAAAACATCAAGCCCGTCACTTCTAATCACCACAGTGGACAAAGACCGGGTCATTTTCAACGAAGCGGCGCTGCTGGACAGGCTCATGGATGACGCGGATCTGGCAGCCGCCATTCTTGCCGGTTTCTTCGAGGGCCTCCCCGGTCAGATCGACCTGCTGAAAACAGCCCTGGAGCGGGGGGATATTGCCGGTGCGCGACGACACGTCCATTCCATCAAAGGAGCCGCTGCAAACATATCGGCCGAATCTCTGCAAAAAACAGCCGGAAAAATAGAAGAGGCCCTGGACAGAAAAGCGCTTTCGGACGCAGCGGTACTGTTGCCGCGGCTTGGCGAAGAAATGACCCTGCTCAAAACCGCGCAGGAAAAGTCACCGACGCTTGCAGAGGCCCGACGCCGCTTAAAATCATAATCGCCCGTGCGGGAAACACAACGGCAAAAGCCGGTGCCTATGAAAATAGGTTCTGCAATTTTCGCAAAGCTTAAGGGAAAATAACTATGAAGAAAAAAAATAAGCCCGCCGATCGCACCACGGCCGATAAACCCGCAACGCCGGAGAGCCTGGCGGAAAATACGCTGCCCGAAAGACAGTTGAGGCAACAACTGCACGAAAGCCAAGAACGCTACCGCATAGTGGCTGATTTCACCTACGACTGGGAATACTGGCAGGATCCGGAGGGCCGCCTGATCTATGTATCGCCGTCTTGCGAACGTATCACCGGGCTGCGACCCGAAGACTTTATGGCAAATCCTGCTTTACTGACCAGCATTGTCCATAAGGATGATCAATCAACACTCGCCAATCATTTACATCATCCGGAGTCCGACGAAGTCTGCCGGCTCGACTTTCGTATTGTCCGCCGGGACGGCATGGAGCGGTGGATCGGACACAGATGCCAGCCGGTCTTCGATGCAAACGGCGCCTTCCGCGGCAGGCGGACCAGCAACCGGGATATCACCGACCGCAAGCGCGCCGATGAGGCGCTGGCCAAAAGCAAGAAACTGCTGGAGCAATCGTTTGAGCAATCCCCCGTCCCCATGGTGCTCGTCAGCATGCCCGGCGCCGTGATCGAAATGGTCAATTCCGCCTACCGGACGATTGCCGGTGTCGCTGATGAACCTTCCCGGATCGGCACATCCCTGAAGGATATCCAACCCACCTTTCAGTACTTTACGCCGGATGGCAAGCCGGTTCATGTTGATCAACTGCCGCTCGCGCAGGCGCTTTCGGGCAGGAAAACCGTTGATGAGGAGTACCGGCTCTTGCGCAAGGACGGCACCTTCCGCAAAGTTCTGTGCAGTGCGACGCCGATCTTCAATGATCAGGGCGGTATCATTGCCGGCTGTCTGGTGATGTCGGATATCACCGCACAGCAGCACATGGAACAGAAACTGCGGGAAAGCGAAGAGGCGCACCGGGCGCTACTGCAGGGACTGCCGGACATTATCATGCGCTTTGACCAGGAAGGCCGCCACCTGTTTGTTTCCGACAACGTCGGGGGCTGGAGAGGCATGCAGGCCTCGCAGTTCATCGGCAAAACGCACCGCGAACTGGGCTTTCCCAAGTCGCTATGCCAATTTTGTGAAAAAGCCATCCGGCAGGTCTTTACAGGCGGCAGGCCGTTTGAAGCCGAAATCGACGTGGATACGCCCAAGGGGCCGGCCATTTATAACTGGCGGCTTGTCCCTGAACGAAACGCTCAGGGCGTCGTGTCATCCGTGCTGTCGATCAGCCGGGACATCACCGCACATCGGAGAGCCGAGGAGAACTACCGCACGCTGTTTAACGAAATGCTCGACGGGTTTGCGCTCCATGAAATCATCTGCGACGACAAAGGCAACCCCGCCGATTACCGCTATATCACCGTGAATCCCGCCTTTGAACGCATGACCGGTCTGAAAGCGGAGCACATCATCGGGCACACGGTCCGTGAAATCATGCCCGCAACCGAGCAGCACTGGATCGACACTTACGGCGGTGTGGCCCTGAGCGGTGAACCTGTGTACTTCGAAAACTACTCGGGCGAAATCGGCAAGCACTTTAAAGTGACCGCCTTCAGGCCCGCCCCCGGTCAGTTTGCCTGCATTTTTTCCGACATCACCGAACGCAAAAAAACAGAGGCGGCCCTTCTTGAATCGGAAGAAAAGTTTGCCCGGGCCTTCGAAAAAGCGCCCATGCTGATGATGATCAGCGATATCGATAACGGCAGGATTCTGGAGGTCAACGATGCGTTTCTCCACCTGTCGGGATTCAGCCGTGAAGCGTGCATCGGTAAAACCACCGTTGAGCTGGGATGGGTGAAGCCCGATGAACGCCGCCGCATGATTGCCCCTTTAAAACACAATGCTTCCATCAACGACCTGGAAATCCAAGTGACCGCCCGCGACGGCCGCAAATTATGGTGCAGGCTCTATGCCGAATCGATCACCATCGGCAACCGGCAGCGTGTCCTGACGCTGGCACAGGATATCACCGAACGCAAGCAGGCGGAGGAATACCTGCGCGAAAGCGAGGCAAGACACCGCCGTCTGTTTGAAACCATAACCCAGGGCATTGTCTATCACGCGGCCGACGGCGCTATCCTTTCGGCCAATCCGGCGGCGGAGCGGATTCTCGGTTTGTCGATCGACCGGATGCGCGGCAAGACAACCCTGGACAACCGTTGGAAGATGATCCGCGAGGACGGTTCATCCGTCAATGAGGAAGACCACCCGGCCATGGAGGCTCTGCGAAGCGGTTGTAAAATCGGTCCGGTAATCCGGGGCGTGCTCCATCAGAAAAATAATGATTATCTCTGGCTGTCGATTACCGCCATTCCTTTGTTCCAGCCAAACGAAACGAAGCCTTACCAGGTTTATGCCACCTTCGACGACATTACCGAACGCAAGCGCTCGGAGGAGATTCTGCGGGAAAAAGATGCCCTTTTGGCCAATCTGGCCTCCCAGGTGCCGGGCATGCTTTTTCAGTTTAAACGCGGGCCTGACGGAACCTACTCGGTGCCTTACGCAAGCGAAGGCATCCGCACCCTGTTTGGCTGCGCACCCGAAGAGGTCCGCGATCATTTTGAACCTCTCTTTAAAACCGTGTTGCCCGAAGATCACGCCCACCTCCAGCAGACGATTGAAGCCTCCGCCCGAACTCTGTCGCCCTGGGTGTCCGAATTCCGCATCCGGCTTCCCGGCGGACCGGTCAGGTGGATTCTGGGCACCTCCCTGCCGGAGAAGCAGGCCGACGGTTCGATTGTCTGGAGCGGTTATGATCTGGATATCACCAAACGCAAGCAGGCGGAAGACGCATTGCAAAGCAGCTACACGAAGCTCAACGCGCTTTGGAGCATCTCATCGCTGGTGGATGCCGACACCAAAACCATCGCGGATCATATTCTGGCTTCGATCACAAAGATGACCGGCAGCAAATACGGGTTCTACGGATTCGTCAACGAGGATGAATCCGTCATGACGGTTCATGCATGGTCAGGCGACGCCATGGCCCATTGCCGGATGGCTGACCAGCCCCAACATTTCCCCGTCAGCGCCGCGGGCGTGTGGGGCGAAGCCATCCGCAGACGCAAACCGTTTATGCTGAATCACTACGACGCGCCGCACACGGCCAAAAGAGGGCTCCCCGAAGGGCACGTCGCGCTGACCAATCTTCTGGTGGTACCGCATTTTTCCAAAGGCCGGATTACGGCACTGGCAGCCGTGGCCAACACAACCGGCAGCTATCAACCGGACGATGTCAAACAGATCGTCGCTTTTTTAAACAGTGTCCAGATCATTATTGAACACCGGCGCACCCGGGAGGAAAAGGAGAAACTTCAAACCCAGCTGACCCAGGCTCAGAAGATGGAATCCGTAGGCCGACTGGCCGGCGGCGTGGCCCACGACTTCAACAACATGCTGGGGGTGATTCTGGGCAGAACGCAGATGGCCGTAGACGAAATCGATCCCGCCCATCCGGCCCTCGAGAATCTCGATGAGGTCCGCAAGGCCGCCGAACGCTCCGCCGACCTCACCCGGCAGCTTTTGGCTTTTGCCCGCAAGCAGACGGTGGCGCCCAGGGTGCTGGACCTCAACGCCACGGTGGCCGGCATGCAGAAAATGCTGCAGCGGATGATCGGCGAAGATATCGATCTGGTCTGGAAGCCCGGCCAAACCCTGTGGCCGGTCCGGATGGATCCGAGCCAGATCGATCAGATTCTGGCTAATCTCTGCGTCAACGCCCGCGACGCCATCGAAGGCGTCGGCAGGGTTACCCTTGAAACGCAAAACAGGGTTCTGGATGATGCCGCCTGCGCTGGTATGCCGGATGGCATCCCCGGCGACTATGTGCTGCTGTCCGTAAGCGATAACGGCATCGGGATGAGCCGGGACACGCAGACACACCTGTTTGAACCGTTTTTCACCACCAAGGCCATTGGCAAAGGCACGGGCCTGGGGCTGGCCACGGTTTACGGTGTGGTCAAGCAAAACGGCGGCCTCATTCACGTTGAAAGCGCACCGGGCCTTGGAACGTCTTTTAAAATTTTTCTGCCGCGTCACCTGGCCGCGACGGAAGATCATACACCAAAACGCAAAGACGCGCTTTTGTCCCCCGGTCGTGAAACCATTCTGCTTGCGGAGGATGAACCCACTTTTCTGAAAATGACCACCATCATGCTCGAAAAACTGGGTTATACGGTCCTTGCGGCAAACAGGCCGGGTGAAGCCATCCGCCTGGCGCAGGAATATGGCGCAAAAATCGACCTGTTAATAACGGATGTTGTGATGCCCGAGATGAACGGACGCGATCTGGCAAAAAACATTTTATCCTTCCACCCCGACCTCAAACGCCTGTTCATGTCCGGCTATACGGCGGACGTCATTGCCCATCAAGGCGTTTTGGACGAGGGCGTTCATTTTATACAAAAACCGTTTCGTAAAAATGAACTGGCTTCGGAAGTGCGCAAAGCGCTCGACAGTAAATAGCAGGCCGGGTGAACGCACCCGGCGAAAGGACAGGGTATGCGCCGGAAAATATTTTTTTCGTGTTGCCTTTTTGCGTTGTGCCTGATACCGTATTTCGCGGCCAGTCAATCCGGCACGGCGGACAGGCCGCGTCCGCTCGCGGCCGATGCAAAACGTATTCTGTTTCTCTACTCTTTAAATTACCACTATCCGTCGCAAAAACTATTTGCCGCGGGGGTGGAATCCGCCTGGCAAAGCGCGGGCGAACCTTCCGGTGCCGTCTTTCATGAGTTTCTGGATATCCCTCCGACAGCCGGCGCAAAACACCGGCGCGCGCTTCGAGACCTGCTGCAGACGAAGTATGCGGGCATCCGGTTCGATGCCATTGTCACACTGAACGATCCGGCATTGGATTTTCTTTTAGAGGAGGGCCGAAACCTTTTTTTGCAAAGCCCCTGTCTGGCAGTCTTTACAGAAGGCAGAACCGTCCGGAAAACATCCGGTCGCGAGATTGTGCAGGTTCCCTTCCACGCCGACGCGGCAGGCACGCTCGACATGGCGCTGAAGCTTCTTCCCGAAACACGCAGAGTGGTGTTTATCTCCGGCACCGGAAATATCGACCTGGCTTACGAAAGAAAAGCCAGAGCCGATTTCGCGTTCCGGCAGGAAAAAATCCAATTTGAATACACCGGCAACATGCCTCTGAC
>JAWOJC010000152.1:0-13906 GCA_046484315.1 Smithellaceae bacterium | reverse complement strand
GGATGATCTGATGAAAGTAATCAAGGAACAAGAACAAGAACAAGAACAAGAACAAGAACAAGAACAAGAACAAGAATACGATGGCCGCTATGCAGTCCGTGAAGTGGATATAGACGGCAGGACGTTTATCGAAAGCATCATTGTCCTGGCTCATCTGAAAGTCGTGCGTATTTATGCGCAAGACATCACCAGGCGTAAACGGGCGGAGGACGCGCTGCTTTTAGCCCATGACGATTTGGAACAACGGGTGGAGGAGCGGACTGTCGAACTTAGAGAGGCTCTTTCGGAAATTGAAGCCATGAAAAATCAGCTCGAGGCTGAAAATATCTATTTCCGCCACGAGAATAAAATGAAACATCAATTTGAGAATATCATCGGCGAAAGTGACGGGCTCAAATATGTTCTCTATCGTGCCCAGCAAGTGGCGCAGGCAGACACAACGGTTCTCATCCTCGGAGAAACCGGGACCGGCAAGGAGTTAATCGCCGCCGCCATCCATCACATGAGTCCCCGCAAGGAGAGGCCTCTGATCACGGTCAACTGCGCCGCCCTGCCTGCCAATCTTATTGAGAGTGAACTCTTCGGCCGCGAGAAGGGAGCGTTTACCGGAGCCGATACAAGGCGCATGGGCCGATTTGAGGTGGCCAATGGTTCCACCCTGTGCCTGGACGAAATCGGGGAACTGCCGCTGGAGTTGCAGATCAAACTGTTGCGCGTTATTCAACATCACGAATTCGAGCGGCTGGGTTCTTCCCACACCGTCAAAGTTGACGTGAGAATCGTGGCGACGACCAACCGTGATCTTGAAAAAGAGGTTAGCCAGGGCCGCTTTCGGCAAGACCTTTTCTATCGTCTCAATGTCTTTCCTATCACCGTCCCACCGCTTCGGCAGCGGCAGGAAGACATTCCGCTCATGGTCCAGGCCTTTGTCGACCGGTATTCCAGAAATCTAGGCAAAAAGATCACGACGATTTCAAAAGACACCATGAAAATCCTGCAGGATTATCCGTGGCCGGGAAACGTCCGTGAATTGGAAAGTATCATTGAACGCGCCGTGATCTTGTGTCCCGGTCCGGTTTTGCATCTGGCGGACAGACTGGGGGATTCGTCCCCCGTACTTTCATCTGCCGTGAAGACCCTGGAAGAGACAGAGCGAAATCAGATTATAAAAATTCTGTCTGAAACAAAGTGGCGAATCGAGGGCAAGAACGGCGCCGCGGCGATTCTGGGTTTAAATGCAAGCACGTTGCGGGCGAGAATGCATAAGCTGGGAATTGTAAGGCCCCCGATGAAGAAGGGAAGCTAAAGTTAGGTGTAAGGCGTGAGGCGTAAGAATAAAATAATTCTTCATTTTGCCGCGCCCTTTGCGTGACCTCGTGTGACCTTTAGGTCATTAGTTGGTTAGAAAAGGGGGGGAGACTCCTGACTCCTGTATTCTGTATTCTGTATTCTGTTCCCTCAGCATCCTGAGGTTCCGCCATATCCTGAGGTCCAATGAATTCATTTGTTCTTCTGTTCTGTTTCCACCTGTTCATCTAACAACCTATTATCAAATGGTGAATCAAAACTTCTGGGCCCTTTACGTCTTTTGGCAGATTAATTGCTATTGCTACCCACCATGGTGATTCATGTCATCTTGATCATCACAAATTATAGGGTTGTCTTCATTTTATCTCTGACAGGGTTGATACATGGCTATACGATGGGCGGAGTCCTGACGAACTGCCGCCATCATCAACGCTACTGTTTTGCCCGGGTCCATTAAAGACAAAATCCTTTCAGCCTTTGTGAACCTTACCGCAGGAGGTGAGGAATCCGGAAAGGAGGTGGGCGCAAAGAAAGATTTTACAAAATCAACATTGTCTTATTGCACCAAAACCAAGTGGCCTTTTATTTCCGGGTTCAAACGCCTGAAATGATCCGGCCGATTTCTAGAAACCGAACAATAACCCTTATTGAAAGAGGAAAAAACATGAAAAATATTTTTAGAATTTTCTGCCTGGCAACCGCAATGATTTGTGTCACGGCAGTAAGTGCGATGGCGGTCCCGATTAATGGCGCTATCTCATTTAGCGGAACGTCCGTAACGAATAACGAAGATTTGTCATTGGCTACGGAATTCATTTCCTTCAGCAATGTTGTGGTTTCGACCACAGGCGGGACGGAAGACTATGCTTCTGTTGTGTCGGGCCAGGAGGTTGCCTTTAGTCCTTTCGTGTTTTCGCCGGCGCTGAGCCCGGATCCCGTTGTAGCACTGTGGGCGTTTGAATTTGATGGAATCAGCTACAGCTTTGACGCAACAGGCGTTACCATCAGCAACCGGACGTCCCACACCATCAGCATGCATGGAAGCGGTATCGCACACATTACCGGGTATGATGACACACCCGGCAACTGGTATTTCAGCGCAAATCGCGCCGGTGGAACGGCCAGTTTCTCCGCATCGACCGAAGTCAATTCAGTTCCTGAACCCGCCAGCATGCTGCTTTTGGGCATGGGCCTGTTAGGGCTTGGCGCAGTGGGCCGAAAGAAGAAGGCTAATAAAGAATAAATTACGATAAGCATCGTGAAAAAAAGATACCCGGCAGGTATTAAATCTGCCGGGTATTTTTTTTGAAACAGGAGTCAGAAGCCAAAAGTCAGAATGCTTTATTATCCTTTTTCCCCTTCGCCCTTCACCTTTCACCTTTAGCCTTTAGCCTTTAGCCTTTAGCCTTTAGCCCTTCACCTTTATCCTGCCTTAATTCCTCCCTCCATATCCTGAGGTTCCACCAAATGTGGAGGCATCCAGGGTTGTTTCATGAATGGGGAAACCCTGATTCTATCCGACCAACTCGATGTTATGAATGAACAAATGGCGAGTTCGAATTCGGCGTCGGGCTTTGGCAGGACAATTGCAACGTCATGGGGAGAACGGAGGTTACTATGTTGAAACATACAAATACATCTACGTCTGATGTGAACTCAGATGCAACTTTTCTCGGATGGCAGAAAAAAAACGATGAGGATATTTTCCCGCTTTTCAATATCATTCTCGAAAGCCATCCCCTGTATCAATCCACCGTAAGTGAAGCGACTTTGCGCAGACTCCACCTGCGGGTTCCGCGCATCCCGTCACCTTACACCGGGCATGCGGAGGCGCCATGGCATCAGGCGGGATGCGAATTGAATCATCCCAAAACCGCAAGGCAAGCCCTGCAAATGGCCGGATTCGATTATACCGTCGTCACCAAGCCGCTCGACGTGAATCCCGGATTAAAACATCATGCGTATGCGGCAACGGTACGAACGGATACCGGCGAAATTCTGGGCATCGTAGACGAAAGTTACGAACCTGTTCAGAACATCGATGCATTCGAATTTTTCGATACACTGGTTGCCGAAGATGAGGCGACCTACGAAACAGCCGGCATCCTGGGCAATGGTCAATGTGTTTGGGTTCTGGCTAAACTGCCGGGTTTTATGAAGATCCGCGGCAACGATATCGTCAATAAATATCTCCTGCTCACCAACAGTCATGACGGCCGAGCCCAGGTTCGCGCAAGGGTTACGCCTATTCGCGTCGTCTGCAACAATACCCTGACGGCCGCCCTGCAGGGCGCGGGAGACATTGCCATCCAGCACATACCCAATACCGTAAGATATCATGATTTGGGATTCACTATCCTCGGAATGTCCAATGTTTTGAACGATCAGCTCGAAATAACCTTCAACAGGATGGCGAAACAGAAGATCACCAAAGATGAACTGGAGGCCTATGTAGAGACTCTGGTTCCGGATCATGAAGAGGACCCGAACACGGCAAGGGCGGAAAAAATGCGCCTGAGCGTTCTTGATCTCCATGAGACAGGCCGGGGCGCAGACCTCGCGCGCGGAACGGTATGGGGGGCTTTCAACAGTGTCGCCGAATATACGGACCACATGATGGCGGACAAGGATGCCACCGCGCGATTAAACGCCATCTGGTTCGGACGTGGAGAGCATCTCAAATCGAGGGCGTTTAGTTTGGCCTGTCGATTGCTGAAAAATTAAAATTTTCGAAAAACCTGCGAATCAGGAATTTCATTATGAAAAAAGAATTGACGGTCATCGGGATTATTCCGCAATACCCGAAGCATTCCCAAAGCAATATTTATGCGAAGATTAAAATGCCGCCGGTAGGCATTTTATCGGTGCTAAGCCAGATTACGCATCATCCCCGGTGTAAGGATGTCTACGCTCTGGATGAAAATAATTACGGCGGTCCGCTCACCGATTGCGGGCAACCGGATCATGGCTTGTTGCAGAGAGGCAAACCCGCGCATTTGGCGCTCTTCTATGGCGGCATGAGCAATTCGGTTCCCAGGCTTTTTGAGCTGGCACGCTTGTATCAGGGCTTCGGCGCGATTACCATTGCCGGCGGCTCTCATGTGGATGCCCTGCCCGAAGAGGCGCTGCACGCAGGCATTGATATTGTCGTTCACGGCGAAGGGGAAGAGACCATAAAGGAATTGCTGGCTGTATTGGCGGCAGACGAGGGCGGCGTCCACTTGAATCGAACGGGGCTTCAGTCTGTCCCCGGAATCAGTTTTCTTGACGATGCCGGCGCCTGTGTCTTTACCGGCAGGCGCGATCCGATCTGCAATCTGAATGATCTGGCCGACCCGGACCTGACCCTGGTTAAATATATGAAGAAACGATGGAGCGCCATCCCCATCAACCGGGGCCGCGGCTGTAATTTTAATTGTGAATTCTGCGTCGTCAACAAGCAATACGGAAAGTACAAATCCGCCTCCGTGGAGACGGCTTTGCGGCAATTGATTAAATATTCTGATCTGGGATACAAAAAATTCTTCTTCACCGACGATAATTTCGCCCAGAGGCCTGCCGAAGCCATTGCGCTTTGCGATGCAATCAGTGATTATAAAAATAAATTCGGGAAAAAAATCGATATTATTGTTCAGGTGCGCTCAGAAGTGGCGGAAAACGACGCCTTGATTGAGGCAATGCGCAAGGCCGGTGTCAGTATGCTGGCCATCGGCTACGAAAGTCCGGTAAACTCAGAATTGAAAGCAATGCGCAAAGGCGTGACGGTGGAAAAGCTGATCGCCCGTTCAAAAAAACTTTCCGACACCTTTTATCTTCACGGCATGTTTATTTTTGGCTATCCCGCAGACAGGCAGGCGGGGGAAAGCGGCAGCGTAACGATTCAGAAGTGGGCCGACGCGTTTAAAACGTTTATCAAGAAAGCAAGAATCGATACGATTCAGCTCCTCAATGCCGTTCCGCTGCCCGGCTCCGAGCTCCGAGCAAGACTTGCGCGCGAAGGCCGCCTCTTGCCTTTGTCGATGGCCGGCTGGGATAAGTATGACGGACTGTTTCTCTGTTACGATCCGAGGCCCGACGGGTATGATCCGCATGATCTGCAAAACATGCCCAAGCTGCTGATGAAAAAAAAGTATCTGGGTGGATTTGTGAGCCGGAAATTAAATTACGGCAACTGGCTTAACTGGGTATATCTGGCGACCATCGGCTTCCCGATTCAATTTGTCGGATTTTATTCCTGGCGCTTCGCGCATCAATTAATGGAAAGACAAAAAGCGCGAAAGGCGATGCGCGGGCGCATGCCGGTGCACACCCTTTTCACCTCACCGCTTATCAACACCTGGGGTGATATCAAGCGAAGATGGCGAAATCTGTTTGTCAAGACGTATGCTGGCGTGGTTGCGAAGCGATGGCTTAAAGAATACCAAACGAGTGATTATGTGAACATCCTGAGGCAAATCTAAGGCCGCAGATCGACTGAGCGGCAAGATAATGTTCAATCCTTTAATCCATCAACAAAATTTTTTTCCCAAAGGAGTCTGGAATGAAAAGGTTAATAATGTCGGCCATGATTTTCGTGATGCTCGTTGTATCAATCAGCGGATGTTTCGTTCCCTGGCATGATGGCCGCGATGGCAGAGATGGACGAGACCGGGGCCATGACCGGGATCGAGGGCCCGGACACGATAATCGGCGCTAGTGCGGTGTTTCACCTCTCCTGTTATTAAATTCTGATGCGCGATACCAGCACATGGGATTGCAGCCCTTGGTGCTGGCGCTTAGGTTGGGAATGATTGGTCAATGGAGGTCTAATCATGGATAAGTTAGTTTTTGGAAAAACGCTTCTGGGTTTGTTATTTTTATTGCCCGGTCCGGTGATGGCAGGCGCTGATGTGGATGTTCAGTTTTCACTGCCGCCGCCCATTGTATTTGCCGCGCCGCCGGCCCTGGTCGTGCTGCCGGAGACCTACGTCTATGTCGTCCCCGACGCTGAGGTGGATATCTTCTTTTATGACGGCTGGTGGTGGCGTCCATGGGAAGGACGATGGTATCGATCGCAAAATTACAATTCCGGTTGGCGTCACTATAAGAGCGCTCCTTCTTTTTACGGTCAGGTGCCCTCCGGCTGGAGAAATGATTATCGGAATCGCCGTTGGAGAGGGCATGAGTGGGACCATCGACCTATTCCCCATGAGCAGGTTAAACGAAACTGGAACGGCTGGAAAAAGGATAAACATTGGGAGAAGCAAAACTCCTGGGGCGTCCGGGATTTGAAGTCCCAATCGCGATCGCAACAATCCCCGGGCACTGTCCAGCAGAAACGTCAAAACGTTCAACCACGGGGTCGTGAGGCAGGGCGTGAAGAGCCCCGCGATGTACGTACCCAGAAACGCAGCCCGCAGCCACAGCGCGCACCGGACGTGCGGCAGAGAGCCAAGCCGCAATCCTCGCAGCAGCCATCCCGTGATCTCCAAAAGCAGGCGCCAGATCGCCACGATCAGCAGCGGTCAAAGTCTCAGTCGGGAAAGGCTGAAAAAGAGCGCAAAGAAAAACAGGACAAAAATCATAATAATAAGCGGGACGGTAGATGAATAGCTCTGATGAATTTTTAAAAATATCCCGGAATATTCCTTTTCTGGCGTGCGTTCCCCCTGGAGATCTGGAAAAATTCCGGCAAAGCATCATTGTGAAAACATTTGAAAAAAATCAAGTCATTGAACTGGAGGAAGAGCCCTCTGATTTCTTTTACATCATTTTTTCCGGAAAGGTCAAAGTGACGCAGGTGAACAGCGCGGGGAAAGAGCTCTTACTGGCGATTCATAGACGAGGCAATTATTTCGGGGAAATGGCCATGATTGACGGTAAGACAGCGCCCGCCACAATTGTGGCAACGGAACCTTCCAGAATCGGATTTTTCACAAGAAAAAATTTCACCACTTACATCATGAATAATGAAACCTGCCTGCAAAGTATCGTTTCTCTGCTTTGTTCACGCCTGCGTGATGCATGGATTACCATGAAACTGCACAGTTACTCCGATACAGTCGACCGCATCAAGGCCGCCCTGAATATGTTTTATCTCAAATTCGGCATACCGGATGACGCGGGGAAAATCATCCATGTTAAACTGACACACAAAGATTTGGCAAATTATACAGCCATGTCCCGGGAAACGGCCAGCCGCATAATCAGTTCACTGATCAAAGCCGATGAAATCGACATCATCGATCATAAATACTTCCGGCTCAAGCCTGCTTTTTTTAAAAGCTCACCTTTGTTATAGGCGCTGTCGGCATCGAATGCTTAAATCCGCCCAATTTGCTTTGCAAGTCCACTGGCCCCGCCACCCGTTGACCTCCTTCAATACATCCCTCAGAATGTTGAGGCTCCACCAAATACTGAGGCCGAACAAACGTGTTGATACTTTGATGTGCGTTGCGCCCGTAATCTAACCTTCCGTTATGAGTGCTGAATTAATATCGGGGCGCCGGGCGGGTGATTGGCAGACTCCTTGCTACTATCCATCTGTGATCATGATGATTCCACGCGCATTGCATGAGTATTCCAAAATTAAATATGGCGCTGTCCATCAGAATGTATTTTGCAGACAAAACAAAAAAGTGATCGCTGAGTTGAAGGGTTAAAGAGTGTCGAGCCCCCGATGACCATCGAGTAATCTAAGGACGGTACTAAAATAACAACCACCTGTCAAAACACAAAAAGGAGAACGAAATGAAACATGTATCCAGAATCAGATTTATGGCATTGGCCGCGGCCGTCTTGACCGCTACAATCGTCGCGGGATGCTCAAGCGCGCCTTTACGGACAGAGGCATCCACGTCAGGAATCCGCGCAGCCGAGGTGGCCGGAGCCGCAAGCGTTCCGCAAGCCTCGCTTCATTTGCAACTGGCCCAGGATGAACTTGCCAAAGCCAGGGAGCTTTCTGAAAAAGGCGAGAAGGACAAGGCCGCATCGATGCTGATGCGGGCCGAGGCGGATGCCGAGCTGGCTTTGGTGCTGGCCCAAGGGGATGCCGAAAAGACGGAGGCCAATGAAGCCGTGGCGCGTGTCCGCAAGCTCAGGCAGGAAAACCCTTAACCTAACCATCGCTTAAATAATAACCCCTGAGGAGGTTCTAATGAAAACGAAACATTTCTTGATCATCGTCACATCAGCCGTGCTTTTGGCCGGCTGCGCAACTGTGCCACCCAATGAACTTGTCAGCGCAAGGCAGGCCTACCAGACCGCGAGCGTTGGGCCGGCGGCAAAGCTTGCGCCGGCGGAATTACACCAGGCCCAGGAAGCACTCAACCTGGCGGAAGAGTCTTTTCGAAAAGATTCAGACTCAGCCAAAACAAAAGATCTGGCTTATGTTGCCCAGCGCAGGGCACAGCTGGCGGGAGCCGTTGGCGCCACGGCTGCTGATACATCACGCAAAGACATGGCCAGCGCCGATTACCAGAGAAAACAGTCCGAAATCATCAAGCAGGGAAGGCAGGATGTAAGAGATGCGGAAAGTCAGACTGTTGCTGCACAGGCGGAAATCGACAAGCAGGCCACACTCAAGGCGGCAAAAGAGAAATCCGACGCAGAATACCGGATGAAGCGAGACGAAATGGCACAACAGAGCAGGCAGGATTTAAGCGAATCCCGTGCTCGGACAGCCCAGGCGCGAGATGAGCTCGCCTCGCAACAAGCCGCAACCGCCGACAAGGCCAGGCAGGACGTCATAGACGCTGATCAGCGAACAGCCGATGCAGAGGCTGAACTTGCCAGACTTGCCGACGTCAGAGAAGAGGAACGCGGTCTGGTCGTTACTCTTTCCGGAGCGGTCCTCTTTCGCTCCGCCGAGTCAAATCTGTTGCCCATGGCACAGCAGAAGCTCGACGACGTAACCAAGGCATTGATGGCCGTGCGCGAGCGCAACATCATTGTGGAGGGGCACACCGATTCACAGGGCGCCGAGTCATACAATCAGGGTCTTTCTGAGCGTCGGGCCGACACGGTCCGGAATTACATCGTACAGAGGGGCTATCCGGCCGACCGCATCCAATCACGCGGTATGGGCGAAGGCACCCCGATTGCCAATAACACCTCGCCCGAGGGACGCGCCAACAATCGTCGTGTCGAGATCGTCATTGAGCGTGAAATACAGTCATCGAGCCGTTAGGCTGCAACACAAAAAAAGAAGGAGGTGAGAATATGTTAGTCCATATTATTCGTAAAGATAATCAATACGATTACATCCAGGATTTTATGCTGGAAAACCTCATTGAAGCCAAAGAGATTACTAAATTCAAACGCGGTTCCGGATGGGTCACGATTGGAACACATCAGACCAGAGGAAAAAGACGGGAAAAAGTCATGAACGGTGTCGACAGAATAGCGGTGAATGATGAAATATTTATCCGTGAATATCGCAGGGCCCGTGCATAATCGTGACTGCCTTGCTCAAACCTTTAGAGCTAAATTCTTGAAGGAGAATACCATGAAATCAAGCACAAAAGATAAGGCAAAAGGAATGTTTCATCAGGTGAAAGGCAAAATCAAGGAAACGGCCGGGGATCTAACCGATGATCAAAAGTTGGAAGTGGAAGGCGCCGCCGAAAAAATGGGCGGCAAATATCAGGAAAACGTCGGTAAGGTCAAGAAGGCCTGGGGTCATTAATAAATTGCAGGGTGTATCATGCATCGGCATGTTCCGGCGTTCCCGGACCGCATTTGCATGATGCGCCCTAAACCCCTGTCTCCGAAAACAAAAGGATAAAGATGATGAATCTTCCCGAACAGATCTTAACGGACAAAGCATCGGCCTTTCCCGGGAACCTGATGCAACTGATGGTTCGCACGCATGAAAACGATTATCCAATTTATAATGAAACGCAATTTCATCATATGCTGCGCATCGAAAGAATGCGCACCGAACGATCCAAAAAACCTTTTCTTCTGTTGGTATTAGATATTTCCAGGCTTCTGTCCGCATTCCGGCACGCAGATACCCTGACAAGCATTAAGGCGGCCTTGATTCCATCCGTGCGTGAAGTTGATGTTCCGGGCTGGTACCATAACCATCACAGCATCGGTGTTATTATTACGGAAATAGAGGCAAAGCAAGACACGAAGATTGAACGGTTCGTTCAGCAAATATCCGATCGCTTCCTCGAAAGACTCGATGCCGACTGGCAGGATAAGATTGATATATCCTTTCACCTCTTTCCTGAAAAAGGCAACGGGCCTTTTCATGATAGATTATTTAACAGCCACCTGTATCCGGACCTTACCGGGCACACTTCCAGCAAGAAGATATCTCTTGCCGTCAAGAAAGGGATGGATCTCTTCTGTAGCGCAGTCGCGTTGATTTTGTTATCACCGCTTTTTCTGATCATTGCCGCAGCCATAAAAGCGACGTCGCCGGGTCCTGTGCTTTTCAGGCAGGAACGCATAGGCAAAAACGGTAAAAGATTTTCCATGCTCAAGTTTCGGTCCATGAAAACAAACTGCGATTCGGCGCAACATCAAATTTTTGTAACAAAATTCATTTGTGAACAAAATAAGGCCGCAGTGGAAACAGGCGTTTACAAACTCACCAACGATTCGCGCATTACAGCCATCGGCCTTTTTTTGCGAAAATCAAGCCTCGACGAACTTCCACAATTTATCAATGTGTTTCTGGGAGAGATGTCGCTGGTCGGTCCCCGTCCCCCTCTGCCTTATGAATGTGATCTCTATGATATCTGGCATCGCCGTCGTCTCTTGTCCTGCAAGCCCGGTATCACGGGATTATGGCAGGTGATGGGCAGAAGCCGGACTACTTTTGACGACATGGTGCGCCTTGATCTGAAATATATCCGGGATTGGCACCTTTGGCTGGATATCAAGATTCTGCTCATGACGCCAAGGGCCGTACTCAGCGGTTCCGGTGCTCTATAAATAGCGGTTTGAATTCTTCAGCCCTGGTACCATAGATGACGCTTCCGAGAAGATGACGTGCCTGAGGAGGTCTACTCTAAGGAAGCAAAGGCCAACATGATGGTTCTTTTAATTCATCTGAAATAACAACAGAACGTGAAACGTATCTCGAATGTCCTTTCGCAAGGGGGTCACGAACCTCGTTTCACGCTACATATTCGCTTCCATGAAAAAGGAGAAAATTTATGAAGATGTTTGAAGTAAGTCCATTGGAAAACTTATTGCCGGGCAGTCCTATGAGCATAACCAACGCCATCTGGGATCAATCCGCAAAAATATTTGCAGCCGTTATTGATAACCCCGGTATGTTACCCGATGACATGGAGAATCCGACAGGTGCGGGAAGTTCGGATTATAACGATAACCATCATGACACACGTAACTTGAAAAGAACGAAGAAAACGAAGAGGGTTCCCTTGACCGGTGCCGCGCTTGCCCGCCTTCAGGAAGAGCATGCGCTTTGGCTGAAATAACATGAAGGCATTACCGCAAGCCAGGTAGTGTCATCAAGGAACAATGGCTTTCTATAAGAGAGAGGGAAATGCAAAAAAACGAAATAACCGCCGAGATGATTGAATTTTTCAAATCGGTAGAGCAACTCTGGGCTTCCTGTGACTCATTTCAAAGACGATTCTATGAGGATAAATCCGTCAACGCGAAACACTTCAATTCGAAGTGTTACCGATATGTCGCCAAGGAGCCTATATAAAGAACAAAGATAGTTTTATGACATTGAGAATAAAAAAGGCACCCCTGCCGAGGTTGTCCTGAATAGATGAAGAATAAATCGATCTGCTGATCCTCCGCAGGCAAGGGGACAACTCGCCTGGATGTCTTTTGGTCGGAGGCGGCAATGATGCAATCAGTATGAAAGAAATCAATATAAAGGAGGAAAAATGATGAGCAACGATACAACTGAAAAAAAATCTCCCCATGTACTCGGGTCCCTGCCGTACGAGGATAGCGCGCTTGCCCCTGTCATTTCTGCAGACACGATTGGCTTCCACTACGGCAAGCATCACAAGGGCTATGTCGATACCCTGAACAAGCTGGTGGCCGAAACGGAGTTTGCAGACATGACGCTTACGAAGATCATCATCAAGACGGCCGGCATTGCTGACAAAGCTACGATTTTCAATAATGCAGCTCAGGCATGGAATCACACGTTTTATTGGTCCAGCCTGAAACCTAAGGGTGGTGGTGAACCGCCATCGGCCCTGAAGCAGAAAATAACGGCATCCTTCGGCAGCGTAGACGCCTGTAAGAAGGAGTTGTCAACCGCGGCAATGGCCCAATTCGGCAGTGGCTGGGTATGGCTCGTTTTGGATGGCGATAAGCTCAAGGTCGTCAAGACCGGCAATGCGGATATGCCGCTGACTACCGGCAAAAAACCGCTTTTGACCATCGATGTGTGGGAACACGCCTATTACCTGGATTATCAGAACAGACGCGCGGACTATGTCAACGCAGTGCTGGATAAACTGATTAATTGGGATTTCGCAGCAGACAACCTTGGCTAAGGAGATCGATCATGAGCAAAAAAAAGACGACAAGTTATGTTGGTAAAGGTAAACAAAAGAAGGACGCAGTTCGGGATCCGGAGACACTAATGGCTGACGGGGGCGAGTTGCACCAGATCGCAGGGGGCAATCACCCCGAGCTCACCACGAATTTCGGCATTCCGATTTCGGATAATCAAAATTCACTTCGGGCCAATCCGCGCGGTCCGACGCTTCTGGAAGACTTTGTCCTGCGCGAAAAAATCACGCATTTCGATCACGAGCGCATCCCGGAGCGCATCGTTCACGCGCGCGGGACGGGCGTACATGGGTTCTTCGAGCTGACCGCTTCGTTGAAGAAATACACCACCGCGAAGATTCTCACGGAGGTCGGTGAAAAGACACCCCTGTTTACCCGTATCTCAACCGTTGCAGGCGGGGCGGGTTCGATTGACACCCCGCGTGACGTACGCGGCTTTGCCGTCAAGTTTTATACCAAGGAAGGCAACTGGGATCTGGTCGGCAACAACGTACCCGTCTTCTTTATTCAGGATGCCATCAAGTTCCCTGACCTCGTCCATGCGGTTAAAATGGAACCCGACCGCGCCTTTCCCCAGTCAGCAACCGCTCACGACACCTTCTGGGATTACATTTCGCTCACGCCTGAATCCATGCATATGGTGATGTGGATCATGTCCGATCGCACCATCCCGCGATCCCTTCGGATGATCGAAGGTTTTGGCGTGCATAGTTTCCGGTTGATTAACGACGCGGGCGTTTCCACGTTTGTTAAATTCCACTGGCGTCCCAAGCTCGGACTGCAATCCACCCTCTGGGATGAGGCCGTCAAGATCGCAGGCGCCGATCCCGACTTCCACCGTCGCGATATGTTCGAAGCAGTCACCTCCGGCAACTTCCCCGAGTGGGAATTGGCGGTGCAGCTTTTCACTGAGGAGGAAGCGGATAATTTCCCCTTCGATCATCTGGATGCGACGAAGTTGATTCCCGAAGAGCTGGTGCCTTTGAAGGTGATCGGCCGCATGGTGCTGGATCGCTGGCCGGATAACTTTTTCGCTGAAACAGAACAGGTTGCTTACTGCCCCGGTAATATCGTGCCGGGCATCGATTTCTCA
>JAWOJC010000107.1:0-8973 GCA_046484315.1 Smithellaceae bacterium | reverse complement strand
GTATTTTTCATTGTGCACTCGTACCATGGCGCAATAAATATAGTAATAAAGTAATTTTTGCAAGTTAAATAGATAACAACTATTATATCAAGCACAATATCATCGTCACACTATTATTGCTTTAAAAGGGAAGGTACATTGAGAACCTTAAATAAGGTTATCCGGTTAATGCGTACTTCCTGAACTTCGTTTCTTTCAACGCTATCCGTTTATTCACCATTTCTTACAGTAATTGTAAATCTAATAAAATAGAAAAGGCAGAGCCAATAGACCCTGCCTTTCTTGCAATAAATCATTCATTTCTATGTTCAATTATTAGCGAGCTTTTCTCCTCATGCCCGCCAAGCCTATCAGGCCAAGACCAAGCAGCAGCATGCTGGCAGGTTCCGGAACGGCAGTGGACGGTTTCACATAAGTAAGATTGGCTTTGATGTTAGTACAACCCGGAACGCTGAAATAGCCATCTTGTAATGCAAGCGTAAACTGACCACCGTTACCGAAATTAAAAATAGCAGGGCTGTCATTCCAGTCAACTACACCACCGTCGATTAAAACAAGCGTCCACCCATGTGTCTCTCCGTTCACTGTATCTGGTATTGTAGCAGTTGGAGCGGTCCAATTAAAACTCACGCTGATTGCTTTTTGCACGGTATCTTCACCATAATTCACGGTGCCCTCAGTTGTCCCCACTTTAAAAAGATTGAACCATCCCGTATTCTCACCCACATTCAAATCCCACGTTTTCGGCTGGGCAAGGATCGGATTCCAGTAAAGAACCAGACCTGGATCAGATGTGTTTAATGATACATTGTAGCTGCTTAGCGTGAATGTATCCGCACCTGCCATGCCTGCGACACCAAGAACTAAGATCCCTGTAAAAATAAAAGCGATTAAACGTTTTTTCATTTTACCATCCTTTCATTCTTTGTTGTTTTTCTGTATCCCCGCGCCGCAAAATTATTACGGCTGAAAGCTTGCATAGAGCATACCAATTATCAAACATTTAATATTACTATTATTTTTTTTACGACCCATATTAATTGTAACTTATTCCGACACTTGAAAGCAGTAAGAAATGGCTTTATTTTATAATATTGCAATAATTACATCAACTTAGGATATTCAAAGGCTGCAAAGATGGACAGTAACGCATTGTAGGTAAAACAATAAAAGGAGCATCAATGGGCTGGATGACCTAAAAATAGCCGCACCTAGAGTCAAGGGGCCAACCAGCTTTCAAACCGGCTTTTGCAAATGCAAATTAAAGATTTTTGCTCCAGACGTCGATAGACGCTCGTCAATTGAATATAGGCCTATTAATGCGTTAAAAACCAATCCTTTTAGCAGGAAAGCAGTGGATGGAAAAACGATTGAAAAGTCCGGTCCGCGCACATGATGAAACAGTAGCGCTGAAACAACAAATTGCCAATTTACAAAAAAGCGAAGCATTTTTCCGCGCAATCACGCAAAACACATCCGACATCGTCATTATCGTCAACAAAAAAGCAGTCATCACCTACGTCAACCCCGCCATTGAGCATTGGCTGGGCTACAAGCCCGATGAACTTATCGGACAAAGCGGTTTCGATTATATTGCACCCGCCGATATTGCCCGTGCCCTTTACGATTTCGGTCAGGCGATTCTGACCAAAGAAATCAATATTCGTAATTCCTTCGGGGTCAAACACAAAAACGGCTCTACGCGCATTCTCGAGGGCATCGGCTGCAATCTCTTTAAGAATCCGGCCGTCAAAGGTTTTGTGATGAACGTCCGCGACGTCACTGACCGTGTTCAAGCCGAAAAGAGTCTCAACGCAGCACATAAGCATCTTGAGTCGCTTGTGGGAGAAAGGACATCGGAGCTTTGCCAGGTAAACGAGCAAATGGCCCGGGAACTCGCCGAACATCGGCGGACCCGTGCTGCGTTCGAAGAGAGCGAAAGACAATATCGTGAGTTTCTCGAAAACGCGCCGATAGGCGTGGGCATGGTCGATATCGCAGGCAACGTGCAGTACATCAACAAACGCATCGAGGATCTGATGGGCTGGAAGCGTGAAAAGGTGGTCGGCCAAAACGGCTTCAACATTGATATTTTCGACGAGGGTACGCGCAAACGTCTGATGGAGAGGCTGACAGCCAGACTGCAAGGGGATCACCCCCGGCTGCTGGAAATTCCCGTAACGACCAAGGACGGCAACCAATTATGGGTGGAGGTGATCGGCACAATTCTTACCAGGGAAGGCAAGCCCGTAGGTGCGCAGATGGTTTTTGCCAATGTGACGGAACGAAAACTGGCGGAGGAAGCACTCAGGCGTAGCGAAGACCGCTTCCGAAAGCTTATACAGAGCTCGTCGGACGTCATCTCTATTCTGGATGCGAACGGACATTTCATTTACAGCAGTCCATCGGTGGAACCGATGTTCGGTCTTGCCCCGGAATCACTGACGGAAAAATCACCTCTTGATTTAATTCATCCGGACGATCTCGAAAACGTTCGGCAAAAGTTTCTCCGACTGACGCAGGAAGCCAGACAAATGTCCCCCCTTGAATTTCGAGGAATGAAAGGCGATGGGACCTGGGGTTATTTCGAAGCGATGGGGAGCAATCTTCTGGATGATCCGGGCATCAACGGCATCGTGCTGACCATCCGCGACATCACGGAAAGGAAACTGGCCGACGAGGAGCGAAAAGCGCTGACAGAGCGCCTGCACCGGGCTGAAAAGATGGAGTCTCTGGGAACGCTGGCAGGCGGTGTGGCCCATGACCTCAACAATGTTTTGGGGGTTTTGGTCGGCTACAGCGAACTGCTGATCATGAAAATGGAGGATGACAACCCCTTAAAAAAACATCTGCACAGCATCCTGAAGTCCAGCGAGAAGGCAACCGCCATTATCCAGGATATGCTCACTCTGGCCCGGCGGGGTGTTCCCGTATCGGACGTGGTCAATTTCAACCGGATTCTGTTTGAATATTTTCAAACGCCGGAGCATGCCCGACTGAAGGCCTATCATCCCCAGGTCACCATCATTAAAGAACTGGGCCACGATTTATTGAATGTCAAAGGCTCACCTGTTCATCTGGGAAAGGCCGCGATGAACCTCATCTCCAATGCCGTGGAAGCCATTACCGGCGAAGGAAGTGTCACCATCAGCACCTGCAACGTCTATCTGGACAAACCGGTTTCGGGGCACAACGAGATATCCGAAGGCGACTATGTGGCCCTGGCCGTTCGCGACAACGGACAGGGAATTGCGCAAGCGGACGTTGAAAAGATTTTTGAGCCTTTCTATACCAAGAAAGTCATGGGCCGAAGCGGAACGGGTCTGGGGTTGGCCGTTGTCTGGGGCACCGTTAAAGACCACGAAGGCTACATAGAAGTCCAAAGCGATGTCGGCAAGGGCAGTGTTTTCACCCTCTATTTCCCTGCAACCCGTGAAGCCTTGAAAAGGCCGTCGCGGGCTGTGCCGATCGACACGTATATAAGCCGCGGAGAATCAATCCTGGTGGTGGATGATATTCAGGAGCAAAGAGAAGTGGCCACAAGCCTGCTGGCCAGGCTGGGCTATCAGGCGCATGCCTTGTCCAGCGGTGAAGAAGCAGTCGAATATCTCAAAAACAATAACGCCGACGTTTTGGTGCTGGACATGCTGATGGATCCGGGGATAGACGGTCTGGAAACGTATCGACGAATTCTGGAAATCCGGCCGAAACAAAAAGCCGTCATTGTCAGCGGCTATTCGGAAACAGACCGAGTCAAGCAGGCCCTGAAACTGGGCGTAAGCGCCTATGTCCGCAAACCATACCTGCTCGAGAATATCGGCGTGGCCATCCGCAAAACCCTGTTGACCACATAAAACAGCCACCTGTGACGGTCTCAAATGACATCCGTCAGGAATGATGTCGATCACAAATCAGATCCGAATATTCATTCGTGCACAAGCAAAATAGCATAACCAAATATTATTTATCGTATTTCTTCATGTTTGGCACATGGTGCCTATCTATTGAATATTCATTGTTTTCATTAAATATTTTATTGACAAGCCAATTTGTTTGAAATATAGGCTCTGCTCAGAATAATGTTATGTTTAGTATAGAAGGCCGTTTTTTATCAGCCGGAAGCGTCACATCTTTGGCGCCAAATCCCATAAGGAAGGCAAGAATGTTCAATTTATTTAAAAATCATCGCACATGAAGCTTTTATGAGGAACTTGTAAGGTTCCCCGCAAAACGCCTCGCCGTTTCTTTCCCCCCGCAGACCAGCTAGGTTTCTGTCTGTTCTGCCGTGAAAGAACGGCAGTATGCAGATGAGGAAACCGTGTTTGGTCATCATTACCAAACCCGTTTACAAAAAATCACAGCACCGCAACGCCATCGGCACTTCCTAATTAGCCGCTTAGGTTGCGGAAAGCATGTTTACCGGATGCGCCGACTGCAAGAACTGCTTTGCCTCGCCTCCCTTGTGTTGCAAGGGCGAGCAGAAAAATTGGTATCGGATTCATGATCTCCGATCCGCGCCTTCTAAAGAGCGATCCATGAAGCGCGGGCCATGGGTTTGGCTGGAAACGGCCATGCCTCCCTTGTTTGGAAAGGACGAATCCATGAACGGATAATATTTTAATATTTCGGACGAAAGGAGAAGGATTTATGAACGTAAGCAGAAGAGGGTTTCTGAAGCTATCCGGCGCTGTCGCCGCGGTCAGCGGTCTGGGGGCAAGCCTCACCCCCGCGTCCGCGCAGGCAAAGGATCTGAAGATCCGGTACGCCAAAGAAACCACCACGATTTGCCCTTACTGCTCCGTGGGATGCAGCATTATTGTTTCCACACGCGACGGCAAGGTGGTTAACACGGAGGGGGATCCGGACAGTCCCATCAATCAGGGGGCGCTTTGCTCCAAGGGCGGTTCGATCTACCAGATGGCCACCAACATCAACCGGCTCGATAAGCCGCTCTACCGCGCGCCTCATTCCGATAAATGGGAAGAAAAAGAGTGGGGATGGATGCTTGACAAGATCGCCGAAAACGTCAAGAAAAGCCGCGATGCGAGCTTTACGCGCACCAACGCCAAAGGCCAGGTTGTTAACCGGACGGAAGGTATCGCCTCGTGCGGCTCGGCAGCGCTCGACAATGAAGAATGCTTCACCTATTCCAAGTTTCTGCGTGCGCTGGGGTTGATTTACGTGGAACATCAGGCGCGCATTTGCCACAGCTCAACGGTTCCGGCGCTGGCCGAGTCGTTTGGCCGCGGCGCAATGACCAACCACTATATCGACATCCGCAACAGCGATGTCATTCTGGTCATGGGCGGAAACCCCGCCGCGAACCATCCTGTTTCCTGGAAATGGGTTCAGGATGCGGTCGATAAGCGCGGTGCGAAAGTGATCTGCGCCGATCCCCGCTTTACGCAGTCCGCCGCGAAGTCTCATGTTTATGCGCCGTTGCGCTCCGGAACGGATATCGCATTTTTAGGCGGCATGATCCACCACATTATTGAAAACAAGCTGTATTTTGAAGAGTATGTGAAGCTCTATACCAACGCGTCGTTTATCGTGAATTCCGCCTTGAAGCTTCCGGGAGATAACAAAGGCGTTTTCTCCGGCCTCGTGGGAGAGAAGTACGACAAAAGCACCTGGTCGTATTCAACGGATGCAAACGGCGTCATTCGCAAAGATCCGACGCTGCGCGACCCCAACTGCGCATTCCAGCTTTTGAAAAAACACTATTCCCGCTACACGCCGGAAATGGTCAGCAGAATCTGCGGCACGCCGGTTGACAAGCTGATCGAAGTTTATGAGCTTTACGGCTCGACGGGCAAGCCGGACAAAGCTGGGACGGATCTATACGCGATGGGCTGGACACAGCACACCGTGGGCGTTCAGAACATCCGCACGATGGCGATCATTCAGCTTCTGCTGGGGAATATCGGTATCGCGGGCGGCGGCGTGGGTGCACTACGTGGTGAAGGTAATGTGCAGGGCTCGACGGATTACGGCCTTTTGTATCACATCTGGCCCGGCTATCTGGGAACGCCTCGCGCGTCGATGAAAAACCTTGCGGAATTCAATGATGCGCGAACACCCAAAACAAAGGAAGCCAATGCCCTCAACTGGTGGAAAAACGCGCCGAAGTATATCGCCAGCTATCTGCGCACGATGTACGGAACCAACATGACTGTAGAAGAAGCCTATCAGACCATGCCGAAGCTCGACGACGGGCAGGACTGCTCCTGGCTTGTGCTTTTCGATCAGATGTACAAGGAAAAGTTCACGGGATTTTTTGCCTGGGGAATGAATCCGGCCTGTTCCGGTGCACATTCCAACAAAGTGCGCCAGGCGCTTAGCAAACTCGATTGGATGGTCAACGTCAATATCTATGACAATGAAACCGGATCGTTCTGGCGCGGACCCGGCATCGATCCTGCCAAGGTCAAGACAGAAGTCTTTATGCTGCCGTGCGCAGCGTCGATGGAAAAAGAAGGCACCATCACCAACTCCGGCCGCTGGCAGCAGTGGCGTTACAAAGCCGCCAATCCCCCCGGTGTGGCCATGCCTGACGGCGACATCATGAGTGAAATTCTCTTTAGATTGCAGGATCTTTACGAGAAAAATGGCGGCCCACACAAGGAAGCGATTACAAAGCTCACCTGGCCCTATGGTAAAAAAGTCGGCGGCCATTTCCACTACGATCCGCGAATGGTGGCCAAAGAAATCAACGGTGTTTTCCTGACGGACAAGAAAGTGGAAAACCCGACCAAGAAGGGCGAGTTCCGCGAATTCAAAGCAGGCGATCTGGTGCCAACCTTTGCCTGGTTGCAGGATGACGGCTCAACGACATCCGGCTGCTGGATTTACTGTGGTTCCGTCACCGACAAGGGCATCTTGCCGATGCGACGAAATGCGGCTGATCCAACTGGACTTGGCCTGCATCCGGAATGGTCCTGGTCCTGGCCGGTCAACCGCCGCATTCTGTATAACGGCGCATCGGTTGACTCAAACGGCAAGCCCTGGGATCCGACGCGCGTCGTCATCAAATGGGACGGTGAAAAATGGACGGGTGATGTTCCCGACGGTGCGGGAAACCCCGGCGCCGGACGGCCTCCGTTCATCATGAAACCCGACGGTGTGGGGAGCCTCTTTGGACCGGGCCTGGCCGACGGACCTTTCCCCGAGCATTACGAACCGCTGGAATGCCCGGTGGATCAGAATATTCTGTCACCGCAAAAGCATAATCCCGCTATCATTCGTTTTGACAAGGAAGGCGTGGGTTCGGATCTGGACGCCTACTCAAACGTGGCCAGTTGCGATCCGCGTTATCCGTTTGTCTGCACGACGTATCGGCTCTCCGAACACTGGCAGACGGGACTTATGACCCGCTGGTGCTCGTGGCTGGCCGAAATGCAGCCCGGAAATTTTGTTGAAATGAGTCCGCAACTGGCCAAGGAAAAAGGCATTAAAAATGGCGAGATGTGCATTGTCAGTTCACCGCGTGGCGAAGTCGAGGCGGTGGCCATGGTCACGCCGCGCTTTAAGCCGTTTAACATTGACGGAAACGAAATTCATCAGGTCGGCATGCCCTGGCACTTTGGCTGGATCACCACGAAAGACCGGCCTTACAATGACAATGATAAAAAGGCAGAAGTATTCACACACGGCGATGCGGCCAATCACCTGACGCCGACCATCGGGGATGCCAATACGACGATTCCCGAAACCAAGGCTTTCATGGTGAACGTTGTGAAGAAGGGGGTGAAGTAAGATGACTGAGAAAATCAAACTATACGACGATTCGAAGTGTACCGCCTGCCGCGGCTGTCAGTTAGCCTGCAAACAGTGGAATGCCTTAAAGGCCACGCAGACGGAAAACCTGGGCACTTACCAGAACCCGCCTGCGCTGAACCCCAGCACCTACATGCTCATCCACTTCCAGGACTATGTGGAAAAGGATGGTTCCGTGAAGTGGCTTTTCCGCAAGGAAGCCTGCATGCACTGTACGGACGCGGCTTGTGTGACCGTCTGCCCCAGTGGCGCGCTTTACTATAACAAGGCGACCGGCACGGTGGACCTGAATCACGACAAGTGCATCGGCTGCAAGGAGTGCGTCGCGGCCTGTCCGTTTGAGATTCCGCAGTATGAAGCAAGAACGGACAAGGTTTACAAATGCGACATGTGTGAAAGCCGGATCACCAATAACATGGAACCGGCGTGTGTAAAAGCCTGCCCGACGGGCGCCTTATCGTGGGGCGTGAAGGACAAAATGCTGCAAGTCGCCACCAAGCGCGCCGAGCAAATAGGCGGAACCACGTATGGCGACAAGTATGTCAAAGGCACGCACTTCATGTACGTGCTCAAGGAAAAACCGGAAGTCTATGCCGACATCCACAAAGACCCAAGTGTGCCCCTGTCCGTCACCCTTTGGAAAGGCTGGCTCAAACCGCTTAGCTTACTTGCCGCAGGCGGTGTTGTAGCCGGTGCATTCCTGCACTACATCACGCATGGCCCCAAGACGCCGCATGACGATGGACAAGAACAGAAGGGAGGAGAATAACCATGAAAAAAGGATATATACAGGTCACCGACAGCTATGAGCGAATCATCCACTGGACGATGGCCATCTCCTGTTTGCTTCTGTGTCTGACGGGGCTGGGGATGATGTTCCAGTCGTTTAACTTCATCGGCTACTTATTTGGCGGATTAAAAAACCTCAAACTCGTTCACAACTTTACCGGTTTGATCTTTGCCGTATCGCTTCTTATGGCGATCCGGATGTGGTGGAAAGAAGCGGGCGTTTTTGTTTTTCCGGAAGATATGGACTGGATCAAAGCCGCGGGCGGTTATCTGTGGCATGTGGATAAAGTTCCGGAAACCGGTAAGTACAACCCCGGTCAGAAGATGTTTTTCCTGGTCGTGGCGGGCTTCGGCGTCATCATGATCCTCACGGGACTCATTATGTGGTTCCCGACCGCGTTGCCTGTG
>JAWOJC010000058.1:0-3980 GCA_046484315.1 Smithellaceae bacterium | reverse complement strand
CGGCGGACATGTCCGCAAGAACCCAGTCGCGGATGATCGGGTTTGCGTCGGGGAGAAACATCGAGCCTGCAAACGCGCGGGTCCCGGCGCGGAAATCTTTCTTCAACGGCGCCATCATGTTGTCCATCCCTTTTTGGGTCAGCGGGTATTCGATGTTGTCCAGCGTATCGACGCCGATGAGGCCGATCACACGTCCGGGTAAAAGCTTCGCCGCCTCCACAATCACCGTGCCGCCCATGGAATGGCCGATCAGAATTGTGCGCCCGCCACCTGCCGCATCGACAACAGCCCGAACATCCCGACCGAATGCGGCCATCGTATATTTTCTACGATCCATACCCGAATGGCCGTGACCGGCCAGATCCAGAACAATGACGCGATGTTTCTTTGCAAAATGTGCAACCTGCGCGCGCCAGTAGCGCGCATCGCAGCTCCAGCCGTGTACAAACACCAGCGTCGGTTCACCGGCGCCGGACACCTCATAGGAAATCGGCGTGCCGTCCTGAGACACTACCAGCTGCGGCCACTGGATTTGCGCGTGCGCCGAACCTGCGACCAAAATCAGAAACAGCAGAAAACTGATCAAGCCCGTAAAACTTTTTGTCACGACATCCAGGGCGGATATTTCCCTGATCCAAATATTGTTTGTTCTTTCGCGCATAAACGTCCTCCTCTTTTCGTGCAGGTATTTCTTTTTTCCAATCAAGTCATCGTTTCCTCTCCGGCTGAGTATTGGACCGGCAAACGCTCAGGCAGGGATCGGGATCGATCGGCAGATCGCTCATGGCCGCCAGTATAAAATAACTTTTTTGCGTGTCAAGGTTATATGTGAGATTTCATGAACGTATTTGACACACGGCTTTTTCGATGCTACTTTCGCGAGGGTTTTTGAAATCCTTCGGACCCGGCAACGAAATAAATTTGAGCGGATGGCATGAAAGCGAAAACGGTTCTCGCGGAATTGAAAGAAAAAGAAAAGCTGGCCCGACGCGACATCATCATTGACGCGGCGGAAAAAGAGTTTGCCGCCAAGCCTTTCCAGAAAGTGACCATGCGGGACATCGCAAGGCGCGCCGGCGTTTCGCCCGCCCTCATTTACCGGCACTTTCCCGATCAGCAGTCTCTGTTTGCCGAAGCGTTCATGCGGGGCATCAACCAGGTGTTCAAACGAATATTCATTACGATTGACGCGTCAACGGACGGCGCCATCGAAGACGTGATTGCCGACTATATCGAATATTTCACCCTCAACGATCAGTATTTCAAAATGATGATGAATTTTTTTCTGGGCGGCTCCATTGATCCCGGTCTTTTTGAAAAGCTCACCGTCATTGAAAGAGACATCCTCGGCCATTTTGACATGATTTTTAAAAAAATGAACGCGACCGGGGATGTCCGGCAGCATTCCCACACGCTGTTTGCCACCCTGACCGGCATTGTGGCGACGTTCAGAAACCATCCTGAAAAAAACACCCGACAGGTTTTGCTCCACAGGCAGAAAATTGCCGGCAATATTGCGAAACTATTAAGAAAAGCATAAAACTTGCCCTGATTCCTCAAAAACATCCCGTCAGAAAACTTCTTGACATGTTAACGTTGTTTTAATATGTAAACAGCGTTTACATAAACGTCAGGAGAATTGCTTTGAGTCATCCGTTAAAAACATCCTACATGGACAATTTTTTCGATCCCTCCTCGGTGGCCGTGATCGGGGCTTCCAACGCGAGTTTCAATCTCGGGGCCACAATTTGTAAAATCTTAAAAGAGGATATCGGCTATTCGGGCCGGGTTTACGCGGTCAACCGCGGCGGCGAGGACGTACACGGCGCTCCGGGATTTAAATCGGTTGGCGATATTCCCGACGACGTCGATCTGGCTGTCCTCATTGCGCCGGCGGCCGTGGTACCTTCGTTTGTCAAAGCCTGCGGTGAAAAGGGCATCCGCAATATCGTCATTGAAAGCTCGGGTTTTTCCGAACAGGGGCAAGACGGCCAAAAGCTGCAAGACGACATAGACGAGGCGGCGCGAACCCATCAAATCCGCATCATCGGCCCTAATTGCCTGGGCATTTTGGACAATCACCGCAAGTTTTGCTGTTTCTACGGCGCCAATCAGTTGATCACGCAGGCGATCCGCAAACCGGGCGCGGTGTCCTATGTTATCCAGAGCGGCGGCATCGGCGGCCTGGTGATGGAACGCCTCGCGGAGGATATGTGCGGCCTCAACAAAGTGGTCTGCATCGGCAATAAATCGGATGTGGATGAAACTGATTTTATCGACTACTTCAATACGGACAACACCGAGGTGATTGGTCTTTACCTCGAAAACATCGTGCACGGCAAAAAACTCATGGCATCGGCGATGCGTTCGAAAAAGCCCGTGCTGGTTTTCAAGTCGGGTCGTTCGGAGGCGGGAAGCGCCGCCGCCATGTCACACACCGCGGGCATGGCCAATAATGACGCTGTGTTCGAAGGCGCCTGCCGACAGTCGGGAATCATCCGGCTGAAGTCGGCCGAGGAACTTTACTCGATGCCGAAGATGTTTACCGGAATGCCGCTTTTGCCGGGAAAGCGCATTGCGATCTTTACCAATTCCGGCGCGTTCGGCAGCATCGGCGCGGATCTGCTGGCCGAGACAGACCTGGTCATGGCGCGTTTCTCATCCGAAACCCGCGAAAAACTCAGTCGCCTGCCCGGCGTGTTTAACGCCGGAAACCCGGTGGATATCGGGCCGGCCCTGCCGCAAGTCTATCTGGACATCTATGAAATCCTTCTGGCCGCAGACGAGGTGGACGGGCTTTTGCACATCGTGGGCATCTGGCGCGACTATGTGGCCGATGTGATGGGGCAGCTCGTCTCGCTGTGCAGGCGCTACAAAAAGCCCGCCGCCCTTTACAGCTTCAACGCAATGACCAGAGTGCAGGCCGCACGCGTGGACAAAAACCTGCCGATCTTCAACACGGCCGAAGAAGCGGTTCGGGCGCTGGTGGTATCGCATCAACAACATCGCTATCTGCGGAAAAAGGAAATTTGATTATGGATCACATTCTTCAAAAAGCCATCGGGCGTGGACAAAGCGCCCTTTCAGAACATGACGCCAAACAGGTGATTGCATCCATCGGCATTGCCGTCACGCGCGAAAAGCTGGCCCGCTCCCGCGAGGAGGCGGTTGCCATCGCCTTGGAAATCGGTTATCCGGTCGTCCTTAAAGGCTGCTCGGACAAGGCCGCGCACAAAACCGAACTGGGGCTCGTGAAGCTCAAACTGGGGAGCGCCGCTGAGGTGATGCAGGCCTACGATGATATCACAGGCAGGGCGGACGGACTCGACGGCGTGCTGGTGCAGGAGATGCTACAAGGCGAGCGCGAGTTTGTGATCGGGATGACCCGCGATCCGCATTTCGGCGCTTGCGTGATGTTCGGCATCGGCGGCATCTTTACCGAAGTGATCAAGGACGTGACCTTCCGCGTGGCGCCCCTCACCGATGAGGACGCCGAAGAAATGCTCGACGAAATCAAACTCAGGAAACTTCTCAATGCGTTTCGCGGCAGCCCCGCTGTGGACCGCCCTGCTCTAGTCAAGGCTCTGGTCGGCATCGGCAATCTGGCGCACCGTTGTGCGGACATCGCTCAAATCGACATCAATCCGCTCATCATCTGCGGCAGCCGCCCGGTCGCGGCTGATGCTCTGGTTGTGCTGAACACACCCGGGGCAGTTGCCGAAACACCGCTTTCGTTCGATAACGATAACACGGATACGCTGGTTGCCTGAAACGTCCGACAGCTCCGGTTTTGCACAAATACGCGACGTAACAACCGCGGACGCCCGCCCTCAATCAGCGTGGCCTTCTCAACCATGCCATAACCGTCTTTTTGCTTGATCTTCGTTCCGTTCGGATGATAAGACCCGTTGCACCCGGAAATCAGCAGCCGGTCCGGGACAGCACGACATCATGCGAGGCCACTTATGTTAACAGACAAC
>JAWOJC010000251.1:0-6933 GCA_046484315.1 Smithellaceae bacterium | reverse complement strand
GGAGAACGGTGTTATACCGATAAATGTGCGGTTGAGCGACGGAACTATGCGCCCGGACAACATGGGCAAAAACGCAGCAAGCGTTCTGATTACGGCTTGCAGCTTCGGGAAAAACAAAAAGTCAAACGGGTTTACGGCCTGCTTGAACGCCAATTCAAGGGATATTTCCAGAAAGCGGAACGGCAGCATGGGATTACGGGCGAAAATTTGCTGCAATTCCTGGAACGCCGGTTGGATAATGTGGTGTATCGATCAGGTTTTGCGACATCCCGCACCCAGGCCCGTCAATTAGTCCTGCATGGACACATTCTGGTCAATGGCCGGCGCGTGGATATCCCGTCATTTCTTGTTCAAAAAGAGTACACCATTCAGTTAGCTGGCAAAAGCCAGCAGATCAAAGGGATGAAGGAAACCCTGGAAACGGCTGCACGCCGTGGTTTTCCGCAATGGCTGACGGTCAATACCGGAACATTTACGGCAACGGTCCTGGATTTACCCAAACGCGGTGATATTTCTGCCGACATTCAGGAACAGTTGATTGTTGAATTATATTCAAAATAACCCCTAACCCGCAAAATATGAGAGCTGATAAGAAATGATACACATCTCTGTGTGCACATGTTCGTTTCTTGTTTTCTCATAATAGGTTCATTGCTCATGCAGCATTGGAAGGGAATTCAAAAGCCAAAAGCATTAGATTGTGACCGGGAAAGCCTGACAACTTCCTACGGTCGTTTTTATGCCGAGCCATTTGAACGGGGGTTTGGGACTACTGTCGGCTATTCATTGCGACAAGTGCTCTTATCCTCGTTACGAGGATTGGCGGTCACAGCGGTCAAGATTGTCGGTGTGCCTGATGAATTCAGGCCAATAGAGGGTGTTGAGGATGAGACTGAAAGCGTTTTGGTAAACATCAAAGCCCTGCGCTTGAAAGTTGTGAACCCGGAAAGCTTTGATCAACCCAAAATGTTTCGGCTTCACGTCAAAAACAGCGGAAGTGACGAAAAAATCGTGACGGCTGCGGATATTAAGCTGAATGCTAAAATTGTCAAGTTGTTGAACCCTCATCAATATATTGCGACATTGAAGCCGCAAAGCGAGCTTGATCTCGACATTCAGGTCGAATTAGGCCGTGGCTATATTCAGGCGGACACGCTTCGCGAGAGCGCGCACACGGATGAGAATGCCGGCGTCATTTATCTCGATGCCACCTTCACACCTGTTAAAGAGGTGGAGTTCTTTGTCGAACGAGCTCGCGTCGGTCGCCGAACCGATTTTGATAGGTTGGTTCTGGAAATTTGGACTGATAAGAGCGTCACGCCGGTCGAAGCTCTCGGACATGCCGCCAAAATTTTGTATCAGCATCTGATTCCGCTGATCAATTTCGAAGAAGAGCCAGAAGAAGAACATCTTGAGATTGAAGAAGAAGAAACGATCAACGAGCATCTGTTCCGCAGCGTCGACGAGTTAGAGTTGTCTGTCCGCTCATATAATTGTTTAAAGAATGCCAATATTCAAACTATTGGTGAACTGGTCCAAAAAACCGACGCCGAAATGTTGAAAACCCGAAACTTCGGCAAGAAATCACTCAACGAAATTAAGGCTATTTTGACAGAAATGGGATTATCCCTGGGCATGAAACTTGAAAACTTTCCGCCTCCTCAGGAAGATCCCGAAAGATTATAAGCTGTTTTCATACAAGGTGAACCACACATTAGCGAAAGACTTTCGGCATCGGGACACGCCATACCTCGCAGGAGCGCACACCGCACCTGCTGGAAGATGTGGGGTGTAGATGACGAATGTTTGGATCTGTTATGCGCCATCGAAAAGCGAGACATAAATTAAGTCGAAACGCCAGCCATCGGAAAGCGCTGTTGCGTAACTTGGTCACGGAATTGTTGCGGCACGGCCGTATCACCACCACGTTAGCGAAAGCGAAAGCCATGCAAAGCCCGGCTGAAAAAATCATTACTCTGGGGAAACGCGGCGATCTGCACGCGCGTCGTCAGGCCTTGAGCTTTATCCAAAGCAAGGATGTCGTGCATGAATTGTTCGACACGATTGCGGCCAAATATGCTGAACGTCCAGGCGGATACACACGTATTCTGAAAACAGGACGGCGGCAAGGGGATGCGGCTCCCATGGCCATCATTGAACTGGTCGACGAAAATTAAGAATGACCCCTTTATCAAACAGGGGAGCGGGAATTTTTTATGTTCCCGCTCCCCTGTTTTTCATGAAGCCTGGATTCAAGGGGTCTCTTCGATCAGAGCAGGCTTGCGCAGGAGACGAATCTTTCCCTCGGTGCTTTTTTATAGCGTCGTTATGACGCAGACGTCTCTTTAGGCTCAGGCCACATCACATTTAAGATCGTGCTCACAAACCAGAGCAGCGCAAACGCAATCACAAAAACAATCCAGCCGAACGACTCATGCAGCCATCCTTCGGCCATTTCACGCCCAAAATGATACGCTAAAATGCCCGTCATCGTCACCCGAAAAATATTCGTGATTACGGCCACCGGCAGGGCAAATGCCACCAGAATCCATTGCCGCACGCGCGTCTTGTAAAGAATATACGCCAGCAAGGAACTCAGCGCCAACAGGGCCATAATCGAGCGCATGCCGCTGCACGCCTCTTCCACCGCTAATGGCCCGACTTTTGCCACCTCAAGAATATTCCCATTGCGATATACCGCAATCCCAACCAAACGAATCACATCCGCTGAAATCAAGGACACCAGGACTTGCAGGCGAAAGGCGATAGCACTATACACAATCGCCGGCAAGGGCACCATAAAAATCAGATAGACGAGTGGAAACAGCAGCAACCTGAAATAGGCCATACCATACAAATACAAGATCAATCCACCGATCACCACAATCATCGAAGCTCGACGGATAAACCATTCAGCCCCGATTGTGCCCAGAATATACAGCCCAACGCCTCCCACCAGCACAAGCAGCCCGATCCAGGACGGGGCTGGTGATAATTGGCCTAACTGCGCGCGCTTGGTCCACACTAAATAACCCACAATAAAGGGGACCAGAAATCCGTGCGAATAATTATCATCGTGGCTCCAATCATACCAGAACATCTTGAATGTCGGCGAATATAACACGAGCACGACCAGCAAAAGGATTCCCAATTTCATGATATCATCTCTATACTTCTGAAAAAATGTTGGTGCAATCATGCCTCTCCTCGTTTCCTGAGCTGTTATTGATAGAATTGTCAGCATTTACACAACCGATTTAGTATATGCCGCCGCAAGAATTCCTGTCAACAGGAAACTTTTCAGGAATTAGAAGAAATCTCAGACCATATTTTTTTTCCTCAGCCCGGCGACCGTTGAAAGGAACGAGAAAAACGCCGGAAACTCTTATGGTGCCATGTTATTTCTCTTGACAAAACTTTTTTTCCCTGTTACCTTCCGGCCATAATCGAAAGGCTAAAGCAGATCGGATAATCGCTGGCAGGAGACTGTTAGAGGAAAGTCCGAGCTCCACAGGACAGGGTGCTGGGTAACACCCAGGCGGAGAAATCCGACAGACAGTGCCACAGAAAATATACAGCCGATGGCGGCCAGGGCGGATGAACCGTTCCGTTCCGAATGGAAGCGTCGAACGGCCCTGGCGTTGCTCAGGCAATGGTGAAAAGGCGAGGTAAAAGCTCACCGCGATTCTGGTGACAGAATCGGCACGGTAAACCTCACCCGGAGCAAGATCAAATAGGGGAACGTTCGAGGGTCGTCCGCCTGATGTTTCCGGGTAGATCGCATGAGGTGTTTGGTAACAAGCATCCCAGATGAATGATTATCCTTCCCCCAGGGGGAAGACAGAACTCGGCTTATAGATCTGCTTTAGTCTTTCACTGCCTAAGAAAGGATGATACACATGCAACACAGACAACGTTCGAAACAACTGCAACGAATGCGCCGCCTCCTCGGAGGATTCGTGTTTGCCACCCTCCTTGCCGCGTTTCCTGTCGCTGCGCAAGAACGGATTCCAGGACTTTCAAGCGGGCTGACACTTGGGGCTGCGGCCATTTCCAATGATGATTATGGCGTAGGCTTAAGCGGACGCGTATTTGCTGAATATGCGCCATTTATCCATGAAATTGCGATCCGCTTGTCGGGAGGATATCTGCGTTTTGATGATTATGTTGAAATCGGGAAATACCCGTTCAATTCCCGCGAACGCATTATCCTTGAAGACACCTATGGCGCGCTTGGAGTAGTCTACCGCTTTTCGCGCGGGCGATTTGTTCCGTTTGCCACAGGCAATGTCGGGTTATATTGGTATCAGAAAGAGGATGTCTACCCGGCCGCCGGTCCCATTATCGACGGCGTCCAGTCTAGCCCATACACGGCTACCCGGCAGCGCACGGGCATGGATTTTGGTCTGAATTTCGGCGGCGGAATTGAGTATTTTTTTGATGAAACCCTCTCGATGAGCGCCGAGGTCTTGCTGCACTCCATTCAGGGTGAAGTCAACAGCGAAGTGCTTGACCTGGCAGTTTCGTTCCGGTTTCTCCCCAAAAAGTAATCGGCGAACTAACCGGGACGGATGACGACAATGGCATCCGGATTGACTGAAAAAAGCCGTGTGATCAGATTCTGCTGAATAAATGTATTTTTTCCTTGCCAATTCAGTATCCTTATTTTACAGGGGGTTACGCAGGTAATATCATCGCAGGAACGGACATTGTTTACGAGAGAGCGGCAATACAACCAGTGGGCATTCTGCCCACTTTTTTGTTTTCAAGCGCCTGAATTTTGCGCTTGCGGAGGGTGAACGGACTGCTGTGTCCGTCGTGACAAACTATGGCTGGAGAACATGGAGTGGCCGGACAGGTCAAAGCCTTGATCATGCCGATTCTGGCAGAAGCTCAGGTTGAGCTTGTTGATGTCGAATACACCCGGGAAGGTCAGGTACACTATCTGCGTATTTTTATCGATAAGCCCGGGGGCGTGACGATTGACGATTGCCAAATGATCAGCCGGGAGTGTGAAGTCGTTCTGGATATTGAAGAGCTTATCCAGACCCAGTATATTTTGGAAGTCTCTTCCCCTGGACTCGATCGACCGTTAAAGAAACGGGAGGACTACGAGCGTTTTCATGATCGACTGGTCAAAATCCGAACCTACCGCGCCGTAGACGGGCAGAAAAATTTTTTAGGACGCCTGAAGGGCTTGATCGATGACCCGGTGACGAATACCTGCGCGGTCAGACTGCATGTCGACGACGATGACATCCAGATTCCGTATGACATGATCGCCTCAGCCCGTTTAGAAGTCGAATTTTAACAAGCCAGGAAAAAGCTTTCGAAGCCACAGGCAGGCTCCTCAGGAAGACCTTTCTCTGAGCGCACGCCTCGGTTTTTCGAGACTTTGGAATTGTGACGAATTATGAGTCGTGAATTAATGCAATCGCTGGAACAAGTGGCCCGTGAAAAAGGACTTCCCCTCAAAGTGATCGTTGATGCGATGATCAACGCCATTGAGCTTGCAGCGCGCAAACGAGACAAAGCCCGATTTGATGTGGAGTATGACGAAACCACCGGCACGATCCGCCTGTATGCCGTCAAAACTGTGGCCGAAACCGTCACCGATGCCAAAATGGAAATCTCCGTCACGCAAGCTCGTAAAATCCGGCCGGGAGTCAATCCTGGTGACGACGTCTATCTCGAACGTGACATTTCCGACTTAGGACGAATCGCTGCTCAAAAGGCCAAACAAATTATTAATCAGAAGGTCAAAGAAGCCGAAAAGCATAAAGTCTACGAGATCTATCGGGAGCGGATCGGTGATGTGGTGCTGGCGACGGTTCAGCGCATTGAAAGTGGGGTTGTAGTGAATTTAGGCGAGGCCGAAGCGGTCCTCCCTCGCAAGGAACAAATCCCGGGCGAATTCTACAAACGCGGCGATAAATTTCGCGCCATGATTACCGAAGTCAAAATGAGTTCGTCTGGAAAATGGCCGCAAATCGTCCTCTCGCGGACATCCGATGAGTTTCTCTTTCGATTGTTTGAAATCGAAGTTCCTGAAATCGCCGAAGGGATTGTCGAAATTGTCGGCGTGGCCCGCGATCCCGGCATACGCGCCAAAATCTGCGTCCGATCATTAGATCGGAATGTTGATCCGGTGGGCGCCTGTGTTGGCATGCGAGGATCGCGGATCCAGTCGATTGTGCGCGAATTACGCGGAGAAAAAATCGACATCATCGAATGGAGTGACGATCCTGGCGTCTTAATTGCGCGCGTCATGACTCCGGCGAAAGTGCAGAACGTCATCGTCTATGATGAGCACCGCAGCGTTGATCTGATCGTCGCCGATGATCAACTGGCGCTGGCCATTGGAAAACGCGGGCAAAATGCAAAACTGGCCGTGAAACTGACGCAATGGAAAATTAATATTACCAGTGAATCAGAACGCCGCGCCGCCTTGCAAGACGGTTTTGAAGACGCCATTGCGCAGGTTGAACAAGCTGAATATGTTGATCAGGACACCGATACCGACCCATATCCTGACGATGTTGAACACGCTGATCAGGAGGCCGACCCCGACACATCTCCTGAAGAGGATGACACTGATGGGAGTCCCGAAGCGTATCTGGCTGCTGATGGCGCTGAAGACGATCCCTATTCGGCTGCTGCTGACACGATAGAGCCGGAAGATGACGCCCCCGATGATACACCGGAAGTGCATCTTGCGGCTGATGACGCTGACGATGATGCGGAAACGTTCGATGAAGCAGTTGGCGATGGCAATGCGGATGTGTCCGATGATGACGATGATGACGATGATGAGGACGACGATGAGGACTATGACGACGAATACGATGAAGATGAGGACGACGATGAGGAGACGGTTGACGATGATGAGAATATTCTACCAGTGACCACAACGACAATGTCCTCAGAAAGTCA
>JAWOJC010000141.1:0-5630 GCA_046484315.1 Smithellaceae bacterium | reverse complement strand
GGTTGATGTCATCGAGGGAAAATACTCCACCGGCTTTTTTGAAGACAGGATTGTGCTGGTCGGGGTCACGGCGGAAGGCCTTGAGGCGGGCGTTCTCACGCCATTGAGTCAAAAGCGCAACCACACCAGCGGGGTTGAAACCCATGCCCATATCCTGAACAATCTGCTGGAGGGGCGTAGGATTGTATCCGCGCCGCAGCCAATAGTATGGTTTTTATCCATATTGCTTTCGTTTTTGTGCTTCTGGTTTCTAATCCGATGGGACGGTTGGCCTGGTGTGCTGGTATGGCTTATTTGTATTGCCGTCGTCTTTGCCGCCGCGTTTCTTCTGTTTGCTTTCCTGAGATTCTGGTTTTCTCCTGTTCCTTTTGCCGTATTGCATCTTTTCATGTTTTTTCTCGCGTATGTTTTTCGTCTGGAAGAAGCCGGCAGGCAGATTGCCGAGGCCAGAAACCTTTGGGAGGATTCCTTCAACACGATTGATGATCCGATCATCGTGATGGATGCCGGGGGTATTGCGCTGCAAATGAATCAGGCGGCGCGGTGGATGCAAACAGAAAATCCACGTCTCTTTTCGCTCATCACCGGAAAATGTCCCGGAGATCTTTTAGATTCAGCAGATCAGCATCATCCGCCGCCGGACGGCCTTTTGCGTAAACCGGTTCTGGACGAAGTGATTGATATGGAAACGGACCGGTACTTCACGGTGAAAACTCTGCCGCGATACGACTTTCCGGAGCATCTGGCAGGTTGTGTCCAGGTTATCGAAGAGATCACAGCCCAGCGCAAAGCGGCGCGGGAAAAATTGCGGATGGAGACCGAACTGATGCAAGCGCAAAAGATGGAGTCTATCGGCACGTTGGCTGGTGGCGTTGCCCACGACTTCAACAATATTCTGATGGGGATTCAGGGATATGTTTCTCTTTTGCTGTTTGACTTGAATCCGGCGGATGAACGTTACGTCAAGCTCAAAAAAATTGAATCGCAGGTGCAAAGCGCCGCCCATTTGACAAGGCAATTGCTCGGTTTCGCGCGCGGTGGACAGTATGAAGTCAAATCAACCAATATCAACGAACTGCTGCATGAAAGCGCGGACGTTTTCGGTAGAACGAAAAAAGAAATATCCATCAGTTTAAAATACGAAAAGCCGATCTGGCCGGTGATGGTGGACAGAGGACAGATTCAGCAGGTGTTGCTCAATATGTACATCAACAGCTGGCACGCCATGCCGGACGGGGGCGATCTGCAACTGGAGACGAAAAATGTTGTGCTGGATGTTGAAGAGGCAGCTCCGAATGGTGTTTCGGCCGGGCGTTATGTCCAAATCACCGTGGCGGACACGGGTGGCGGTATGGATGAGCATACGCGTAAACGCGTGTTTGAGCCTTTCTTTACCACGAAGGAACAGGGGAAGGGAACGGGTTTGGGGCTGGCTTCCGCCTATGGCATTATCAAGAATCACGGCGGCTGGATTGATGTGCAAAGCGAGATCGGCCGGGGCGCCACCTTTCATATTTATCTTCCCGCCGCACGGGAAGTCGTCCCCGGTGAAGAGCCGGCCTCAGAAACGATTATCCAGGGGCATCGCGAGACGATTCTGGTGGTCGATGATGAACCGGTCAACGTGACGGTGATGCGTGAACTTCTGGAGAATTTGGGATATCGTGTTGTGTGTGCAGGCAGCGGGCAGGAAGCCCTGTCCATTTATCTGATTAAGAAAGACCAGATTGATCTGGTGATTCTGGATATGATCATGCCGGGCATGGGCGGCGCGGCGACGTTTGATATGTTGCGAGACATTAATCCCTCCGTGAAGATTGTTTTGTCGAGCGGTTATGATATGAACGGAGACGCACGGAGAATTCTTGAGCGCGGCTGCAACGGTTTTATCCAAAAGCCTTTTTCTATAAATGAATTATCCCGCAAAATCCGTGAGGTCCTGTCTGCCCTCCCGTAATCGCGCGTCTTGAAACAATTTGCATTTTACTCTCGATTATAATAAGTTTTCGCGCAGGGGTGCCCTGACGGGGCTGAGATCATACCCTTCGAACCTGACCCGGGTAATGCCGGCGTAGGGAGTGGCCGTGGTGAAAAAAGTATAAGCCATATCCTTCAACGGGTGAAGGGCATGGCTTGTTTTTTTTCTACAGGGATTGCAGATGCATCAGAAAATTGTCATTGTCAGCGGCGGGCGTTTGGGGTGTGTGGACTTCTTCCGAAAAGAAGCCGCAAAACCGGACGGCTCTTTGCTGATTGCCTGCGATGGCGGCGCGCGTCATCTGGTTGCGGCAGGCATTGTCCCGCATGTGCTGATGGGAGATTTGGATTCCATTGATTCCGCTTTGCTGGCCGACTACCTGCGTCTCAACGTCAAGATCGTTGAACATCCACGGGACAAAGATTTTACCGATACGGCCCTTGCCTTGGATTACGCGATGGCTCTCAAGCCGGAGCGTATTGATATATGGGGTGCGCAGGGCGGACGTTTTGATCACGCGCTGGCGAATGTCCTTTTGCTTGTCCGTGGTCAGGAGGCGGGGATTCGCACCCGTCTGATGGACGAGTATGGCGAAATATTTTTGGCAAGAGACAATACGCGATTTCTAGATGCCGTGGGATGCGTTGTATCAATCATCGCGCTCAGCCCCACTGTTGAAGGTGTTACGCTTGCGGGATTTCAGTATCCGCTCAACAATGACACCCTGACGATGTCGGAGTCGCGCGGCATCAGTAACGTCATCATCGAACCGGTCGCCTCTATCGATGTTCGGGAAGGCCATCTTCTGGTCGTGCGCTACTGGCAAAAAGATATTTTTCCGGAGGTGTCCTAGATGAAAGGACCGGCAAAAATATTATGTATTGGAGGGTCGGATTCCGGTGCCGGCGCCGGAATCCAGGCGGACATGAAAGCCGTTGACGCCTGCGGGGGGTATGCCCTTACGGTCATAACGGCCCTCACGGCGCAAAACACGCGTGGCGTTCAGGATATCTTGCCTGTGACGCCGAAGTTCATCGAAGCGCAGCTCGATGCCGTGTTGAGTGACATCGGCGCGGATGCGGTGAAAACAGGGATGCTGTTGACGGCCGGCGCGGTGAGCGCGGTCGCGAAAAAAATCAGGCAATATGATTTGAAAAACGTGGTAATCGATCCGGTCATGATGGCCAAGGGCGGAAGGTCCATCATGCAGGATGCGGCCCGTCTTGGGCTTGTGGCCAAGCTGCTTCCGCTGGCGTTTGTGATCACACCGAATATTCCGGAGGCGGAGACGTTGGCGAATATGAAAATACGTTCCATCGCGGCCATGAAGAAGGCTGCGGCGGAGATTGTGCGTCTGGGCGTTCCAAATGTGGTGATTAAGGGCGGACATCTGCCGGGCAGTCGCAAATCCGGCAGCGTGGACATCCTGTACAACGCAGGCGGGTGTGTGGTGTATCATGCCGACTGGATAAACACAAAGAACACGCACGGCACCGGTTGCACGTTTGCGTCACTGCTGGCCACGCAATTGGCGCAGGGAAATAATATTACTGAGGCCGTGCGGCAGGCCAAGAAAAAAGTCACGCGGGCGATCGAACAATCGCTTAAGCTCGGTCATGGACACGGGCCGGTTCGCGTATAAAAGGGAACGAAGCAATAGACAAGGTGGAGGACAAAATGACACAGTTGGAGAAAGCCCGTAAGGGTGAGATTACTGAAGAGATGAAATCGGCGGCCGCTGATGAAGGTGTGACGGCGGAATATATCCGGGAAGGAATCGCGGACGGAACGATTGTGATCTGTCGCAATATCAATCATAAAAACATCAAGCCGCTGGCGGTCGGCCGGGGGCTGCGTACCAAGGTCAACGCCAATATCGGGACATCCAAAGACAACAACGACTTAAATCTCGAGCTGGAAAAGTTGCTCGTCGCCTGCAAAGCGGGCGCGGATGCCGTCATGGATCTGTCCACCGGCGGCGATCTGGCCGCTATCCGCAAGGCGGTGATGGAAAAAACCACCGTGGCGATAGGGACGGTGCCGATTTACCAGGCGGCGGTCAAAATTCTGGCCGGGAAAAAAGCAATCGCAGAGATGACGTCAGAGGATATGTTTGACGTCATTGAAGAGAACGGCCGTGACGGGGTCGATTTTATTACCGTTCACTGCGGCGTCAATCGTGAAAGCGTGGCCGCCGTGGAGAAGCAGGGCAGGGTGCTGGGCATTGTCAGCCGGGGGGGGTCGATGACGGCCAACTGGATGCACTGCAACGATCGCGAAAATCCCCTCTATGAGGAATATGACCGCCTACTGCAGATTGCGCACCGCTACGATATGGTGTTGAGTCTGGGGGACGGCCTGCGTCCCGGTTCGATTGATGATGCAACCGATCGGGGGCAATTGCAGGAACTGATCATATTGGGAGACCTGGCCGCCCGAGCGCGGGACGCCGGTGTTCAGGTGATGATTGAAGGACCAGGCCATGTGCCGATTACCGAAGTGGAGGCCAACATTAAGCTGCAAAAGAAAATCTGTCAGGGGGCGCCGTTTTATGTCCTGGGACCTCTGCCGACGGACATTGCGCCGGGGTATGATCACATCACCTCCGCAATTGGCGGGGCCATTGCCGGAGCGGCGGGCGCTGATTTCCTCTGTTATGTGACGCCGGCCGAGCATTTGCGACTGCCGACCCTTGCGGACGTTCGCGAAGGCGTTATCGCCGCGCGTATTGCCGCGCATATCGCGGATATCGCCAAAGGCGTCAGGGGTGCGCGTGAAAGGGACAGGAAAATGTCCGAATGCCGGAAGGTATTCGACTGGCAGGGACAGGTAGACCTGTCCATCGATCCGGAAAAAACTGTTGCCCTGCTGGAAAAAAGCAAAAGCGCAGACGATGAAGGTTGCACCATGTGCGGCGAGTTCTGCGCCATCAAGTTAGGGAAACGATAACATTTAAAGGATGATCTGTTGACCCGGAATGCGGACGATCGAAGCAGCATAAAACGTCTCAAAGCGGAAAGCATCATTGGCCTTTTGAGGCAAAAAGGTTTTGAAGCCTTTTTGGTCGGCGGATGTGTGCGTGATTTCATTCGCGGCGAGTTACCGGAAGATTATGATATCGTCACATCCGCCACGCCTGATCAGGTCATCGATCTGTTTGAAAGGACGGTGCCAGTCGGTGCGAAGTTCGGCGTGGTGATGGTGATTTCAGACGGTCATCCTTTTGAAGTGGCGACCTTTCGCAGTGATGATGTTTATGAAGACGGGCGGCGTCCCACCCGTGTTCATTACGCGTCGGTCAAAGAAGATGTCCTGAGACGCGATTTCACCGTCAACGGCCTGCTCATGGATCCCGTGACGGGCGACATCATCGATTATGTCGGGGGGCGGGACGATATTCAGAGAAAAATTCTTCGCACTATCGGCGATCCCGTCTTGCGTTTCAATGAAGATCATTTGCGGATGCTTCGGGCAATCCGTTTTGCCGCTAATCTTGAATTTTCGCTGGATGAAGCGACGAAAAAAGCCGTCACAGCCAATGCCTCACAAATCGCCATCGTCAGCGCGGAGAGAATCCAGGAGGAACTGGGAAAAATTCTCACGCGGGGCGGCGCCCGCCGTGGGTTGGAATTGCTTGCCGAAACAGGGTTGC
>JAWOJC010000114.1:0-8641 GCA_046484315.1 Smithellaceae bacterium | reverse complement strand
GGCTGCAAGGTCGGCGTAGGCGATGTGCTGATCGGCGCGGCGGCGTTGGCGGCGGACTACAACGGCGCAAATAAGGCCTCCCATGTCAAAGACAAGCTCATTGAAATGACGCATCTGAACGAAACCCTGTTTTCCTGCGGCATTGCCTGCTCGGCGCAGGGACACAAGACAGCGTCCGGCACGTATCTGATCGATTTGCTGCTGGCCAATGTCTGTAAGCAGAACATCACCCGTTTTCCCTATGAAATCTGTCGTCTGGCCGAAGATATCGCCGGCGGCATGATGGTCACCATGCCCTCCGAAAAAGATTTCAAGCATCCCGAAATCGGCAAGGTTTTGGAAAAATACATGCAGGGCAACGCCAATGTGTCCTGCGAAGACCGGGCGCGCATCATGCGTCTGGTTGAAAACCTGACACTGGGCACGGCGGCGGTCGGCTACCGGACGGAATCGATGCATGGCGCCGGTTCACCTCAGGCGCAGCGTATTATGATCGCCCGCCAGGGCAATCTGGAACAGAAGAAAAAGCTGGCGAAGAAAATTGCCGGTATCAAGGAAGAAAAGAAATAAGTTCTTTTTTTATGATCCCCGGCAGCCGGAAACCGCCGGGGGTCATAAATCATTCCTGACTCCCAAAAGACACTGTTTCTTCAAATGGCAAATTTGCTGTCCAGTGGCATAAGTGTGTCAGCTATGATGCGGCTGCTTAATATGTTTATTTTATTGAAAAAGGGTTAAATCGATGAGAATTCTTCGCGTTTCCATGAATGATGAAAAGATCCGTTTTGAGGACATTCCCCGGGAATGGACCTATCTGGGCGGCAGCACGTTAATCGGTAAAATTATGAATCAGGAAGTGCCGCCGCTTTGCGATCCGCTGGGGCCGGAAAACAAGCTGATTGTCGCCTGCGGGCCGCTTGCCGGAACGCGCGCGCCGCAACTGGGCCGTATTTCCGTCGGAGCGAAAAGTCCGCTGACGCAGGGCATCAAAGAAGCCAATTCCGGAGGGCCGGCCGGTCAGTTTCTCGATCGACTCAATATCCGGGCCGTCATTTTGGAAAACGCACCCGAAAACGATAAACTCTACTGTCTTTATATTAATAAGGACGGAGCCGCTCTTTTACCCGCAGACGTGTATCGCGGGATGAAAAATTATGCATTGGCATCCGCTCTGCAGTCAAAATACGGCGAGAAGGTTGCCATTGTTTCGACAGGCATTGCCGGTGAACGCCAATACAAGAGTGCGTCCGTCTCCTTCACGGATATCTTCGGCGATCCGTCGCGAAACGCCGCGCGCGGGGGGCTGGGCGCCGTCATGGGCTCTAAAGGCATCAAGGCCATCGTGATCGACCCTGCGGGAAGCGAACAGGTTAAAATTGCCAACCCGGAAAACTTCCGGCAGACAGTTCGTAATTGGGCGGACACGCTCAAGCATGACGTGGGCATCAGCCTCTACACACGTTTCGGAACGCCCTTTGCCATCAACAACTCCGCCGGACACGGTACGCTGCCTGCGATGAACTACCGATCCGGCCGTCCCGAGAATTTCACGGCCGTCAGCGGCCATAATATTCAGAAGATTCTTTTTGAACGCGGCGGTAAGATGCATGGCTGCATGCCGGGCTGCCTGGTCCAGTGCTCCATCATTTATCCCGACAAAAACGGCCAGAAAATATGTGCCGCCTACGAATACGAAACCATTGCGCTTCTGGGAACCAACCTTGGCATTGTCGACAACGACGCCATCGCGCGGCTGAAATATATGTGCGACGATATCGGCATTGATGCCATCGAAGCCGGCAGTGCGCTGGGCGTGGCCGCCGAAGCGGGGAAAATGCAGTGGGGTGACGCAAGCGCGGCTGAAGCGCTGCTCGAAGAAATCGAAAAGGAAACACCTTTGGGATTCGCTCTGGGCGGCGGCGTTGTCACCACGGCCCGCCATCTCAATGTCGATCGCGTTCCGGCCTTCAAAGGGCAGGCCATGCCGGCGCACGATCCGCGCGCAGTGAAGGGCACCGGCGTCACTTATTTTTCATCCCCCATGGGGGCGGACCACACCGCCGGTTTGACCTATCGCCAACCCAAGGAAAAGAAAGAACAAATTGAAACATCGCTCAAAACGCAAATTAAAGCCGCCACCTGTGATGCTTTCGGTTATTGCCTGAATGCCGTTCCGGGCAGTGCGTCCATTTACGATTTCTTCGCAGAGCTGATGAATGCGCGCTTCGGCCTGTCGCTTTCGCCGGATGACATCATGGACACAGCCAAGGAAACGCTGCGTGATCAGCTCGCCTTTAACAAAAAGGCGCAATTCAGTGAGATCGACAAGAAAATCCCTGATTTTTTTCGCGAAGAGCTCATTGCCCCGACCAGCGCTGTCTTTGACGTGGATGAAGACCAGATTAAAGATCTCTGGAAAGGCCTCGACGCCTACCGCGAGAAGACAAAAATCCACGAAATCCGCATTCCGCCGTCTCCCGATATTCTCATGGGCAAGGATGTCACTCGCGTGATGGGGCCAAAAATCAAAAAACTGGGCGTGACCAAAGCCTTTCTGGCCACCGATCCATTCATGCTGCAAAGCGGACGCGCCGAAGAAGTTAAAAAAATCCTGGCAAAAAGCGGGATTGAAACGTTCGTGTTTGGTGAAGTAGAACCGGATCCCCCCATTGAGCTGATTGAACGCGCGGGCAGGCTTTACAAGGAGCAGGGTTGTAACGGGTTGATCGGTCTGGGCGGCGGCTCTTCACTCGACACGGCCAAATGTATCGGTCTCAGAGTCAGCCACGACGGTGATCTGCGCGAATTCGAAAGTATTATCGGCGGCGGCGCAAAAGTCAAAGATACCCTGCCGCCGTTGATTCTAATTCCCACCACGTCGGGAACCGGCAGTGAAACCAATCCCTGCGCCGTGATTACCGATAAAAAAAGGGACTTGAAATTTATTTTGTGGGCCAACCCCCTGATTCCCAAACTCACCGTGGTCGATCCTGTCTTTACCCTGTCCATGCCGGCATCGCTCACCATTGAATCCGGCATCGATGCTCTGGCGCATTGCATTGAGGGCATGTGCTGCCTGGCCGATAAGTATCACCCCTATTATGAGTCCAAGGCCTTTTTCGGTATTAAGCTCATCGGGCGCAGCCTGCTCAAGGCGGTCAAAAATCCGCAGGACATCGAGGCCCGCATGGATATGTGTATGGCCTCCATGTGCGGGGGACTCGCATTGCTCAAGGGCCTGGGTCTGGGCCATTCCATATCGCACGCGCTGGGGACACAGCACAAAATACCGCACGGACGGACGGTCATTTACGGACTGCTCGCGTTTGTCATCGCCAATAAGGATCTTTGCCAAGAACAGTTTCGGGATATCGCATACATGATCAATCGTTCGCAAGACCTCGAAGAAGCGCTCCGCTGGCTTTACCGCGAACTGGACATCAACCTCAGTCTGAAAGATTACGGACTGACCAAAAACGATTTAAAACAAGTCGCCTTCCACGCCTCACGGGAAGCCGTCAATCTGGCCTCGGATCCCTCATCGCCCAGCCAAACGAAGATTCTGGAATTGCTCACAAAGATGTACGAATGACCAACCCACAGGGCGAGGCAGTCAAAACCTGCCCGCCCTGCTTTCTTCTTTCAACCTTCACTCTTTCAACTTTAACCTTGTTCCTATTATTTCATTGACTTGCCCATTGTTTGTTCATTATACTCCGCGTCACAGAAGAGACACTCGTTCAATACAAGGGGGCTTCAATGAAAATCCTGCGCGTATGCATGAACAATCAAAACGTTTCTTTTGAAAATCTTCCCGGTGAATGGCAATATCTGGGGGGCAGCGCCCTTCTCGCCAAAATCATGAATCAGGAAGTCCCGCCGCTTTGTGACCCGCTCGGTGCGGAAAACAAATTGATTATTGCCTGCGGCCCTTTGGCGGGCACCCGCGCGCCGCAACTGGGACGGATCTCTGTGGGCGCAAAAAGCCCGCTGACGCAGGGCATCAAGGAAGCCAACTCGGGCGGGCCCGCGGGCCAGTATCTCGATCGCCTTGGCCTGAGGGCGATTATTTTTGAACAGGCCCCGAAAGACACGCATCTATATTGTCTGGTCATCGGCAAGGATAAAGCCGAACTGATCATTGCAGATGAATATCGCGGGATGAAAAATTACGAGCTTGCCGCCGCCCTTCATCAAAGATACTCCGACAAGATCGCGATCATCTCCACGGGGCTTGCCGGCGAGCGCCAGTACAAGGGCGCGTCCGTATCGCTCACCGACATGCTGGGCGATCCGTCACGCAACGCCGCTCGCGGCGGATTAGGCGCGGTGATGGGTTCGAAGGGACTCAAGGCCATTGTGCTCGATCCCACCGGTACGGATCAGGTACCCATTGCCGATCCGGACGCGTTTCGCAAAACCGTTCGGGAATGGGCGGAGGTCCTGAAGCATGACGTCAGCATCAGTTTGTATTCAAGATTCGGAACACCCTTTGCCATCAACAATTCCGCCGGGCACGGGTCGCTGCCGGCTATGAACTACCGATCCGGACGTCCTGATAATTTTACAGCAGTCAGCGGCAATAACATCCAGAAAATTCTTTTTGAGCGGGGCGGTAAAATGCACGGCTGCATGCCCGGTTGTCTGGTGCAATGCTCGATTATTTATCCGGACAAAGAGGGCAAGAAAATCTGTTCCGCTTATGAATACGAAACGATCGCGCTTCTGGGCACCAATCTGGGCATTACCGATAATGACGCCATTGCCCGGCTGAAATACAGATGCGACGATTTAGGTCTGGATGCTATTGAAACCGGCAGCGCGCTGGGCGTGGCCGCCGAAGCAGGCAAGATGAAATGGGGAGACGCGCAAGGTGCGGAGGGTCTTCTGCGGGAAATTGAAGAGGAAACGCCATTGGGATTCGCGCTGGCCAATGGTGTCGTGACGACCGCCCGGTTCCTCAATGTCGATCGCGTTCCGGCTTTTAAGGGTCAGGCCCTGCCCGCGCATGACCCCAGAGCCGTCAAGGGTACAGGGGTCACGTATTTTTCGTCACCCATGGGGGCGGATCACACGGCAGGGCTCACCTACCGCTTGCCCAAAGATAAAAACGATCAAATCGAAACGTCGCTTAAAACCCAGATCAAAGCGACCGCCTGCGACGCGTTCGGCTACTGCCTCAACGCCGTGCCGGGCGGCGAGCCGGTGTATCCGTTTTTTGCCCATCTCATGAACGCGCGCTTCGGCCTCACCATGACCGAAGAGGATGTGTTCAATATCGCCAAGCAGACATTGCGGGATCAACTGGCGTTTAATGAAAAAGCGCAGTTCAGCAAGATCGACAAAAAAATCCCCGCCTTTTTCCGTGAAGAACTGATTGAGCCGACAAGCTCCGTTTTTGATGTCAGCGCAAAAGAAATTGAAAATTTGTGGACGGGGCTTGATGCGTATCAGGAAAAAGAGAAAGTTCTGGAAATCCGCATTCCGCCGATGCCCGATGTGCTGATGGGCGAAGGCGTCGCCAAAAACATGGGCAGGAAAATCAAAGCGCTCAACGTCACAAAAGTGTTTCTGGTGACGGATCCTTTCATGTTCAAAAGCGGCAGGGCTACAGAAATTCAAGGCATTCTGAAAAAGAGCGGCATTGAAACGGTAATCTTTGCCGATGTAGAGCCTGATCCACCCATAGAACTCATCGAAAGGGCCGGAACGCTTTATCAGCAGGCAGGCTGCGACGGCATCCTGGGCTTAGGGGGCGGCAGTTCGCTCGACACCGCCAAAACACTGGGTCTGCGCGTCACGCATCCGGGCGATCTGCGCGAATATGAAGGCCTTGTCGGCGGCGCGGGGAAAATCAAGCCGATCTTTCCGCCGATCATTTGCGTACCGACCACATCCGGGACAGGCAGCGAAGTGAATCCCTGCGCGGTGCTGACCGACAAGGCCCGAGACTTGAAGTTTATTCTGCTGAGCTATCAATTCATTCCGAAGCTTGCCGTCATCGATCCCCTCTTCACGAAGTCCATGCCGCCCAATCTGACCATTGAATCCGGCATTGACGCTCTTTCGCACTGCATTGAAGGCATGGTGTCGCTCGCCACACCCTATCATCCCTACTTCCAAACCATGGCGCTAAACGGCGTGAAGCTTGTCGGCCAGAGCCTGATTACCGCCTATAAAGAACCGGACAACATGCGTGCGCGCACAGACATGTGCATGGCGGCAATTTGCGGCGGCCTCGCTTTTCTTAAGGGACTGGGGCTCGGACACGCGCTCACCCACGCCATCGGCGCACACTATCATCTGCCGCACGGCCGCGCGGCCATCTTCGGCTTGCTGGGTTTTGTCATGGCCAATAAAGAAACCTGCAAGGGTACGTTTATGGACATGGCTTACCTCATCAACCGTTCCGACGATCTGGAATCCGCCTTGCGCTGGCTCTACGGCGAATTGAACATCGACCTCAAACTGAAGAACCACGGCCTGAAAAAGGACGACCTTAAGGAAATCGCTTTTTACACCTCGCGTGACGCAGTCAACATGGCCACAGACCCGACATCGCCCGGCCAGTCTAAAATTCTGGACATTCTGACGGCTATGTACGAGTAGTCGCAACCCGCGTCGGGGCATCTTTAAGATTAGAATTGAAATAAATATAGTTGGAGGATCATGATGGAATTCAAGTACGATGTTCGGGATTTGAAGTTTATTTTGAAGGAGTGGCTGCCGACAGAGGAGGTGCTGTCCTGCGAGCGGTTTTCAGGCAACTTCACGCTCGATGACGTGGACATGCTGCTCAACGAAGGTTACAAAGTTTCCAAAGAAGTGGTTCATCCGATTAACGCGCCGGGTGACAAAATCGGGGTGAAGTTTGAAAACGGCGTCGTGACGCCTGTGCCGGGCTTCAAGGAAGCCTATCAATTTTTGCAGCAAAACGGCTGGGGCTCGTCGAGCGAATGCATCAAATTGGAAACCGGCATGCCTCTGATGCTGTACAAGGCCAATGCCGAGATCAACACGGCGGCCTGCCCGGCGCTGACTTCCTGCGTCAAACTGACCTCGGGGGCGGCCAATTTAATTTTGCGCTTCGGCACACCGGAAGACCAGGACAGGTTCATCCCTAAAATGCTGGACGGCTCCTGGCAGGGCACCATGTGCCTGACCGAACCCAACTTCGGCTCCGACACAGGCGACATCATGACCCGTTCCTATCCGACGGATGACCCCCGTATCTGGAAAATCAAAGGCACCAAGATGTTTATCACCGCCGGTGACCAGGGCACTTGCGAAAACACCATCCATCTGGTGCTGGCACGCCCCGAAGGCGCAGCCGCGGGTTCCCCAGGCATCGCACTGTACATTGTTCCCAAATATTGGGTGAATGAAGACGGCTCGGTGGGGGACTTCAACGACGTCATCACCGTCGGCGTGGAACATAAAATGGGCCTGCATGCACAGGCCACCGCGCTTTTGAACTTCGGCGACGAAGAAAACTGCCGGGGCATCCTCCTGGGACCGGTCCCCGACGCGAAAGGCTATTCCCAGGGCCTGTCCATGATGTTCCACATGATGAACGAATCGCGTATCGGCACGGGCCATAACGCCAATACCCAGGGAGCGGCGGCCTACTCCTTTGCCTCGCAGTTTGCCACAGAGCGCATTCAGGGCCGGCCTTTCGGCATCAAAGGCGCCGAACGTGTGCCGATCATCAAGCATGAGGATATCCGCCGGATGCTGCTGGACATGAAAGCCCATGTGGAAGGAATCCGCGCCATGATCTTCAGGGGATTCTACTACCTGGACATTGAAAACAACTCCGCTGATCGAGAGAAGGCGAAAAAATGCGGCTCTTTTGCCGAGATCCTGACCCCTCTGGTCAAGTGCTACGGCTCGGAAGCCTCTTTGGGCGTCATTACGCAAGCCATTCAGGTTCTGGGCGGTGTGGGCTACACGCAGGAGTACCCGGTGGAGCAGTATCTGAGGGATTCCAAGATACTGACCATCTGGGAAGGCACCTCCTTTATCCATGCCAACGATTTGATCGGCAGAAAAATGCGCATGAAAGAGGGCGCCGCTTTTGCCGCCTGGATGAAAGACATCAAAGACTTTATCGACGCCAACATGAAAGCAGCCGGATTTGAAAAGGAAATGAAAAGTCTGGCGCAAGCGTTTGCAGCAGCGGACGAAGTCAAAGCGATTTACGCTTCGTGGTACACCAATATGGACCGAAAGCGTCAGCTTATTCCGCTTTATGCCCTAAAAGCCCTGTTTGTTTTCGCCGAAATTTACGTGGCGATGTGCCTGATGGATCAGGCCCTGATTGCTGCCAAAAAAGTTTCCGCTTTGAAGCCCGGCGAAGGGGATTATACTTTCTATCAGGGCAAGATCGCATCGGCAAAATATTACGCCAACAATATTCTCCCCCATGTCTCTATGCTGGCGGGGCTGATTAAATCCGAGGAAGATTCGGTTCTGACCTGTCCGGAAGAAGCGCTGGTGGTGAGTTAAAGGTCGAAGGCTAAAGGTTTAAGAAAGAATTCATTTGAGGAGAACTAAACATATGCGAGAAATCTATTTGGTGGAAAGCGTCCGGACGGGCATTGCCAAAGCCGGGAAAAGCTCGTGGTTTACCAATTTGCGG
>JAWOJC010000095.1:0-7580 GCA_046484315.1 Smithellaceae bacterium | reverse complement strand
GTAGTGGAACTCCAGGACCGTGAAGATCTCGGGATCCGGCTTGAACGTGACCGTGGTACCGGTGGACTTCGTCTTGCCGATGACCGTGATGTCCTGGGTGGTCTGCCCGCGCACGAAGCTCATCATGCAGGGCCGCATGGATGATTTCGGGGACAATGTCCAGCCCCTCGCGCTCGTCAAGCCCGAACATGATGTTCATGTTCTGCACTGCTTGACCTGCTGCGCCCTTGACGAGATTGATTGCGGAAAGTGCCGAAGGTGTCCATCATCCTGCGGGCCAGGTCAATGGCGCTTGCGCCTTTCACGCCGGTGCGCAAAAGGATTGCCAGAAGCTCTGAATTGCTCAGGGTGTCGGCGCCCTGTTTGAGCAGTTTTTCCCTGGGCCGGTCATCGCACGGCCAGTTTTTAATCCCGGCTTTTGTGTCTTTCTGAGTCATGGGCAATCATCCATCAGTTCTCTTCGGTGAGTTTTTCGATGAACGCTTTACGATCGGGATACAGACTGGCCAGTGCCTTGCGCCCGCCTGCTTCATAGTCGTCGTAATCGAAGCCGGGACACAGGGTTGTGCCCATCAGGGCGAACGATCCGCCGGGAATCAGAAATGAGCCCTGCCAGCAGCCGCGTGGAACCAGCGTCTGGAGGGATTGGCCGTTGAAAATATCCTGTCCCATCGTGAGGACGTCCGAAGTGCCGTCGGGATAGAGCAGCAGCAGATTGACCGGATCACCCAGATAAAAGTGAAAAAGTTCGTCGGTCGGCAATCGGTGCATCCGAGAACAGGTGTCCGGCGTCAGCAGATAGTAGATGGCCGAACCCAGATGTCGCGGGCCGTTGTAGCGTCCCGGCAGCGCCGTGGTCGGCAGAACATCCGACGAACGGTAGGACGACTTGAAAAACCCGCCTTCCTCATGAAGGGGTTCCATATCCAGAAGTCGAATAATTTCCTCGGCCGTCATGGTGTGCTCCTTTTATGCAATTATGAAAAATAATGGTTGCCGGGTTTGTGGGATGGCGACTTTCACTTCTAACGCTTAATACCGCAAGAACCTCATGTCGGCATGGAGTATAGAAAGATGGTGCAGGCAAGTCAAGGGCAAAAGTGGGGGGGCAGAATCAAGGAATTCAGCTTGAATGAAAAATCTTTTTCGTGCGTTGTGCCCATGGCCTGCCTGCTACGCTCACGCTATTTTTCCTTCAGGAAAAACTTTTCCACACGGCGGAAATCGGTTTTGCCGGCGGCGGTCCGGGTGATGCCGGACACGATTTTGAGGCGGCGGGGCATGGCATAGGGTTCGAGTTTTTCGATCATCATTTTTCTGAGCTGCGTTTCGGTCAGATCGCAGGCCACCAGGGCGGCAATGACGCTTTCACGGCCCTTTTCGGCGGGAAGCGCGATTACGACCACGTCGCGCACGGTGGGCAGGGTTTGAATTTTGTTTTGCACGTCGAGCAGATCGACACGTTTTCCGGCCACTTTAACAATGCCGTCGGCACGTCCCAGCAGAAGAAACCGGTCGTTTTTATCCGGTTGGACTTCGTCGCCGGTCACGCAAAAACCTTCCGCGTCTTGTTCCATTTCCGCCGATACGAAGTTCGAACGCACGGCGAGTCTTTTCCCGGAGAGCCGCCAGGAAACGACATCGGCCGGTTTCCAGCTTTCGGTGTTTTCACTGATGCTGCGCGACGCGATGCCGCCGGTTTCCGTTGAACCGTAAATCTCGGTGATACCCAGACCGGTTTTCTTCAGGAAATGTGTCGCATCGGACCGGTTCAAAGCGCCCGACGAGGAAAAGGCGATTTTCAATGACGGCGCGGTAAGGTCTTCGACTTTCAGCGAACGGTAGTGGATCGGCACGCTCACCAGGACAGTGGCCTTGTGCCGGTTGATGGTCGAGATGATTTCCTGCGGAAAGCTGTAGATTTCGGGCAGGACGCGGGCCTGGGCGACGATAGGCAGAAGGATGGAAAACAAAAGGCCGTAGATGTGGTAGGGCGGCACGGTTGCGATGACGATGTCTCTGGCGGAAATTTCGAATTTATCGCGCAGGTAAAAGGCTTCGGAAAGCAGGTTGCGCGGTGTCTTCGACCAGACACGGGGTTTGCCGGTCGAACCGCCGGTAAAAAGCCGTAAAAACGGGTCATCCGGGTTTCGCAGCATATCCGGATTCAGATCGTTTAGGTCCCCCGTGATCGGCGTGATGATTTCCACACCCGGCATGTCTTCGGGATGATCCGCAATGGCGGTGTCGAAACCGACCGCGTCATGCATTTCGACGAGCGCTTGCGGGGAAAAGGAGTGGGGCAGAATCAACCGGCAGGCGCCGGCAAGCGACGCGAGTATCGCGGCCGCGACGACGGCCTTGTTTTCAGTGCACAGGCAGACGGACTTGTCCGCGCTGCGGCGGCCCAGGGTTTTTTTTATTCCGGCCGCCAGCGCGTAAATTTCGCCGTAGGTTGCGCCCGAGTAGATGAATTCTTTCTGGCACAGTGTTTTGGTCGGCGCCAGAATTTTTCTGCAGGCGCTGACGAAGGGATCTTTTTCTTCCGCGGTCATTTGCGTACCGTTTCGCGATGAATATTTTTACGGCAAAATTCCTATCTGAAATGATGAAAAAAATCAATGCGGTTTTCAAAATGCCCGGGTCTTCGGGGTCATGATAAGAGCGCCCGCCCGCGCGAAAATGTTTTTTATTGACTTCTGCCGTGTTTTCTCATTACTTTGTCCCCAAAAAACAGGAAGGGTGCCATGGTCGACATCGAATCGTTTATTCCACACCGTAAACCGATCAGAATCATCACGGAAGTGATTGATCTACAGGATGAATCCGGTGTCGCAGGCATGGTGGTTCGCGCCGAATGGCCTCTGAGTGACGGGGAATCGGTCTCGTCGCTGGTGCTGATTGAAGCGATAGCCCAGACGGCCGCGCTGGTGGAAGGCCATAAAAGAAGGCTGGAGGGGAAAGACGGTGTGAAGGGCTGGCTGGTCGGCATTAAATCCGCCGATTTTCAGGAGGACAGGATTTCTGTCGGCACGGCGCTGACCGTGGCGGTGAAAAGCCTTTACGCGTTCGATGATTATGCTGTTGTGGCAGGTGAAGTCAGATCGGGCGATCGGGTGCTGGCTTCGGCGGTTCTGCAGGCTGTGCGCTTCAGCGATGAAGACATAACAAAAATAATGAACAAGGAGTGATGTAAGGTCATGGAAGAAAAGAAACTAGCGCTGGTCACAGGTGCGAGCCGCGGGATCGGACGGGCGACGGCTGTCGAACTGGCGTCGGCCGGTTACTATGTGGTCATTAATTACAATGCCAATGAAGCGGCGGCGGCCGAAACGCTGGCCCAGGTTCAGGCCGCGGGATCGCAGGGAGAAATACGGAAATTCGACGTGAACGATGCCGAAGCGGTCAAAGAGACGCTGGCGCTGATCATGGCGCAGCACAACAGGATCGACGTGCTGGTCAATAACGCCGGCATCACCGCCGACGGCCTGTTTATGATGATGGGCGAAGAGGAGTGGACCTCTGTGATCAACACCACGCTCAATGGTTTTTACAATGTGACCAAGCCCGTGCTGCGCGAGATGATCCGTCGCAAGCGTGGATCCATCGTTTCCGTCTCGTCAATTTCGTCTTTAATGCCGAATCGCGGGCAGGCGAACTATTCCGCGGCCAAGGCCGGCCTCAATGCCGCGTCCAGATCGCTTTCGGCGGAGGTGGCGCGTTTCGGCATCCGTGTCAATGTGGTCGCGCCCGGCGTGATTGAAACGGACATGACCAGCGCCATCCCCATGGAAGAAATGAAAAAAATGATCCCGATGGCACGCGCCGGGAAGCCGCGGGAAGTGGCAAGCGTGATCCGCTTTTTGTGTTCCGACGATGCGTCCTACATCACCGGCCAGGTGATTGCCATAAACGGCGGCGTGTGCTGATCACCGGAAAAGGGGGTTCCATGAAAACGAAACGGCCGTGGATTTTGCTATGTCTGGTCTTGATGTTGGCGCAGGTGTTCGGGTTATCAGTCGCGCGGGCGGATGATTTCACGCGTCTGCGCGCGGAGGCCGCGCGGATCAAAACCATGCAGTCGGATTTTACACAGAAAAAATCCATGAAAATTCTGTCGAAGCCGCTGATATCTGAAGGGCGCTTTTATTTTGCCGCCCCGAATTCCATCCGCTGGGAATACGTTCGTCCCTTAAAGAGTGTGGTCATTTCCGATCAGGGCGAAACGAAGCGGTTTATGGCCGCAGGCGGGAAGATGGTGGAGGACAAAAGCGGCGGCGTGCAGGCCATGCGTATTGTGCTCGATGAAGTTGCAGGCTGGATGAGCGGCAAATTCGACGGCAACCCGTCGTTTGCCGCGTCGCTTAAAGAGGAGAAAGCCGCCACGGTGATCACGCTGGTGCCTGCGGGCGAGGCGATGGCCGGGATGATGCGGCGGATCGAAATCGTCGTTTCCCGTCAGGACGCGTCCGTCAGGACGGTTCGGATGGTTGAGAGTGACACCGCCGAAACCCTCATCGAATTTCAAAATGTCCGGATCAATGAGGCGCTTCCGGATGGTGTGTTTCGGGATGTCCGATGAAAGCGGCTGTTTTCCCGGCGGGTCTTGCCTTCGTCTTGCTGGTCTCCTGCGCGTCGCTACCGGAAATACGGCCGGCTGTGTCCGCCTCCGCGGAGAAGAACTTTGTATGTCCGTTTCCCTTTCCCTCTGAAAAGACCCGTTTTATCCATGCCATTGAAGCGCGCGCGGCCGGGAAGACGAAAGGCGCTGTAATCGGGGTGACGCTGGTCGATCCTGAAACCCGTCATCTGTCGTGCGCCATCATGACCGCCGAAGGACTGGTGTTGTTTGAAGCGGATTCGACGCCAGCCGGGATACAGATCCACCGCGCGCTTCCGCCGTTTGAATCGCCGGCGTTTGCCCGCAACATGATGGATGATATTGAATTGATCTTTCTTGCGCCTTCAGGACTGATAGAAAAGAAGGGTTTTTCACCGGAAGGTCGACCGATGTGCCGCTGGCGTCAGGACGCGGGTGGTTTTATTGATGTGGCGGCCGACGCCGAAGGTCTGTGGCGCATCTCGCGGTACAACGCTTCACGCGCACTTTCGCGCAGTGTTCGTCTGGAAGCGGAAGCGGCAACCCCCTTCGGGCGCATCGAGCTTGCGGCCAAAGGGCTGGTCGGCTACACGCTGATCATGACCTTGATTGAAACCGAACCGGCCGGACCGGAGGCCGTTTCCGGCGCAGGCGCTGCACAGGAAAAAAACCCATGAAAAAACCGATTGAAGGAAAAAATATTGTGATCATCGGCGCGGGTGTCGGCGGTTTGTCCGCGGGCATTTTGCTGTCGCATCTGGGTTACCGCGTTACCGTGGTGGAAAAAAACCGTGAACCGGGCGGTCTGATGCGGTCCTATACGCGCGGGGGGATAGACTGTCCTGTCGGCGTGCACTATGTCGGCGCGCTGGGCCCGGACGAACCGCTGGGCAAAATGTTCGGCCATCTGGGTATTTCCGTGGAAGATCTTTTTTTTCGCATGGAGAACGAGGCGGTGACGGACCGGTATATTTTTGACGATTTTACTTTCGATCTGCCGGTCGGTTTTGCCGCCTACGAAAGAAACCTGAAACAGGCGTGTCCGCAGGATGCCGCGGTCGTTGACATCTTCATGAAGAATCTGGAGCGGATTGCGACGCAAATGAAGGCTCCCTCCTTCATGGTCAACGGCGGCGATCCGTTTTTGAACATGGATGATTTTCTGCCGATGGGCGAGTGGCTCGACGCGCAAAACGCCTCTCCGCGTCTGCGCGCGATTCTGGCCGTGCCCTGCCAGCTGATCGGCGTCCAGCTGTCCGATTGTCCCCTGATTTTTCACCATATGGTGGTGGGCGGATATCTGATGTCCGCCTGGCGATTGAAAGACGGAGGCGCCCGGATGGCCGATCATTTCGCGGCCCGTTTTTCCGGGCTTTCGGGCACGATGATCCTCCATGATCCGGTTGAAAAGATTTTACTCAAAGACGGCGCCGCAAGCGGCGTGCGTCTGGCCTCCGGCCGCGACCTTGCCGCGGACGCAGTGATCGCGGCGGTGCATCCCAAGGCGGTTTTGGCGATGCTGGACGACGGCGCGCTTCGTCCGTCGATTAAAGACCGCATTGTCACACTCGCGGAGACGGACGGTGTTCTGGCCGTTCAGGCGTCCGTCGACGCTTTCGCACATCAGGCCCTGGGCCACAATATTTACCGGTTGCACTGCGATGAAAAAGGGTCTATCGAAGACGGCATATTTTATCAGATACTGCCCGGTTCAAAGGCCCGGACCAACCTGCTGTCCGTCATTACCCGTTCGCTCTACGGCGACTGGCGCGCCTGGGAGGACACGAAAACCGGACGGCGCGGCGCGGATTATGAAGAACGGAAAATGCGGGTGGCAGGCGAGCTTTTAAAAAAGGCCGAAGGCGTCTTCGGCCCGCTTTCCAATCCGCGGGTTCTGGACGTGTTCACGCCGCTTACGCTGCGCGATTATATGAATTGCCCGGAAGGGGCCTGCTACGGCGTGTTGCGTTCGGCGCGACAGCTGCTCAAGTTGGCCTCCCTCAATCGTCTGCCCGTAGAGGGGCTTTGTCTGGCCGGACAAAACGCGATGGCGCCGGGCGTTCTCGGCAGCATGCTGGGCGCGTTTGGCGCGGTCCGGCAAATCATGGGCGATGCGCGTTTTATCCGCGCATTGGGTTTGCAACTCTAGGACTGGACGGGCGGGTGGTTTTATGCTAGTTTTCCCGGCACTTTCGCTTGGCAGCGGCATCCCCCGACATGAAAGATGCGAAGCGTTGTAAAAACGTCTCCGTTTTTGCTGAAAATGATCGAAATCTGAAGGAGTTGAATAACATCCATGACACGTCAGGATATTGAAAAAGAAGTCCGTGATATTTTTTTGAGGGAGTTTGAAGTTGAAAATCCCGAATTGGATGTCAACCTGCGGGATGCATACGGGTTTGACAGCATCGACGCCATTGAACTGCTTTTGGAAATAGAAAAATTTCTGGGTTCCGAATTGACCCAGGATGAAAAAAAGCTGGCGATGGAGATCCGCACCATGAATCAGATCATTGACTATATCGAAATGCTGGCCGCCAAGCGTGGCCCGGCGGCGGAGTCATAATCATGGAACGCAGAGTCGTCATCACCGCCTGTTCGGCCATCACCCCGATCGGTCACGGCAAGGATCAGATTGTTGAAAGCCTGCAAAAAGGCAAATCCGGGGTTAAAACACTCCGGGAGGACGAACTGATCAGCCGCTTTATTCATGCCCGCGTCTACGGCACCGTCGATTATCCAATCGTGTATGATTTTGCCCGCCAGCACCGCAAAACCATGGGGCCGGTGGCCTACTATGCCTGCCAGGTCGCTAAAGAAGTTCTGGCGCAGGCGGAACTGCCGGCTGATTTTGTCACAGGCGGCAGGCTGGGTATCGCGTTCGGTTCGATCCACGGCTCTCCCACCGTGCAGCGCGATATCTACAAAATATTTTTCGAAGCGAAGGACAAGGCCACCTATCAGGGCATCGGCGCGGTGG
>JAWOJC010000002.1:0-6186 GCA_046484315.1 Smithellaceae bacterium | reverse complement strand
TCGCAACAGTAAAAGGGCTGAGCAGCAGATCAGAAATAGGCCAAAGGCTCTTTTCAGTTTCCAGTCGGGCAGTTGATCGGCGAAACGCGCGCCGGCGGCAGCCGTAATCACGGCGGGAAAGGCCAGGGCAAAGGCTGTGGTCAGATTCACGTCCCCATGGTACCCGTACGTCACCGCACCGCTGATGCCGGTGAAAATCAGCACGGCCAGACTCGTGCCGTGGGCGCGGCACTGGTCCAGTTTGAGCAAACCCACCAGCATCGGGATCATGATCAGCCCACCGCCCAGGCCGATCAGCCCGCCGAAAAGACCTGCAAGAAGGCCGACTCCGAAAGTTATACCATGTTTCTTCACAATGACCTCGGTGGGGGGTGAAAACGGCCGCACCCCTAACGGCGCTTCTTATGCAAACGCCCTCTCATCAGCGACGCGAAAATGCCGAAAACACAGGTGACGGCCAGAATTCCGAAAATGAGTCTGCCGCTGGCAATCAGCAAATGACCGTTTTCCGCCGACAGATTTTGATCGCCGATGATCACGGCAAACAGGATCATCGCGATGCCCATGCTCAGCATTTGCCCCAGCATCCTCATCGTGGCAAGCGTTGCTGAAGCGACGCCGTAGTAGCGGTTTTCTACAGAACTCATAATCGCGTTGACGTTCGGCGACGAAAAAAATGCAAACCCGACACCCAGCACGCCCAGACAGGTAAGAATATGCCAAAGCTTTGTTTCCGGACTGATAAAAGTCAAGCACACAAGACCTGTCACTGTCAATGCCATACCGCCGGAGGCAATGATTCTGGGCTCATAACGGTCGGAAAGCCTTCCGGCCAGAGGAGAGAAAAGCGCCTGCAAAAGCGGTTCGATCACCAGAACCGTTCCCGCCTGAAAAGGGGAAAGCCCCTTCACATGCTGCAAATAAAGACTCAGGACAAAGGTAATGGCAAATGTCGCGCAATAATTGATTAGCGCGGCCAGGTTGGAAAAGGCAAACACGCGATTGTCCTGAAACAGGCGCATGTCAATCAGAGGAAACGGCTTTTTTATTTGCTGGCGGACAAAGAGAACCAGGCACAATATGCCGGCGCCGATCAGGGCCGTGGCGGGCATCGAGGGGAGATGCGAAAAGCCGTACATCAAGGCCAGCAAGGCAAAGGCATAAAGCATCGCGCCCGGCCAGTCAAAGCGCTCGCCCTGCGCCAGGGGCGCTTCTTCTGTGCCGATCCCCCCGGCGCAAAGCGCCACTGCGGCACCCAGCACAGCGCTGAAGACGAAAATACTTTCCCATCCCCAATGCTGGGCCAGCAGCCCGCCGGTAAACGGACCGATGGTCAGGCCGATATAAACGCCTGCGATATTGATGCCCAGGATTCTGCCCCGGACCTCCGGGGGGTAGGCGGAAATCAACATGGCCGTTCCGGTGCTGAACGTCATGGCCGCGCCGATACCCTGGACCGCGCGAAGCGCAATGAAGAGGGCCTGCGTTTGCGCGAAAATGCATAAAACCGAGCCTGCCGTAAAGATAAGCGCGCCGGTCAGAAAGATTTTTTTGCGGCCGATCAGATCGGCCAGTCGGCCCGCGGGTAAAAGCGTCATGGCCGCGGCCAGAAGAAAGGCGGAAGCCACCCAGCTGACAGACAGAGCCGACATCGCAAACGTCGTGCTGATCACCGGCAGGGCAACATTCACCGCCGACCCCATAAACGGCATTAGAAAAGCGGCAAGCGTTGCCGCGCATAGTAATAAGGTGCGTTGATGTCCGGAATGCATAACCACCGAAAACGTTTGTTTACGAGCGGCAGGGGAAGACGCCGGCCTGGCGTCTTGCAAAACCGTCCTTGCCGCAGGCCATCATTAAAGTCAGCGGCATCACCTTTCGCGCCTGCGTGAGCATTTTCTCAGCCAGCGCGCGAATATCCCATTGGGCGTGCGCGTCCGCCCGCAGCCGCGCTACATGGTAGAGCTCGCGGGCGTTGAGTTTCATTAAAACCCGCTTGCGGTGCGCGTTGGTCAGCACATAAGCGGCGGCGTCCGGGCTTTGGCGCCTCATCAGCGCGTAGACGTGATTGGTTTTTTTTATCATGTCCCGAAATTCCTTCTGCCGGCCGATCGCCCGAACGGCAGGCGGCACGGTGACGCCGAGGGCGGGATCATACGCCTGCGTCACGATCGTGGCCGTGCGGTGACGTTTGAGCTGCGCGAAACAACTGGCGCTCATGACCATTTCAAAGGTCAGTTCGACATTCTCGAATTCCCGCAGCACTGCGTCGTAAGGCTGCAAATGTTTATATGCGGCTTTGAACAAAGCCTTGAGATCCCGGGCGCTCATCTTTTTGGCCTGTTTAAGGCATTGGCTGTATTCCAGGCCGGATGTGGCAAAAAGAAGCGCTGCCGCTGCCTGCGCGTCGGCATCACGCGAGGCGGAAATCAGCCGGACGGCGGACGGAGGGGCCGGTTTCGGCTCAGGCAGTTTTTCACTGATCGCCCGTAGATCGGCGCGCGTCAGCCGGTCATAATCCGTCGCTTCGGTGTAGCGGATCAGTGACGGCGCAATGTCCCGGGTCGCCGCGTAGAGTTTTTCACCGTAAAGCCGCGCTTCCGCCAGCGGGAGCGCAAAAAGCCTGCGCAGCATCAGCTCAAGATTGCGGGCGTTGATGGTCATCCCCAACTGCGTTTCGGTGGCCAGCGCAATGGCGTAGCGGGCATCCTCCTTGGCCCAGCCATCCAGCATGGATTGATTGGCGGGATCAGCGGCCAGAACCTTGTGCTGCGCAAAAACATACGGACGCAGCTCCGCATAGAGGCGGGCGTAAAAATCATTTTGCATGGCAACGGTTTGAGTAAAAACATCGGTCAGACCCGCTTCACGGATTTCCTCCGGGACGACAAAGTCTTTGTCGAACAGCACATAACGCTGCGACTTTTCGGTGTAGGAGCATAGACGGAATTTTTCAATTTCTTCCACCAGCAAACGGGAAACCCCGATCACGTCGATGTTGAAAACCGCGTGTTCAGCCACCGAGCTGTGGCCCATGTCAAAAACAATATTGCGGTTGGATTTTCGGGCTTTGTCCACCTCCGTGCGTGCGTCACGGCGCAGGGCATCCACGGGCTTGGGGCTGCGGCTGATACGCGCATAGGCGGCGGATATCGTTTCCGGCGTTAAATCCTGACCATAGCCGCACCGGTTTTTCAGTTCACAAATCAGATCGGAATCAATATTGTAGCCGGCAAGAAGAATTTTCATTTTCATCACTCGCAATCGGGTTATAGTCGGACTGTTTCAACACGCGAAAGCGTCCGGCCGAGGAAGCGTTCGCCGATGGTCTGAAAGCGATACGGAACATCACTGACACAAAACAGATAATCCGGCGGCTGCCAGCCGGTGTTTTCCATTTTTTCACGATGAATCAGATCAGCAGCCTCCCTCGCCATCGCTTCGGCCGAATCGATCAGCCGGACGCCCGGACCGGCAATATCCGAAAGCAGACCCTTGAGCAGCGGATAATGCGTACAGCCCAGTACCAGCGTGTCAATGTGTTCCGCCATGACCGGCTTTAAATATTCCAGCGCCACCAGCCTTGTGGATGCATGATCGAGCCATCCTTCTTCCACATGCGGGACAAACAACGGGCAGGCCTGCGAAAATACCCTGACGTCCGAATCCAGCAGGTGAATCGCACGGGCATAAGCGTTGGAATTGATCGTCGCGGGTGTGCCGATGACACCCACGGTCTTCGTGCGGGTGGCGGCCACGGCGTTTGCGGCGCCGGCGCCAATGACTTCCAGAACGGGCACGGAAGAAAGATCCCGGATTGCCTGACAGGCAACCGCAGCCATGGTGTTGCACGCGACAATCAGGAGCTTAACATCCCTGTTGAGCAGAAATTCGGCAATCTGCATCGCGTAGCGGTTAATGGTTTCGACGGATTTGATGCCGTAGGGTACGCGCGCCGTGTCGCCGAAATAGATGATATTTTCAAACGGCAGCCGTTCCATGAGCGCGCGCACGACAGTGAGACCGCCGATGCCGGAATCAAACACGCCAATGGCCCTGTTTTTTTGATTCTCCATGGAAACTCTTTCTGATTATTTCTATAAAATCGTCGACTTTTTCTGGCAGTTCAGATAAAAAAGGCGCTATCAGGTCGACGCGCACAAGCGTGAGGGTTTTACCATAACTTATCCAAACATGCCAAGATTTCTTCGGGCAGGCACCTTGGACTCAGGAGGCATATGCGCCGCAACGACAAAGAAATTACCAACCGGCGGATCATCGACGGGATTTTGCAAAGCGCGCCGGTCTGCCGGATAGCGCTTGCCTTAGACAGCGCCCCTTATATTGTACCGGTCAATTTCGCCGTCAAAAGGGATGTGCTTTATTTTCATTGCGCTTTGACCGGACGGAAAATCGACATCCTTCGGCAGAACACAGCCGTGTGCTTTGAAGTGGATCTGCCGGGAAATCTGGTGCATGGGGAGACCGCCTGCGGCTGGGGAATGACATATCAAAGCGTGATCGGGTTCGGCCGGGCCTTTTTCATCGAAAACCGGGAGGACAAAGTCGCGGCGCTCAATGTCTTGATGAAAAAATACGCGGGCCGGGACGCATTCACTTATGCCCAGGACAAACTGGACAAAGTTTGCGTCATTGGTGTAAAGATAGAAGCCCTCTCGGGGAAACAATCGGGGTAAACCGTCTAAACAACGCGCATTGCGCCAAAAGCAAACCCGAATTCAAGGAGGATCGCATGATTCAAAACAAGATTGTCATTCGCTATGCCGACGGACGGCTCCTCAAGGGTATCACCAACGATTTTTTCCCCAACAAGGAAAGTTTTCACGTCACACCGGAAGGCGCGGCGCCCGGCAGCAAGCCGCCTGAAATCCGCATTGAAGATTTGAAAGCCGTCTTCTTTGTGAAACATTTCGACGGCAATCCGGATTATGATGACAAAAAAGAATTTGATTCGGGAAAGCCCGTGCAGGGGCGTAAGATTTCCGTCGTTTTCAAAGACGGAGAACTTTTAATCGGCACGACCACCGGTTATCAGCCGAACCGGCCCGGTTTCTTCGTCAATCCCGCTGATGCGCAATCCAACATCGAGCGGTGTTTCGTGGTGACCAAAGCGACAAGCGACGTGAAGTTGATTTAAGCGGGGCGGCACCCCCAAAAAAAAGCGCAGTGAAAAGGAATTAAGATTATGCCTGTTATCGCACAGATTCTTTTGTTAATCATAGGCTTTGTCGTCTTCGTCGGCCTGGCATTGTACCTGTCAGGCCTGGGCATTCAAAGGGTATGCTTCAAAATCATCGCTGAATTGGAGGAAGAGCGCGCCTTCAGCGCGGGTAAAGCCGTCGCCCTGCAGGATGAGCGAAAAAATTTCTTCCGCGTCGGCACGAAGAACCTGCGTCCCCGGGCTCTCAATGTCCTCATCTCCGAGGGCCTGGTTCTTAAAGCGCCCAGCGGAAAATACTATCTGGACCGGGAAAAACTGGCCGAAGTCCGAAGCAAGGTCAAGGCCTGACTTCAGCGGATGATCAATTCCGAAACCACATCCAAAATCCCGTCGGCCGTAAAAAAGTATAGTTCGTGGGCAATGACACGCTGACCTTCGTCCGCAGGTTCGGTGAGTATCGGCACGATTTCGACGGCCGTGACATCCAGCCAACGGCCGGCCATGAGAATTCGGATCACTGCGCCCTGCGCGTTGATCTCATGAAGAATTTGGTAGGAGGCCAGAACGCGCGCAACAAAGTCATTTTTTTGCCGGATCACGTGAGCCGCCCGCTTTTCGAACGGCCGGATTTTGCCGAATTCCTGCGCTGTGGCCATGGGCGCAAAAGAAACCATCAGCACCACCGCCGCCAACAATGCGATACCTGCCTTTTTCATCTGCTTTCTCCCTTCGTTCACCCATTTCATACTCAGGATTTGTTTATAATCTATTGCCGCCTTGCGGACAAATCTTTTTCGAATCGGGCGAACGCTTTTTTTCAACAGGTCCGTGATTATCCTTTATCGGGCAGGATAATCTTCAGGCCCTACAATATGATTGACAATAGCCGTTCTTTTTTCTATATGCCATGACAATCGTCAGTGACGAATCCTTATGAGTCCTGACTGATCGGGAGAAAAACTTTTGCAATTCAATCCCTGCATGAAGCATAAACTGATCCGGGC
>JAWOJC010000282.1:0-11358 GCA_046484315.1 Smithellaceae bacterium | reverse complement strand
CTGTCGTCCTGCCCGTGTCCCCTGAATCCGTCAAGAGCTGAAATCACGCGGATGCAATCCTCTTTTGTCGGAGAGCTCTTTAACAGGCATCGTAAAAAAAGACTCTTCCCGGTGATGGCGGATCTCATCGCACTTCACGGCGCGCTCAACCGGTCTCTCTATGCCGGGCCGCTGTGCGCCACGGCGGCGGGCGGAGTTGATGAGAACACGGTGTTTTGTTTATCGCCCGGCACGATTTGCCTTGCTTTAAACTATGATTTCGATGCGCTCATGACGGTGGGCGAACTGACCTTCGAGGCGTTTCTGGATACCTATCGCGCGCAAAAAACATTTCTGGTGATTTATAACGACGGCGGTGTGGTAAAAACAGAGATTCTCGACCGCGATTTGGTCCGGCTCCTTGGCGCGTTAACCGGCGCCGAAACCCTGCGTCAGGTCTGCGTGAAGGGAAATATAAAAATCCAAAAAAAGATTTTTGATTTTCTTGAACATGCGGTAAACGAGCAAATGATCCGGACCGTTTCCTGACCACCAAGGCGGATCCCAAAGTCTGGTGACTGCACAGCGTGGAGCAGGCGCATGACATCCTTGACCTGCATCGCGATGCTTCAACGGTGTCTCCCCGGATCGGCCGCTTATTCTTTGACTTTCAGATTTCCCTGCAAATACTTTTTGAATGCCGCAAAATCATTGGTCATGGAGATGGCCTCGCCTTCGCGTCCGGCCAGATCTTTCATGCTGTCGGGCAATTCCGGCTCGATGCCCAGCAGGCTTTGTATCTCTTCCGGGAACTTGGCCGGATGCGCGGTTTCCAGACAGATGGCCAGTTTATCGTCGCCGGTTTTGGCGAAATAGGCTTCCAGCCCCGCCCAGCCTACTGCGCCGTGCTGTTCGAGGATGACACGATAGCGCTGGTAAACGCTTTTAATGGTCTGGCGGGTCTGCTCATCGGTTACGCTCACGGAAAAAATGCGGCGACGCATTTCGTCGAGGTCGGGATAGTGGTGCACCGTGCCCGCGCGATCCACGGTGCCGCCATAGAGTTCGAAAAAGCGCGCCAGGTTGCTGGGGTGGCCCACATTCATGGCGTTGGAAATGCAGGCGCGCGAAGGCGAAACCTTGGCATACCTGCCGGTTTCCAGAAAAGCGGGAAACTCGTCATTTTCGTTGGTCGGCATAATGAGTCTGGCCACGGGCAGTCCCATGCGTCTTGCGTATTCACAGCCGAGCGCGTCGCCGAAATTTCCCGACGGCACGGAAAACACAACTTCTTCGCCCGCGCCCGCCAGCTGGGCGTATGCGTAAATGTAATAAACCATTTGCGGCAGAATGCGTCCGAAGTTAATGGAATTGGCCGACGATAAATTGAACCGGGCAAGCTCGGCGTCGGCAAACGCCTCTTTGACCAGATTCTGGCAATCGTCGAATTTGCCTTTCACGCACAACGACTGTACGTTGCCGCCGATGGTGTCGAGCTGCTTTTTCTGCATGAGGCTGACTTCACCTGCGGGATACAAAATGGTGACATCGATCCCCGCCACGCCTTTGAAGGCTTCGCCCACGGCGCTGCCGGTGTCGCCGGAGGTGGCCACGAGGATATTGAGACGTTCGCCCTGCGGCCGGCTGTGGCTCATCAGTCTGGCCATCATTCTCGCGGCAAAGTCTTTGAATGAGGCGGTCGGGCCCTGATCCAGCCGCAGCACAAAGGCTCGCGGATAAACGGCTTCGAGTGGCACGGGATAGTTGTAGGCGTCTTTCATGACGGTTTCCAGAATATCCCCGGGAAATTCATCGGACAAAAAGGCTTTTGCCACCAGCAGCGCGGCTTCCCAGTAGGGCCGGTCTCTGAGCGCGATCATGTCGCCCATGGTGAGCTGGGGGAGGGAATCCGGCACAAACAGGCCTTCGTCAGGAGCCTGGCCGGCGAGCAGGGCTTCACGGAAGGAAACTTTGCCGGTAAAAGGCTTGATGCCCGACATGTTTTTCAAAAGGCGATTGGTGCTGTAATAGCGAATAGGCATGATCCTCATCCTTGTGCTTGTAATGATTTCTCATTAATCGTATTGTCGTCAATAAATCAACAAAAAACGACGGCCGGACCGGAGGCCTTTTATTTCTGGTTTTGCGTCCGCGGTGCGCACCTGGTCTCCTGCCGAATTGAAGTTGGAAAATGGGCGCATCTATGCTAAAAAAATCACAACGTGTTTCAAGACAGACCACATCAACGACATTTCAGGGTTTGGAAAGATGGAAGAAAAAAAGCATATCCGTTTGACGGAAACAGTTCAGAGCGCGGGTTGAGCCTGTAAGATCGGTCCGGGGGACCTGTCCGACATTCTGCGCGATTTGCCGCTCATATCCGATCCTAATTTGCTGACCGGATATGAACATGCGGAAGATGCGGGCGTGTATAAACTTTCCGACGATACGGCGCTGGTGCAAACCCTGGATTTTTTCACGCCGACCGTCGATGATCCTTTCACGTTCGGCCAGATCGCCGCGACCAACGCGATCAATGATATATACGCGATGGGCGGCAAGCCGCTGACCGCCATGAATATTGTCTGCTTTCCGATCAAAACCATGGAGAAGTCCGTTTTGCGGGAGGTTTTGCGCGGCGGTCTGGATAAGATGCGAGAAGCGGGCGTGCTTCTGGTGGGCGGCCACAGCGTGGAAGACAATGAAATCAAGTACGGTCTGGCCGTGACGGGCCTGATTCATCCCGACAGGGTGCTGTTTAACCGGGGGGCGCAACCCGGCGACAAGCTTATTTTGACCAAACCGCTGGGCACCGGCATTGTCAGTACCGCGCTCAAGGCCGATGCGGTGGACGGGGTGCTGCTGCAAAAGTCCATTGACTGCATGACCAGCCTCAATAAAAAGGCGGCCGAGCTGATGATTGCGGCAGGCGATATTCATTCCTGCACCGACATCACGGGCTTCGGATTTTTCGGCCATGCCTGCGAAATGATCGAAGGCGACGCGGTCGGCCTTCGTATCGACGCCGCGAGGATACCGGTTCTCGAAGGGGTCCGGGATCTGGTGGAAACCGGATACGTGCCGGGCGGTCTTTACCGCAACCGGGATTTCCGGCTTCATCAGGTCATCCGCGCACCGTCCTGTCCGGACTGGGTCTATGATGTGTGTTTCGATCCGCAAACGGCGGGCGGTCTGTTTTTCAGTCTGCCGGCGGACAAAGCGTATGCGCTTGTGGAAACGATGCAAGCGGCGGGTCTCCGGGAGGCCGCCGTGGTTGGCGACGTGGTGAACGATCATCCCGGCAAAGTTCATATTGCGTGATCCTTCTAAACGACTGGAGCGGCGACGAACGATGATGCTCGAATCCATTTCCATTAAAAACGAAACCCGGCAGAATTTGAAGAAACTCCTGGAGATGGCGCGTCCCGACGACGCGCTGCTTTTGTTGATGTACGGCAGTCCCGATCCGGACGCGATCGCCTCGTCCATGGCGCTACGCGAGATCCTCAAACAAAAAAAAGGTCTGACGCGGTTTGCGTTTGCGGCCACGGAGCCGATCCGGCGCGAACAGAATCTGGAGCTGGCTCAGGCGATGCGGCTTAACATCCGCCTGCAAAGCCAGATTGAAGCAGGCAGCTATCGGCTGATCGCGCTCCTGGACGCTCAGCCGTCCTTTTTCGGCGATGTACCGAAGCCTCTTTTGCCGAACATCGTCTTCGACCATCATCCCCGGCAGGGCGATTGGCAGGCCGACTTGGCGGATGTCCGTCCTCAATACGGTTCACTGTCCACGGTGATGACGGAATATCTACTGGCCGCACGCGTGCGGATTCCACGCAATCTGCATACCGCGCTTCTTTACGGCATCAAAACCGATACGGACAATTTCGATCGCGATACGATTTCCGAGGACATCGCCGCCTATACCTACCATACGAAACGCGCCAATATGCAGCTTATCCGCCGGATTGAACTGGATCAGACGCCCGCCAGTTTTCTGAAATATTTTGAAGCGGCGCTCCGGCGCATGAAATATTACCGCGGCCGCCGCGTCGGCTTTTTAGGCACGGTCGAAAGCGCGGATGTCTGTGTCCAGATTGCCGATTTTTATCTGCGGCTGATCGGCACTTACTATGTCGTGGTGGCCGCCATCGTGGGTGATAAGCTGATCATCATTTTCCGCGGCGACGGATACCGTCAGGACTGCGGCGAAATCGCGCAAAAGGTGTGCGGCATGATCGGTCAGGGGGGTGGCCACCGCAGTGCGGCCCGGGTGGAAATTCCGCTCGACGCCCTCAAAGAACGGTTGAAAGGGGATCTGTCGTCCGCCAGTCTGGATGCCTTTTTGCGGGAGTGCCTGAAGAAAGGCAAGAAGGAATTGACGGACCTGCCGGTGGCGAAAACGGAGAAGAAGGAGAAGGAATGAAAGACATCGGTTTAAAAAAAGAGATAACCACCGGACGTTACCTCAATCCCTTTGCCGGTTTCGAGCTCAAGGAAATTGTCATCGAAGAGCGATACGACGAGACCACCGGCGTGGCCAGCCGTATACTGCCTTACCGTGTGCGTCCCGCGCAAAAGCCCGATACGGACGCTTATCTCGAAAAATCGCCGGAATCTCTTTGTCCGTTTTGTCCTGATCTTTTCGACAAGCTGACGCCCCGGTTTACGCCGGACATTATAACGGATGGGAAATTCAAAAGGGGCGAGGCGTACTTGTTTCCCAACGCGTTTCCCTATGATGCCACCAATACGGTGGCCATTTTCTCGTCGCGACACTTCATCCCGCTGGATCAGCTGACTCCAGACGTTATGCGAGACGGCTTTGCCGTTTGCCGCGACTATTTTCGCCGCATCGCGGAATTGCAAAGGGGCTATCAATACGCTTCCATCAACTGGAATTATATGCCGCCTGCCGGCGGCGGCCTGATCCATCCGCATTTGCAGACCATCGTGGGCAGGCAGCCGACCAATTTTGTGCGCAGGCTTCTGATCAGCGCGGAGAATTACGCAGAGGCCTCAGGCGGCGGAAATCTCTGGCGCAACATTCTGGTGCTGGAGCGGGAAGCCGGGGAGCGCTTTATCGCGTCCACCGGCGTGGTTCACTGGCTGGCGGCCTTTTCACCCAAAGGGATGGCCGGGGAGATTGATTTTTATTTCAAGGAAAAAACGTCGTTTTTCGATTTGACCGAGGCCAATTTCGATGAATTTTTACAGGGTCTCGCACGCGTTTTCCACTATCTGTATGTGATGAATTATATGAGTTTCAACCTGTCGCTTTACGCAACGATGACGCCGGAGAAAAATTTCTGGGTGCAGGGCAAGATCGTTCCGCGCTTCGAGTTAAACCCTCTGGGAACAAGCGATTTGAACTATTTTGAAAAACTGCACGACGAGATCATCTGTCCGGTCGTTCCCGAGCAGTTGTGCCGGGAGTTGCAGGCATATTTCCAGGGATAGAACCGGTCTTTCTCCTTAACCGCGAAGGCCTGCCTTGTGGTGCCAGCCCGCTTAAGAGGTGTTTGCCCATGCAGGCCGGTCAGTCTTTTTTGCTGCCTGTCGTCGTGTCTGCCGTTGTGGATGATGTGTCGGACGCGGTTGAAGCGCTTTCGGTTGAGGCTGATTCCGTCTTTTCTGTTTTGGCGGGCGCTGTGGATTTTTTCCCCGCGTAGTCAGTCGCGTACCATCCCGTTCCTTTCAGGCTGAAAGACGACAGGGACATCATTTTGTGAACCTTCCCTTTACAGAATTTACAGGATTTCAGGTCCGGTTCCGTGATTCCCTGAAACGCTTCAAACTGTTTCCCGCACTTGTTGCATTTGTATTCGTAGATAGGCATATAAATCTCCTTAAATTAATTCCATAAATCACTGATCGAAAACTCGCTACTGAAGCAGTCCAAAACGATTTCCAAATCATTGTGCCGTATAGGCTGCAGGGCGCTTCGCGTCAGGTTGTGAACGATTTTTTCTTCCTGTTCTTTTTCATCCGGGGAGGCGTTAAAATCTACATCCCCGTTTACAAAGCGCAGCACGTGAATCAATTCGTGGACGGCGATATACAGCATCAAAGGGCTGAATTTTATAAAAGAGTTAGCGCGATCCACCGCGTCCAGAATGGTGTTGTCCTGCAGACACACCCGGTAAAACTCAAAACCCTCCCCGGCATGGTCGTTGATATCCGCCGGCTTTTCGTAAGCGTACTTGCAAAGGTGCGCAAACGCGCCGTCTTTTACTTCATGCGCTTCCAAAAATGCAAGTGTTTTTACGTCGTAGCGGTTTTTGCACAAATGCTCATCGCCCAGACGAAACTGCTGCGAAACCAGTTTTTCCGCGTCATTAAACGCTTTTGCGGCGACCGGCATCTGTACTGCGTTGAAATATCGCGACATATTCTCACCACAAAGCACTGTTTTACATCCGCAATTTAGTGATGAAGGCTGTCTGTGTCAATAGGGAATACAGGGGTGGTTGCCCGTCCGGATAAACGGGCGCAAAAGGGTGTTTTTGCGTATATTCCGGCGCAGGAATTTCTTGTCAAATAAAGACGCCAATGCTAGTATCCCGCATCATCCAAAATGCCGGTACTATCATAAGGGATACGGTTCATGACACGCACCGCAAAGATTGAAAATACTACGGAGAATGCCGTAAACGGCGTCTGGGGTCTGCCCTGGAGCCCGCCTTTTGCCCGGGTGGGCCGGACGGTCATTTACTGGATTAATCACCTTGGCGCCTCGGCCATTTTCTTGTCACTGGCGCTTGCGCAAACGTTTCGCCGCAAACAGTTTGAAAAAACCGTTGCGCAGGTCTATTTCATCGGCGCGAGGTCGCTGAGCATCATCATGCTGGTGAGCCTGTTTACCGGCATGGTGCTGGGCCTGCAATCCCATCACGCCCTGGTGCAGTTCGGTGCAGAAGGGGCGGTTGGGTCCCTGGTTTCTCTGTCTTTGATCATGGAACTGGGGCCGGTGCTTACCGCCATTATGATCACCGCGAGGGCGGGATCCGCGATTACCGCCGAAGTCGGCATCCTGCGGATCAGTGAGCAGATCGACGCCCTGCAAACGATGCAGATCAATCCGATGCGCTATCTGATCAGCCCCCGAATCACGGCGGCGATCATCAGTTTCCCACTGCTTACCGCTGTTTTTGATCTGGTGGGTATTTTCGGCGGGTACATTTCCGCCGTCGTGCTGCTGGGGTTGAATTCCGGCGCCTACTGGCACAGCATTCAGGTTTATGTGACCCTGGGGGATATTGTGGACGGCTTTATCAAGGCGACCGTGTTCGCGGTCATTGTGGCCACGGTGTGCTGCTACCAGGGATATTTCGCGCATATGCGCCGCGATAGCCACGGCGCGCAGTCGGTCGGTCTGGCCACCACCTCGGCAGTGGTACTTTCCTGTGTGTTGATTCTGGTTTCGGATTATGTCGTTACTTCATTGCTAATTTAGAGAGAGTCTATGGATACACCGCTGATTGAATTTCAAAATGTGACCAAACGCTTCGGGAGCCAAACGGTGCTGGACGGCGTCAGTTTGCAGATTTATGAAGGTCAGGTGACCACGATCATCGGTTTGAGCGGTTCGGGCAAAAGCGTCATGCTCAAACACATCATCGGCCTGATGCAGCCGGATGAAGGCGCTATTTTATTTCGTGGCCGGCCGCTCGCGGAGATCGGCAAGGCAGAGAAAGCATCGCTTTTTTCGCAAATCAGCTACATGTTTCAGGGCAACGCGCTTTTTGATTCCCTGACGGTTTATGACAATATCGCGCTGCCGCTGCGTGAGACCCTGCATCTGAAAAAAGCCGAAATCGAACGACGGGTCATGGCCCGCATGGAGCAGACGGAACTGACGGAGGCCGCTGACCGTTATCCGTCCGAGCTTTCCGGCGGCATGCAGAAAAGAGTCGCGCTGGCCCGCGCGCTGATCACCGATCCGCAGATTGTGCTGTTCGATGAGCCGACGACCGGCCAGGATCCTGTCCGGAAAAACGCGATTTTAAGCATGATCGCGCAGTATCAGCGGAAATTCAATTTTACGGCGATTCTGGTGAGTCATGAAATACCGGATGTCTACTTCATCTCCAACCGGATTCTCGCCCTGTACGATAAAAAAATTGTTTTCCAGGGAACGCCTGAAGATTTGGAAAATTTCGATCATCCGTTCATGGATGAAGTGATCAATAGCTTGGAGGTGCTGCAAAAGGAATTAACCGGTCTGTATTCCCAGCGGCAGTTCAAGGTGCTCAATCATGCTCGGATGAAGCGGCAATCGGCAGGCGAGTATTGCGTTTTGATTTTCCGCCTCCAGGAACTCAATGCCGTTGTTTCGAAAGTCGGCCATGATGCGGCTCAGGAGGCCTTGAGGCACCTGGGGCTGGTCATTGACAAGCATTTTGGCATTATCGGCGGGTTTTCCACGCGCCGCAACACCAACGAATTCATCACCATGCTTCCTTTTGCGAATCTGGCCGAAGCAAACGGGATTCTGGATGGTTTTGTCCGCGATTTCAAGGCGCAGATGGTTTTGGCGATGGGGGCTGACGTTTGCAAGCTGACGAACGGGGAGTCCCTGGATCTGGCCATCATCGCCGGCATCGCCGAGGGGACGGAAAAAAGCGACATCAACGCCGTGGTTGCTATGGCAAAAGCTCAACAAAAAGAAATAGGGCGGCTTCAGTGTGCCGCCGGGGAGTGAATCGATGAAAAAGTACACTATGGAAACGGTAGTCGGAATCTTTGTTGTGGTCGGTCTGCTCTGCATCGGATACATGACCGTCAAGCTGGGCAAGGTTAACCTCTTTGGCGACGACACCTATCCATTGACCGCCAAGTTCACCACCGTGGCGGGTTTGCGAACGGGCAACCCGGTCAACATCCTGGGCATTCAGGTTGGACGTGTGCACCGTATTTCCATGGACCAGGAAAATCTCCGGGCCGTGGTGGACATCCGTGTGAAGAAAGGCATCAAAATCTATGACGATGCGATTGCCTCTATTAAGACCGAAGGCCTGATCGGCGACAAGTATCTCAATATTGATCCCGGCGGCGGCGGTGACCCTCTGGCGCCGGGCGGGACGATCGTGGACACGCAGGCAGCGGTGGATTTTGAAGAGATCATTAGTAAATACGCCTTTGGCGACGTAAAAAAAGAAACGAAATAGGCAACAGGAGGCCCTGACAATGAAAAAACGATTGATGGTATGGAGCGTCCTTTTCTTTTTGATGCTGACCGTTCCGGCTTTTGCGGCAGGCCCCATGGCCACGGCGGAGCAGACTGTCGGAAGGGTGCTGGAGGTTTTACGGGATCCCGGTCTCAAAAATCCGGCCGCCAAGGAAACAAAGACTCAGAAGCTGCGGGTCATCTACAAGGAAATGTTTGACGAAATGGAATTTTCCCGAAGAACGCTGACGCGTAACTGGAATAAATTCACACCCCCCCAGCGCAGGGAATTTGTGGATCTCTTCGAGCAGGTTCTGGAGAGGGCTTACCTCGACAAGATTCTTGACTACTCGGATGAGAAGATCGAGTTTTACAAGGAAAACATGCATTCCGACACGCAGGCGGAGGTTCTTTCGAAAATTGTGACTTCCTCGAAGGAGATTCCGATTTTTTACCGGATGATTCTCAAAGACGGCAAGTGGCGGGTCTATGATGTCGTTGTGGAAAATGTGAGTCTGGTCCAGAACTATCGCACCCAGTTCAATGATATCCTTGTTTCCAACAGCCCCGAGCATCTGCTGGACGTTTTGCGCAAGAAGGTGAAAGAGCATTGAGAGGGGTGAATTATTTTTTAGCGTTTCTGATCCTTATTTTCGCCGCGGGTTGCGCGCACAGCCCGCAGGTGGCATCCGACCCGGCGACGCAGGTGGAAGCCGCAGTGGTGGATGCTTCCACAGCGCCTGCCTCTCCTCTTGCTGCAAAAGCTTCCGATTCCCCTTCAGCTCCGCATGCGTCTTCCGGTCACGCGGTGGATCCCTTTGAGGAGGAATACGTCGATGATGAAGGCGATGACGAGGCCGATCGCCACGAAGATGAAATTATTTCCATTGCCGATCCGATAGAACCCTTCAACAGGGCGATGTATCACTTTAACGATAAAATGTATTTCTGGGTGCTCAAACCGGTTGCCACAGGGTACAACCTGGTTGTTCCTGAGCCTGCCCGGATCAGCGCGAAAAATTTTTTCGGCAATCTGGGCTATCCGGCCCGGTTGTTGAGCTGTCTGCTTCAGGCCGATTTTAAAGGGGCGGCCACGGAAACAGGCCGTTTCGCCGTCAACACCCTGTGGGGCGCAGGCGGGCTTCTGGATCCGGCCGGGTCCGGGGACATCAACCTGCAAAAGCAGGATGTCGACCTGGGGCAAACGCTGGGCGTCTATGGTGTGGGGCACGGTTTTTTTATCATGTGGCCGGTCTACGGACCTTCCAGTCCGCGGGATTCTCTGACGATTGTCGGCGATCATTTCCTGTATCCTCCCGGTTATATCGAGCCATGGTACGCCTGGCTGAGCGTCTGGTCCTATGAAAAAATCAACGCAGCCTCACTGAGGATCGGAGACTATGAGTCTCTCAAAGGCGCGGCCATTGATCCTTATGTTGCCATGCGGGACGGGTACATCCAGTATCGTATGAAGAGCGTGAAGGCGCGCAAAGAAAAGTCCCTGTTATTCCGGAATGCAGCCGGGGAAGGCGCTACGAAGGAATAGGTCGGCACAAACGTTTCAAGTGTCAGATCAGAGATACACCAACAAAAGCCGGACGCGGCCCTCTGCCCCGGCAGGGGCGGCGAGATGCCGTCAGGAAGCGAAGGAGACAGTCTTACGAAAAAATATATTGCAGCTATAGCAGCGGCACTCATCTATTTGTCAGTGGCTTCCATCGCGCAGGCGGGCGGTATGTTCGGCCCGCCGCAGACTCTTTCCAAAAAGGAAGGCGGCATCAACACGGCGGTTGGCTACGGGTATGCCGAAGACACGTACGAAAGCGCTTACACGCACGTCATCCGGCAGAATCAGATTTATTCGCATGCGGCCTACGGTGCATCGGACCTCTGGGAGGTCTACGGGCGCCTGGGGGTGTCGGATTTGAGGTTGTCCGACGCGTTTGCCTCTCCGCAAATTCTAACGGTTACGTCTAAAAACGATTTCGCCGAGAACTGGAAATTTTTCAGCACGGTCGGCGCCAAGATATTTTATCCGTTCAACCGTTTTTTCGGTGTCGGTGTTTTCGCGCAGGGGACCTACCATTTCAGCAATTACACGGATACGGTGGTCGGCGTTTATAACGCGGCCCCCTTTGAAGTGGACTTGAAAATCAAAAACCTCTGGGACGTGAACGCGGGTGTCGGCTTGCAGGTCATGATCCCCAAAG
>JAWOJC010000280.1:0-3390 GCA_046484315.1 Smithellaceae bacterium | reverse complement strand
GCCGGATCGACTTGCAGTTGATGGACTGGCATCAGGCCCAGCAGATGGTGCAAGACGATCGCGCCGACGCCGTCATCAGCATGTCGATCACCGAAGCGCGAAAAAAGATCTACGATTTTTCCGATGTCATCACGCACTTTGAATTTTCCCTGTTTTTGCGTGAAGGCACCGTCGGCGTTGATAGCCTCGCGGACCTGGAAGGAAAAAAAGTGGCGGTTTTCCGCGGCGGTTATCCGCACCATCTCCTGAGGCACCATAAAAGCATCACCCTCGTGCCCGTCTTGAGCCACCCGGAAGGCTTTCGTCTTTTGGAAAGCGGCGCGGTGACGGCTTTCGCCACCGACCAGTGGGTGGGCTCCTATACCATACAGCGTCTCGACCTCCGGGGCTTTACCCTGGAGCGTGAACCGTTTGCTGTGCAGGAAAGTGCCATTGCCGTTAAAAAAGGCAACAAGGCGCTTCTGGCCGAAATCAACCTGGCCTTAACGGGCTTACAAAAAGCCGGCAAGATCGATCGTATTGAAGATAAGTGGCGCCGTAAAAAAATGGTTTTTACCACGGAAGAAAAAGTCCAGGCCTTCGTGCAGCGTATGGCCGGAGGTGCCGCAGTTATTTTGTGCCTTTTAATGGCCGGTTGGGTATGGGTTCTTAAACGGCAAATCCGGCAGCGCAAAAAAGCAGAAACAGAGCTGAAAATCAGAGAGGAGCAATACCGTAATATATTTGACCATGTGGTCGAGGGAATCTACCAGTCCACGCCCGAAGGCGCCTATCTCAGTGTCAATGAGGCGCAGGCGCGCCTGTACGGTTATAGTTCCCCGCAGGAGATGATCGCGTCTGTAACGGACATTCCCGGCCAGCTGTACGTCCATCCGGACGAACGTGGCCGCATGACCGGTCTGCTGGAAAAAAACGGCCAGGTTAGCCACTTCGAATTTCAGGCCTATCGGAAGGACGGCTCGATCATCTGGGTCGACAACAGCGTTCGCGCCGTGCGCGATGCGTCAGGCAAAATTCGCTACTACGAAGGCACGAACATTGACATTACAGAGCGCAAACAGGCCGAACACCGGCAGCTCATGATCAACAGCATTCTGGGGCTGCTCAGCAGCGAAAAGAACATCCGGTCTCTCATCAGGGATATCGTTTTGCTCATCCGGGAATATACAGGTGTGGAAGCCTGCGGCATCCGGCTCAATGAAGGAGAGGATTTCCCGTACTTCGAATCCACAGGCTTTCCGGATGATTTCATCCAATCGGAAAAATATCTTTGCACGCGCGATTCTGAGGGGCGGATCATCCGTGACACTTCCGGCAATCCCTGCCTCGAATGCATGTGCGGCAATGTTCTGCTGGGCCGCACCAACCCCGTGCTTCCTTTCTTCACACCGGACGGCAGCTTCTGGACCAACAGCACAACGAAGCTTTTGGCCTCCACCAGTGAAGAAGACCGACAGGCCCGCACGCGCAACCGCTGTAACGGGGAAGGGTATGAATCCGTCGCTCTGATCCCCGTGCAGGGAGGCGACGCGATCATCGGTCTGCTTCAGCTCAATGATCGAAGGCCGGATCTTTTCTCGCTTGATTTCATCCGGCATCTCGAAGGCATCAGCGTCAGCATCGGCGGCGCGATCCAGCGGATTCGCGCCGAGGATGCGCTCAGAGAAGCCGAAGAGCGCATCCGGCTGTCGTTTGAAAACGCCAACATCGGCATGTGCCTCATCGGGCTGGAAGGAGAATTGCTGAAAGTCAACCGGGAAATGTGCCACATCACCGGGTACACCCACGAAGAGATGGAGGGCGCAAACCTCAATGACTTCATCCATCCGGACGACCGCGATATCTGTATGTCCGTAAGCCAGAAGGCTCTGCTGGGGGGACAGCACCACAATGAGCTCTACAACCGTTATATCCACAAAAGCGGACAGATGGTCTTCTGCAAAATCGCCACCTCCCTGATTCAAAACGAGCAGGGTCATCCTTTATATTTCATAGCGCATGTGCAGGACATCACGGAACGCCGGAAGATGGAAGAACGTCTCGCGCGCGCGGAAAAAATGGAGGCCCTGGGCCTTCTGGCCGGCGGCGTGGCGCATGATTTAAACAATGTCATCGGCGTCACCATCGGCCATTCGGAACTGCTTATCGATGAAATTGCCCCGGACAGCCCGCTGAGGTTCTACGCGACCAGCATCATGCAATCCACGGAGAAGGCGGCAGCCATTATCCAGGACCTTCTGACCATGGCCAGAAGAGGCGTGACCGTCAGCGCGGTCATCAATCTCAACGGTGTGATTACCGATTACATGAATTCTCCGGAACTTACCAAAATGCTCGCCGGATATCCCGGCGCGGATGTTCAAACCAGACTGGAACCCCGGCTGCTCAACATCAAAGGGTCGCCGGTCCATCTGGGCAAGGCGTTTCTGAATTTGCTCACCAACGCGCTGGAAGCATTAAACGACGACGGCAAAATCACGGTTGAAACACATAACTGTCACCTTGACCACCCGGTCAACGACTATGATCAATTTAAGGACGGCGACTATGTGGTGCTGACCGTTCGGGATAACGGCAAGGGCATCTGCGCGGAAGATCTGGGTCGGATCTTTGAACCTTTCTACACCAAAAAAGTCATGGGCCGCAGCGGAACAGGCCTGGGCCTGGCCATTGTCTGGGGAACCGTGAAAGATCATCAAGGCTTCATCAATGTGGAAAGCCAACCGCAGCAGGGCACCACATTCAGTCTCTATTTCCCCGTGGCACGTGAAGATTTGACTAAAGCGACAAAAACGGTTGAACGAAAGGCCTATATGGGCCGGGGCGAAAGCCTGCTTGTCGTGGACGATATTCCCGAACAGCGTCAATTAGCGGTTTCGTTTCTGGAGAAGCTCAATTACCTGGTCACGGCTGTCGCCAGCGGCGAAGAGGCGGTGGAATTTGTGAAAAAAACAAATGTCGACCTGCTGGTTTTGGATATGATCATGGACCCGGGCATCGACGGGCTGGAAACCTACCGGCGGATCATTGAGATTAATCCAAAACAAAAAGCGATCATCGTCAGCGGATTTGCCGAAACAAACCGGGTTGCCGAAACCCTGCGCCTGGGTGCGGGCGCTTATGTACGCAAACCCTACACCATGGAAAACGTGGGGCTGGCCGTGAGAAAGGAGCTGGATAAGACAACGTCCTGAAACTTTAAACTTGAAACTTGCAACTTTAAACTTGAAACAGTGTTCTACCTGTAGAGCTGCTTGGCCTCGATGTAGCGGATCACGGCATCGGGGGTGAGGTAGCGAACCGACCGGCCCGATTGGATGCTCTGTCGAATATCGGATGAGGAAATATCCAGGAAGGTGGTTTTTCGGAAATAAATCCCTTTGCCCTGCG
>JAWOJC010000259.1:0-23070 GCA_046484315.1 Smithellaceae bacterium | reverse complement strand
CGCGCCTGATGATGCGCAGGGCTCTCGAACTGGCCAGACTCATTCGCAAATAACATTAATCCATCCAGCGGCGGCCAAAATAGACCGCCTTGTCAATTTGTCCTTGACAAAGCCCCCCTGCTTTCTCTATAACATTAAAGCGCAACTTTAATGTTTGGATCGACCCATGAAATTAAAAATCGGAGAAATTGCCAAAAGAAGCGGGGTTGCGGCCTCCACCATCCGCTATTATGTCCGAGAGGGCCTTTTACCCAAACCCGAAAAGGCCAACGAAAAGATGGCCTTTTACGACGAATCCTGCGTCGCGAGGCTGCAGGTCATAGGTGAGCTTCAGGCGAAACGCTATTACCCGCTATACCTGATAAAAAACATCCTGAGCCGCATCGACGAAGGCCTGAGCCCTGCTGAAGCGGAAATGATTGAAACGGCTGTTTTCGGTTCGTCCTCCGGCAACGGGGGCGACCTCATGGGCACCACAGAATTTCTTGCCGCGACCGGACTGACGAAAGGCCAGCTGGAGCAGGCCCGCAAACTGGGCGTCCTGGTTCCTTTCATGATGGAAGGCGACAAACCCCTTTATAACCGTCAGGATGTTGCGGCGGGGCGAGACGCGCTTAAAAGACTGATGGTGCTGGGCATGAATCTCGAAGACATGTCTTTTATCGTCGAGTCCGGGAAAAGAATTGTCGATGCGGAAATGAATCTCCGTCGAAAAATAGTGGCGGGAAAATCAACGCGGGACAATGTGCTGATCACGGCCGAGCTGACCGGAATCGGTGACTTTTACCGGGACTATATTCTCCGCCGCCTGTTCCAGAAGCAGGTGGAACACAATATTCAAACAAGCCTGGCTAAAAAGAAAGCGGGCCGGGGTAAAAAATAGCATCGCAACAGACGGAGGGCATCATGTATCAAACAGCAATTACGGAAATGTTCGGCGTAAAATATCCCATTATCTGTGGCGCAATGATGTGGCTTTGCAAACCCAAACTCTGCGCGGCCGTTTCCAACGCGGGCGGCATCGGCAACCTGACCGCCGGCAATTATGATACCGAAGACGAATTCCGCGCGGCCATTCGCGAAACGCGTAAGTTGACCGACAAGCCTTTTTTTGCGGCGATCACGCTTCTGCCGTCGGTGCGCATCACGGCGGAGCATCACAAAATGTATGTCCGGGTCTGCGCGGAGGAAAAGGTCAGCGGCATTGAATTTTCCGGCACACCTCTAGATAAGGTCGCCGGCATGGAAGCCGTCGATCTGCTCAAAAAAGCCGGCGTCAGAATGTTTCATAAAGTCGGCGCTGTTCGCCACGCGCTCCACGCCGAAAAAATAGGCTTTGACGGCGTCTACGCGGCAGGCATTGAGGAAGGCGGCCACCCCCTCAACGACGACGTCACGTCCATGGTGCTCACACCCCGCATGGTGTCGTCGGTCAAGATTCCCGTTGTGACGGTCGGCGGCATCGCGGATGGCACAACGATGGCGGCGGCCCTCGCGCTCGGCGCCCAAGGGGTCATGATGGCCAGCCGTTTTATTGCCACCCGTGAATGCGAAGTGCATGACAACATCAAACAGGAACTGCTGCGCAGACAGGAATTCGATACGGTGATCTACGGAAAATCCATCGGCCTGCAGGGCCGCGGACTTAAATCCAAGGTCATTGAAGAAGTGCTCGCCATTGAAGCGAGAAACGGCGGATTTGAAGAGTTGATTCCTCTTCTATCCGGCCAGAAAGTCAAGCAGGCGTGGGAAACCGGCGACGTGGATTACGCGCCATTAATGGTAGGCCAGTCCATCGGCCTGATCAACGATATTCCCACCTGTGCGGAGCTTCTGGAGAGAATGGCTGATGAGGCCAAAAACTGTCTGGCCGGAGCCGCAAAAATGTCCGGCAATTGATATAAGACAAACCCTTTTGCCCCTTTTTTGAACGGGGGCGGCAGAGCTTTTCCGTTTCCAAACATCCCCCTTTCTGCCGCCCCCCTCAATGAAAAATAGAATTAAAGCATTCCGATAAGGAGACAGTATGAAGACAAGATTAACAGAAATGACAGGCATTCGTTACCCGATTGTGCTCTCCGGCATGAGCTGGATCAGCACACCCAAAATGGTTGCGGCGGTTTCCAACGCCGGGGGCCTGGGCATCCTGGCGACCGGGCCCTTGTCGAGCGCACAAACCCGGGAAGCCATCCGCGAAATCCGCACGCTGACCGACAAACCCTTCGGCGCCAACGCGTCGCTGATGTTTCCGGGCGCGGCGGAAAACGCAAAAGTCCTGCTGCAGGAAAAAGTCCCCGTGATTAATTTCGCGCTGGGCAAAGGCGACTGGATTGTGAAGGAAGCGCATAAATACGGGGGCAAAGTTTTTGCCACGGTCGTCAATCTCAAACATGCCAAACGCGCGCAGGATTTCGGCACAGACGCGATCATCGCGACGGGACAGGAAGCAGCGGCGCATGGTGAGGACGTCACCTCGCTCGTTTTGATTCCCCATCTGGCTGAAAATCTGAAGATCCCCGTGATCGCGGCAGGCGGTTTTGCCGACGGACGCGGCATCGCGGCGGCGCTCGCTCTGGGCGCGGAAGGCGTCGCCATGGGAACAAGGCTGATGACCACCCGGGAAAGTCCTCTGCACGAACATTACAAAACACTGGCGCGCGAAAAGGACGTCTACGACACCCTGTTTTCCAAGCGCTTCGACGGCATCCTGTGCCGCGTGATGAAAACCGATGCGGCGAAAAAGGCCATCAAACAGGGGTTGAGCTGGCCTGCGGCGTTTTTTAACTCCCGCGAAATCGCCAAACAGGTGAACGTCCCCTACCTCAAACTGTTCCTGGGTGTGCTGGCTTCCGGCTACAGCAACCCCAGGCAACTGGCCTTTATGGCCAACGCCTTCAAGTCCATCAAGGAAGCCACGGAAGATGGAGACACGAAAACAGGCGTGCTGCCGGTCGGCCAGGTGCAGGGCTTGATTCATGACCAGCCTACGGTCGCCGAGCTCTTTGAACGAATCGTGAAAGAAGCAAAAGCCGCGCAGGCCAAAGTAAACGCGGCACTCGAATAATCCGGCATTGCCGAAAGCCGGGAAAAAAGCTAAGATGCCTGCATAAAAATGAAGGGAGTTATTTATATGTCTATTGCATCGGTATTGAAAGACATGGAGAAGTCCATTGGAAAGGAAATATTTGTTTCCGATTGGACGCAGGTAACCCAGGATCAAATCAATCTTTTCGCGGACAGCACGAAGGATCATCAGTGGATTCATGTGGACGCGGAAAAAGCCGCCAAGGGGCCGTTCGGCAAAACCATCGCCCACGGGTTTCTGACCCTTTCGCATCTGCCGTTTTTCAGCTACCAGGTTCCCCTGAAAATGGAAGGCTCTCAGATGTCCATCAACTACGGCCTGGATAAAGTACGCTTTATCAATCCCGTTATTTCCGGCTCGAAAATACGCGACCGGATTGTCCTGAAATCGCTTGAGGAGAAACCCGGCAACCGTCTTTTGATGACGCAGATCCACACCATCGAGATCGAAGGTCAGGAAAAACCCGCCTGTATCGCCGAAGCGCTGGGCATGATTTTCTTTTAATCAAAAAGGCCGGCCGGTGCAAAGCCGGTCGGCCTTTTTGATCTTCCTCTGCATACTTATTTTTCTAAAGCGGAAAAGGTAATAATTTTCTGCTGTGTGTCTCTGACGATTCTACCTTCCCCTTCCAGGTAGCGCAAATGAGCGATGGCTTCTCCTGTGGCAAACCATTTCTGGGCAACGGGAAAATCCTCCCAGGTCTCACAATCAATATCCCAGGTCATCCCGGCAGCGATTTCATAGGCGTTTTGCGCCTTGCCGCCCAGGACATCGATCACTTCATTTGCGCGTTCGCGGTGATGAGCTTTCAATTCGTCAATTCTGGTTTTAAGATCCCCCAGGAAATTCCGGTGTCCGGGCAGAACAAGGTCAACCGGCAGATGATAGATTTTGTCCAGACTCGCCAGATAATCAGAAAGAGAATTCGTGGCATAGGCCCACGATTCGATGTGCGGGGTAATGTCAAAAAGAACGTGGTCACCGGAAAAGAGGATTTTTTTATTTTTTTCGTACAAACAGATATGCCCCTGTGTGTGTCCAGGCGTGGCCACACATTGCAGATGGTAATCTGCGCATTGGATGACGTCGCCATCATCAATCAATGTAAAAACCGGCTTTTTTTCAGGGCTGTATTTAAAGCCGGGGTGGCTCGCGAGCGCTTTTTGCAATTCATCAGCCGGAAATCCGTTGATTTCGGCAAAATCAATCAGGGGTTGCCAACTGTTGTCTTCGTCAAACACCCGCGAATCAATCCGACTGAAAAATATTTTACTCGATGGTGTTGCAAGACGTGAAACCAGGCCGGTGTGGTCCGCGTGCATATGGGTCAGCATGAAATCGGTTTTATTTAAATCAATCTTCAGAGCGGCCAGACCTGCTTGCATCGCTTCGTAGCAGACACTGCGGTTGAACCCGGTATCGATGATCAAATGACGATCATCGCCTTTAATGACGTAAGCATTCAAGTCCTTGAGCGGGCTGTTGGGAAGCGGAATGGAAATGACATACAAACGTTCGCAAATCAGCTTTGGCAAATTCTTTTCTCCCGGCTATTCATCATCCAGCGGTAAGTCGTCTTCCTCTTCACGGGTTCTCATATCATCCATCGCAGGCGCAAATACATTCACCGGTTCCGACGGCTGCGCGGGCGCAACCACGGGGCGCGTGATATTCATCGGTGCTGCGGGAAGCACGGGCGGAGCAATTCCGGACGGCAACGCCAAAACGTCGCCGTTTTCCTCCCCGCCTGCAGCCCCGACCGGCGCCTGCGCGTCGGCGGCCGGTTCGTGTGGTTTTTTTCTTCTATGACGCGGGCGGCGACGACTTTTCTTTTTGGGCGCTTCGTCCGCAGCGGCAGCCACTGTATCCCCGCCTTCCGGTAAAGAAACGGCCTCCTCACTAACCGCCGCTTCGTCTTCAGGCATGTCCGGTTCGACATCGTCCGCCATGCTTAAAAGGGGCATTTCGTGCTGAAGCAGACCGGCTTCCACCTGCTGCTCTTTGATGGATTGTTGAATTTCCAGTTTGTCCCAGGCCATATCGGGACGTCCTTCAATGTGCAGATGAATACCGAAGGACGTTTCCAGGCTGTCCAGTTCGTGCCGTTTGTTATTCAGAATATAAAAGGCGATTTCGTGCGGCAGGCTGACTCGCAACTCGGCGTAGAGGCCTTTGACCGCTTCGGACTCGATTTTCCGGAAAGCCGCCAGAGACGCGTATTCCAGCGAGGGACGCAGACCGCTCCCCTTGCAGTGCGGGCAGATCGTATAGCTGATTTCCTGAATGGTGGACTGCTTCTTCTGCCGGGACAATTCCAGCAGGCCGAATTTGGAGATACGGGAAAGCTGAATCCGCGCCCGGTCCACACTGAGCGCTTTTTTGAATGCTTTTTCCACCTCCGCATTGTGCTTCTTGTCGATCATGTCAATAAAATCGATCACGATCAGGCCGCCCAGATCGCGCAGCCTCAATTGGCGCGCAATTTCGTCGCAGGCCTCTGTGTTCGTTTTGAAAGCGGTCTCCTCGATATTTTTCTTGTTGGAACCGCGCCCTGAATTGACGTCGATCGTAATCATGGCTTCGGTGGGATTGATGATAATGTATCCGCCCGACTTCAGTTCGACGCGCTCCTGATAAATGACGCGGATCTGGCTTTCGAGATCGAAACGTTCGAATATCGGCACTTTTTCCTTATACTGTTTCAGAATTCTTAAATGACGGGGCGCGACGGCCTTGAGGTAGGCGCGCATCTTCCGGAACGTCTCGACATCGTCCACCTGAATCTGCTCAACGTCCGGCGTCAGATAATCCCTGAGCGAACGCACACCGAAATCCGTTTCCTGGTAGAGAAAATAGGGCGCGGCAACGCTGTCGGCTTTCTTCTTGATTTCTTTCCACAGGCGCATCAGGAATTGATAGTCACGCTGAATTTCCGGCTTGGTGCGGTTGATGCCGGCGGTCCGGACAATAAATCCCATGTCTTCAGGAACTTTAATCTGCTCCATCAGGGATTTAATTTTTTTGCGGTCTTCGTCGCTTTCGATCTTGCGCGAGATACCGCCGCACAGCTTGTTGGGCAAAAGCACGAGATAGCGGCCAGGAAGAGAAATGTATCCGGTCAGCAGCGCCCCCTTGTTGCCGGTCACCTCACGGACCACCTGCACGATAATTTCCTGGCCGGCTTTGAGCACGGCCCGGCCGCCTGTGTTTTCATGTTCGGCAGAACAATCGTCTCCAACGTCCCGCAGAGGTAAAAATCCGTCCTTGCCGCCGCCGAAATCGACGAAAGCCGCCTGAAGGCCTCTTTCGACTTTCAGAACTTTGCCTTTGTAAATGTTTCCGGTAATCGGCTCCCTCACCGTCATCTGAATATTGAATTCGACGAGTTTGCCCTTGTCGTCAACTGTGACCATGCGCATCTGCTCTTTGTGCACGGCGTTCACGAGCATTGTGTGTCCCATATCATATCCTTTTCGGCTGCGTTCGTTTCGGGCGATACCGCCTCGGGACTGTCTCTCTGTGTCCGGGCAAATCCCTTCAAAAACGCGCAGCCTTTTGTATTTATGAAAAGGCGCTCACGTCACCTTTTCCAATTCTTAAAATCTCAATTTCGTCATCCACAAGAGAAATGACACTGGACGGCTCGGGAAGGATTTCACCGCCGTCAATAATCAGATCCACAATATTCCCGAAGTATTCGTTAATCAGCGCGGGATTTCCCAGATCTTCTCCGTCCGTCGTCTGCACACTGGTGCTGATAATGGGCTGCCCCAATTCCCGGATCAGGGAAAGACATATCTCATTGGCCGGCACGCGGATGCCCGTCGTCGGCCGTTTCGGCAAAATAATCTTCGGAACCAGACGCGACGCTTCCAGGATGAACGTATAAGGTCCCGGCAGCAGACGCTTCATCGTTTTATAGGCGTAATCAGTAACCCGGGCATACTGGCTGATGTGCTTCAGATCGGAACAGATGAAACTCAAGGGCTGCTTTTTGCTTCTTTTCTTAATGTCATAGATTCGTTCAATGCCCTTTTTATTGGACAGATCGCAACCCAGACCGTACACCGTGTCTGTCGGATAAATAATGACGCCCCCGTCCCTCAGTACGTCGACCGCTTTCCGGATCAAACGCAACTGCGGATTCTGGCTGTTAATCGATAACACCGCCCAGCCCTCTATTTCCTGTTTCCTATATCACTTTCGGGCTTATATCAGCAATTTGCGGATTTGGCAATGGCGGCAAATAGTTAAATCGCAGCCTTATTTTTTGCTTTTTTTGTCCTTGCTGAGCTTATATTCAATGCTGTCGATGAGCGCCTGCCAACTGGCTTCGATAATATTTTCAGAAACGCCGGTGGTGCTCCAAACCTCCTCGCCGTCGGTCGAGTCCAGAAGCACCCGAACGCCCGCAGCCGTGCCTTCGGAACCTTCCAGCGTGCGCACCTTGAAATCAACCAGATGCATCCTGCCGATTTCCGGATAAAATTTGGTCAACGCCTTGCGCAGGGCATGGTCGAGCGCGTTAACCGGGCCGTTACCTTCGGCGGCCGTCAATTCCTCCTCGCCGCCGACTGAGATCTTGATGGTGGCCTGCGACAGGCATGGATTGTTCAGGGTGCGTGACGTAATCACACTGAAACATTCCAGGGTGAAGGGCTCCACAAATTCCCCGATGGCCTTTTTCATCAAAACGGACAAGGACCCGTCCGCCGCGTCGAACTGGTAGCCGCGGTCCTCCATCATCTTCACTTCATGGACAATTTTCCGCCCCAGGGCGGCATTTTTTGTCAGATCAATGCCGAGTTCCCTGGCTTTGTATTCGATATTGCTGCGTCCCGCCATATCCGACACCAGCACGCGGCGGGAATTGCCCACCAGTTCCGGCTCCATGTGTTCGTAAGCCAGCGCGTTTTTAGCCACCGCACTGACATGGACACCGCCCTTGTGCGCAAACGCGCTGCGTCCGACAAAGGGCCTGGACGCCAAAGGCGGAATGTTGGCCACATCGCTGACATAAACAGAGAGATTCGCCAGCTGACGGATGGATTCAGCAGGCAGGCAATGCTTTTTCATTTTAATCTGCAAATTGCCGACCAGCGAAATCAGATCCGCGTTGCCGCAGCGTTCGCCATACCCGTTGATGGTTCCCTGCACCATCCCCACGCCTTCCTGCACGGCGGCTATGGAATTGGCCACCGCCAGGCCGCAGTCATTGTGAACATGAATGCCTGTCAACGCCAGGGGGATCACGGACGCGATCTTGCGCAAAACCGCGGTAATTTCATGCGGCATGGCGCCACCGTTGGTGTCACAAAACACAATTCGGTCCGCACCCGCCGAAAGCGCTGTCTTCACCACGCGGGTGGCATACCGCGCATTGTGCTTGTAGCCGTCAAAAAAGTGTTCCGCATCAAACAGCACCTCCTTGCCCTTGGATTTGAGATAGGCAATAGAATCCTGGATCATCGCCAGATTCTCATCAAGTTCGATTTTCAGAATATCCGTCACATGCAGATCCCACGACTTACCGAAAATCGCCACCGCGGGCGTGCCGGCCTTGATCAGCGCCTTGAGATTCGGACAGTGCTCCGGAAGGATGTGCTGCCTGCGGGTGGACGAAAACGCGGTCAGTTTCGAGTTTTTAAACGTCTGTTCCTTGGCCATCTCGAAAAACCGCATGTCCTTCGGATTGGAACCGGGCCAGCCCCCTTCGATGTAATGAAAATGCATCTCGTCGAGCCTGCGCGCGATCCGCAGCTTCTCTTCGGCAGACAGGGTCACCTGCTCGCCCTGCGTGCCGTCACGCAGGGTGGTGTCGTAGATTAAAATGGCATTTTTTGTCATGAGCTCCTCGCTTTCAAAAAAAATCCGCTGCCGGTCGACCCTGGCAGCGGATTGGAATTTTACCGTTTGCGATATGCGGTTATTCCACGGCCGGGCCTCCAGTGAGGAAGCAAATAATAATGGGGCTAATTATAATTTCCGCGTGTTTCATCATGTCCATATCGCCAGTAAATTGCTAATTTTTCTGCATATTAATTTCTCAAGATGCGTTTGTCAATAAAAATTAACCACTTTAGTCAATTATGTGCGCCAAATCCCAAATCGTACAATATTGTCTGAGATTTTCTTTTACACGAGAGGCGCAAGCCCCTGTAATTCAGCTTTATATTCAATATCTTAAAAGTCATCTTTGCCCCCAGTTCAAAAACGGCACGTCTTTTGTTCTTAACTGCACTACAAAATGCTTATGGCCAAAAGCGAAAAACTTTTTAGAAGAGGAGAGAAAACGATGAAAGAAAAGATGAAAATGGTTTTGATGATGATGTGCGCCTGCCTGATTTTTTCCGCCGTGCCCGCGGCAGCCGAAGAAGCGGCTCAGGACCCGGTCAGTGGTGACGTATCCCTGTCGGCGCTCAGCGCCTATATCTGGCGCGGTCAGGAACTGAGCCGGCACAGCGTGGTGCTTCAACCTTCCGCAACCGTCAGCTACAAAGGGTTCAGCGCCAATATCTGGGGCAACCTCGACACCAAACCCTACAGCCGGGAATCAGAAAATTACGCGGGCAATTATACGGAAACCGACGTCACCTTGTCGTATGCCCGCCAGTTCGGCATCGTAAACACGGAAGTCGGCTATATTTACTACGCGCTGGCCTCCCTGGCGCCCGGCGGAACCGATCCGCTCGACACGCAGGAAGTTTATATCAGCGTCGGTCTCGACACACTCCTGGCGCCGACCCTGAAGGTCTACAAAGACATTGACCATTACCATCAGTGGTACGCGACGTTGGGCATTTCGCATACCTTTGAGTTCCATGAGCGGGTAAGCCTGGACCTTGCGGCACAGGTCAGCTATCTGAAGAGTGAGGACGAGGGAGCCTATCCGAAATTCGACGCAAACGCGCTGGCCACCGCCGACAAGTATAACAACTTCCACGACGGCATGGTCTCGGCCTCTTTGCCGATATCGATCACGGATAAAATTTCAATCACGCCTACGATCGCCTACGTCTTCCCGCTTGTCGACGATGCGAAGTACGAGATGCAGGGCCGCGGCCTTAAAGGCTCCCTGATGCCAACCGATAATGACAGCGCCTTTCTTTACGGCGGCGTGGTGATGAGCTTCAGTTTCTAGAAAAGCTCAGATGTTTTCTTGGAAATTCCCGCCATCAATGGTAAAAAGAAACCCGTAGGACGATTTAAAGACGGGCGGAGTTCCTCCGCCCGTCTTCACCTCATTGACACCGGCGGGCAAACGGATGGACGGACTTAACTTTTTTCATCAATTGATTATCATACTGGGCTTTTCCATCCCGGTCATCTATGTCTTTAACAAAATCAAACTCCCCTCCATCATCGGGTTTCTCATCACGGGCATCATTATCGGCCCGTTCGGCTTGAAGCTCATCGACGATTCTGCCGGCATTCATTTCATGGCGGAAATCGGCGTGGCCTTTCTTTTGTTCACCATCGGCATTGAAATTCAACTGTCGCGATTCCTCAAACACCTGTCCGAAATTCTCCTGACCGGTGGACTGCAGGTGCTGTGCACCTTTGTGGTGGGCGTACTGACCGGTCTGGTCATGCAACTGAGCATCGGCCAGTCCATCTTCATCGGGTTCATTCTGGCACACAGTTCCTCGGCGCTGGTGCTCAAGCTGCTTAAAGACCGCGGCGATGAGGATTCTCCGCAGGGCCGGATTTCCATCGGCGTTATTTTGTTTCAGGATATTATGGTTGTCCCGATGATGCTGCTCATTCCCTTTCTGGCCGGCAACAGCGGGGCGGATGCCTGGATGATCCTGTGGAAACTGACCAAATCAATCGTCATCATCGTGGCCATTCTGGTGGCCGCCCGCTACGTGGTTCCCCTCATCCTGGAGCGCCTGGTCAACATGAACATGCGCGATGTGCTGGTCATCTCCTCCGTGGTCATTACCATGGGCATCGCCTGGATCACCGAATCGCTGGGTCTTTCGCTGGCCATCGGGGCGTTTCTGGCCGGGCTGGCGTTGTCCGACACGGATTTCACACACCAGATTATCAGCGACATCAATCCATTTCGGGATGTCTTCCTGTCTGTCTTTTTCGTGTCCTTCGGGATGATTCTGAATCTGGATTTTCTCCGGGAGAACACCGGCTATATTCTGCTTTCCGCCCTGGTCATTATCTGCATCAAGGCCGCCATCGTTTTCGGTTTGGTGAAAACGATGAAGTATTCGCTGCGCGTCGCGCTCTTATCCGGCGTCCTGCTTTCGCAAATCGGTGAATTCTCCTTCGTCCTCGCCTCTCAAGGATTTAAGAACGGCATCATTTCGGACTACATTTACCAGACTTTCATCAGTGCGGCAGTCATTACCTTTATCGTCACGCCGCTTCTGGCCTCGGCGGTTTACTACGCGCTCACACGGCAAAACATCTTTCACCCGGGCGATGATAACCCTACCGGCCATTGCGTGGACGCAAAAAACCATGTCGTCATCTGCGGCATGGGACTCAACGGCAGAAACCTGGTCAAGGTGTTAAAGGACACGGCCATTCAGTATGTGGTCATTGATTTGAATTTTCAGAAAATCAAAAACGCGAAAAGCAAGGGGGATAAAAACACCCTCTGGGGCGACGCCTCCAGTGCGGAGATACTGCACCGGGCCAATGTGGCCGCGGCGCGCGTGCTGGTCATCGCCATATCCGACCGCTTTTTGACCCGCAGCTGCGTGTCCAACGCCAAGGCGATGAATCCGCGCCTGCACATCATCGTCCGCACAAAATATCTCTCGGACATTGAAAACCTGCTGGCGCTGGGTGCAGACGACGTGATTCCGGAGGAATTTGAAACCTCTATCCAGATCTTCAGCCGGGTATTGAAAATTTTTCATATTCCCAACAGCATCATCCTGACGCAAAGCAACATCATCCGCAACAAATCCTACGGCGTCTTTCGCGATGTCCGATACACACAGGAAGCCTTTGACCAGATCAGTCAACTTCTGGCACAGGGCACCATAGAAACCTACTATATGGCTCCCGGCAACATGCATATCGGGCAAAGCATCCGGGAGGTGAACCTCAAGGCGAAATCCGGCGCGATGATTATCAACATCATCCGCGACAACCAGACGATCACCAATCCGCCAAGCGAGTTTATTTTCGCGGAGGCCGACCAGATGGTCTTATTCGGCAGCCACAGCGCCATTGACGCGGCACTCGGCATCCTGAACGGTGAAGACCCCGGCGCGGTGCCTGCCTGATGAAGACGTCCGGAAACACCATGGCGAAACATCCCCGCGGGCGTGAAGGATTGAAATGTTCAGGATGTTCTGGTAGCGTCAGTGCTCCAAGGAGAAAATAGATGAATGGACAAATGACGTTCATAATGCCGGAATGCCTCGACCGCGCGGAGCTCAAGGCATCCTATGATCAATTGTATCCTGTTTATGACGCGGTTTTGCAATCCGTCCACAAACAGGTGCGCTCCGTTCTGGAAGCACAGGGACACACGCCCACCATTAAAAGCCGCGTGAAGCGATTTGAGGCCTATTTTGACAAACTCATCCGGACCTCCCGCGTTGAAAAGCAAAATGACACGGCGGTGCTTACAGACCTTCTCGGCCTGAGAATCGTCTGCCCCTTTCTGGAAGATCTGGGCGTCATCGCCTCGATCATCAGCGCGAAGTTCAACGTTCTGGAGGTGGAAAACAAGGGTGCTCATCAATCGCTTTCGGAATTCGGATACCAGTCCGTCCACCTGCTCGTTAAAATCGATCCGTTGCTGTTCAAGCAGGAGCTTCCGCACACCGCCGCGGTCTGCGAAGTGCAACTGCGCACCACACTGCAGGATGCCTGGGCGGAGGTTGAACATGAACTGATTTACAAATCGGATATTTCATTTCCGAAGGAAACCATCAAGCGCAAACTCGCGGCGCTTTCCGCCACGCTGACGCTGTCGGATCTGATCTTTCAGGAAATCCGCGACCATCAAAAAGACATTCGCGAGCGCAACCGTAAAAGACGAAAAAGTTTGGAAACTAAAATCGAAGAAACGCCGCCGATCGACACGGAACCTGCCGCCCTGGAAACGAATGGCGATTCGCAAGCGTCTTGCGAAATTGACGATATCATCGCCCAGGCTGATCTGGAAAAAGCCATGCTCGCCGCACTCGACGCCCACAGCAACGGAAAGCTGGCCGACGCGACCGCTCTTTATACGCAGATTCTGCGTCTCAAGCTCAAGGACTCCGTCCGCTCACTGGTTTACAACCATCGCGGTATGGCCTATTTCGGCCTGTCGGATTATCTGCGGGCGATTCGCGATTTTTCCAAATCCGTCAGCTACAATCCTGAAAACGTCCGGGGTTACAACAATCGTGCGCTTGCTTTCCGGGTGTTGAAAAAATTCGAACGGTCACTGGAAGACTATGACAGATCCATCGCCATCAATCCCTCGCAAGTGGAAGGCTTCTGGGGGCGCGCCCAGACGCTGTCCGAAATGAAACTCTATACACAGGCGATCGCAGACTGTGAAAAGGCGCTCAACATCCAGGACGATTTCACGCCCGCCCAGGCGTTTATCAGAAGAATCAACAAACTGATTTTCTGACGTCCCGGTTCAACATAACCACGCTTATCTGAACACAAAAAAAGGATATAGAATGAAACGCCGGATGATTTGTCTGCTTTGCGCCCTGCTTGCGTTATCAGCCCTGTCGTCCAGGGCAGCCTTCGCCGAGCCGTTTTTTACGTTCAACCGGCATCCACTGATCGGCCTCTACGGTCTGCCCGCGTCGGAAGGCCCGGCCGTCACAGTCAAAGGTGCCGTTGCTCTGCGCCTGACATCGGAGCTGTCCAATACCTATTGGACGGCAGCCAGCGCACGCGAAAATCTTGTACTGGACATGGAAAGCCTGAAACTGACGCTGTCCGCGCGCTACGGCGTCGCACCGCGCCTGGAGGCGGGTATCGACGTTCCGTGGATGATTTCGGGCGGCGGCTTTCTTGACGCCATCATTGAAACCTATCACGACACATTCGGATTTCCCAACGGCGGTCGCGAACTCGCGCCGCAAAACCGCCTGCTGGCTTACTATCGCCGCGACGGGATCACCCGGATCAACACCTCGTCTTCCGGAACCGGCATCGGCGACGTGCGACTGACGGGTGGATGGCTGTGGCTGGAAAAAACCGAAACAAGGAATTTTCAACTTGCCTTACGCGGCAGCTTAAAGCTCCCCACCGGCAATACGGACTCGCTATTCGGCAGCGGCAGCACGGATCTCGCCTTGTGGCTCTCAGCGGAGCAAGGGCTTCCGATTGCTTACGGACAATGGCGCGCATTCGGCGAAGCGGGAGCGCTGATCATGACCGAAGGAAAGATTCTCCCCGATGCCCAAAGACCACTGGCCGGATTCGGCTCGCTGGGGCTTGGCTTCGGCCCCGCGAAGTGGATCGATTTGAAAATTCAGGCCAACGCGCACACCTCTCTGTATTCGGCAAGCGACCTCAAACAGATCAACGCCGCTTCGGTTCAACTGACCATGGGTGGCACACTGATTTTTTCGGACAGAACCGCACTGGATATCGCCGTCACAGAAGATGTCTTCGTCAACACATCTCCGGACGTCGTCTTGCACCTGAGCCTGCGTCATGCCTTTTGAAAGACTAGGCGGTTTTCCTGATGAGGCTTTTTGTGATCCGGGCCGTCGCGATCAACTGCCCGGCCACAGTTGCTGACACATCGATGAAGCAAAGGCTTTTGCCTTTTTTGAGAATCCGGGATGCCATCCTGACCACATCACCGCGCCCGGCCGCGCGCAGAACGGAGACGTGAATGTCGTGCGTCACGGCTTCCATGTCGTCGTCGAGAACGCTCAAAAGGCCCAGATAGGCGCAAACATCACACAACAGATAAACCACGCCGCCATGCAGGGCGTCCGCGGGATTGACCGTCGCGTCTCCGACCGTAAAGGTAAAACTTCCCCCGCCGTCTTCCGACCGGGCCTCGGTAACGCCCAGATGGCAATGCAGGGGGTGGTTGACCACCTGGAGCAACCTCTCTTTCATTTCGATTCCTCCTGCGCCTCGCGATCAAACGCCCCGGCCTGCCTCTCTGCCAGCTTTTGCGCGGCATCCGGTCCGTAGCATGTGCGGAAGGTCTCCATGATCGCTTCATAGGGCACATCGGCAAAGGAGCCGTGATCGCGAATGTATTCCATGTGGCGGCGCCCGGCCATATCATACGGATGAAACACGGCGTCCTGCTCCCCGTCCCATTCCAGCGGTTTAACTTTAAATTTTTCACACAGTGACAAATTAAAAGTGGGCGTGACTTTGATCCACCGGCCGTCGAGAAAGATATCATTGTAGCCGTGATAATAAAATGTGTCCGTCTGCATCAGTTCCCTGAGTCGTTTCGTCGTCAAATGATTGCGGACATCGGCGAAATGCAGGCGACAGGGAATATCGCAGGCGCGCAAAAGCGCGGCCAGTAAAATGGCCTTGGCCACGCAATAGCCGTATCCGTTTTGCAGAATCGTGCCGGCCCTGAAAGCCTCGCGCGCCGGGTCAATCCGATAGGGGTCATAGAGGATGCCGTCACGCACAGCGTAGTAAAGGCGGATCGCTTTGTCGCGGGGCGAGGCCGCGTCCGCCGTAACCTCGCGCGCATAGCGCCGCACCGTTTCAGAATCGCAGTCGATAAATTCCGTGGGGCATAGATTTTCATCCATCATCAACATTCCTTTATTCAAGATATTTCATCACAGCGCTGTTAAACGCCTCGGGGGCTTGGATATGCAAAGCATGCCCGCATTTTTCAAAAGGCATCACCCGGGCAGCAGGCAACTGCCCGACCATATAGTCGTAATTGCCGGGCGGATAATAATTGCTCTCCGTTCCATAGGTCAGCAGACAGGGGACGGTTATCGCTTTTAACACCGGCCGATAATCCTGCAGAACCATTGAAATCCAGAACGCGGCGATGACGGAGGCGTTGTTCTTTCCGGCTTCTTCTTCCAGCCAGGGCAAATCGTTTTTTCCCGGAAAGTCCGCCTCTTCGTCAAATTCCATTTTTTCATTGAAAAGCGATTTATTGAGCAGCCGTCTGGCCAGCACGCGACTGTAGGCAGACCAGTCGTCGAGCATGACACTGAGCAAAAACAGGTTATCCTCATGGCCGAAATCACCCGTCTTACGGCTGAAAATGCCGGGCAGACCGAAATGCCAGTCTTTGGATTTCATCAGCCTGGGGGCCATGTCGATGATGACGATTCTCTCCACCCGCTCAGGGCCGTATTGTTTGATGAACTCGAACAGCACATGAGCCCCCATTGACCAGCCCACGACGGAAAAACGATCGATTTTCAACTGTGCAAGAAGCTGCCGGAGATCCAGGGCCAGACGCGCCATCGTCAAACGGTCCGGGGAGGCTTCCGATTGGCCATGACCCCGTAAATCCGGCGCGATCACCTGATAACGACCGGAAAATTCGCTTATCTGTTTGTGAAAATGGCGGGAGCTGGCGGTCAGCCCGTGGATAAAAACCACGGGGCGCCCTGCCCCGCTTAGTTCGTAATACAGACGCACCCCGTCATCCGTTATAAAGAAGGGCACCCGTTACCTGCCTTTCCACCTCAAACCTCACGAGGCTAGACCCATTCCTCCGAGAGCACCTCGCCCTTGATGCCGACCACCACCGCCTTGACCGGCACTTTCCGTTTCGCACGGGATAATCCGGTCTGCACAAGCTGCATCAATCCCCGGCAGCAGGGCACCTGCATCATCACCACGGTCAGCGTGTTAATGCGCGCCTCATCCGCCATCCTTTGGATTTTTTCGATATATTCCTCCTGCCCTTCGTCAAGCTTGGGGCAGGCAATGGCCAGGCTTTTGCCCTTTAAAAACCGCGCGTGGAAATCACCCAGCGCAAAAGCCGCGCAGTCCGCGGCCAGCACCACATCTTTTCCCCGGAAAAAATCGGCGGCGGGATTGATCAGATGCAGCTGAACCGGCCAGTGTGACAGCTCGGAGAGCTGCGGACCGGCCGTTGATCCGCCCGTAGGTTGAGGCTTTCGGTCGATCGCCATCGCTGCCGACCCGGGACAGCCCCCGGAAACCGGCGCAATGGTATCGAGTCTGCCTTTGCTCTGGGCGGTCTGCTTTCGCGTCGCCAGGGCCTCCAGAGCTTTGTGTTCGTCAAAGGCTTCGGCATCCCTCTCGATCAGGGTCAGTGCGCCCTCGGGACATTCCCCGATACAGGCGCCCAGTCCGTCGCAATAGACATCACTCACCAGTTTCGCCTTGCCGTCGATAATTTGTATCGCGCCTTCGGCGCAGCCCGGCACGCACAAACCGCAACCGGTGCACTTCTCTTCGTCGATCTGAATAATCGTTCTTTTCACGGCATCCCTTTCATCGCGTCCACCAACTCTTTCACAGCCGCCGCCGATTTATTGAGCGCGGCCGACTCTTCAGGCAACAGTTTCAGAGACACAATCTGTTCGATTCCGTTTCTCCCCAGCTTTACCGGCACACCGACAAACAGGCCGTCAATGCCGTATTCCCCTTCCAGATACGCGGCGCAGGGCAGAATTTTCTTTTTGTCTTTAAGGATGGATTCGGCCATTTCCACAGCCGCCGAAGCGGGCGCGTAATAGGCGCTGCCGGTTTTCAAAAGCGCGACGATTTCCGCCCCGCCGTTTCTGGTGCGCATCGCCAGGGCTTCAATGCGTTGGGGCGCCATCAGTTCTGTAATCGGAATTCCCGCCACGGTGGAAAAACGCGGCAACGGCACCATGGTATCGCCATGGCCGCCCAGCACCAGCGCGTGGACACTTTCCGCGGAGACATCCAGCTCCGCCGCGATAAAGGCACGGAAGCGGGCGGAGTCTAACACCCCGGCCATCCCAACCACCCGGTGTTTGGGAAAACCGGAGACCTCCATCGCCACATGACACATGGCATCAAGGGGATTGCTCACAATAATCAGAATGGCATCGGGTGAATATTTTGCCACTTCGCGGGTGACATTCTTCATGATGCCGCGATTCGTCGCCAGAAGATCGTCGCGGCTCATGCCGGGCTTTCGGGGAATACCCGCCGTAATGATCACAATATCGGAGCCGGCTGACGCCTCATACGTGTTCGCGCCGGTCAGGTGCGCGTCGTGCTTTTCAATCGGCGCGGCTTCGGCCAGATCCAGAGATTTCCCCTGCGGAACACCTTCAATAATATCAATTAATACCACATCAGCGAGTTCTTTTTCCGCCAGCCTCTGCGCCGCCGTCGCGCCGACATTGCCCGCGCCGACAACCGTTACTTTCTGCTTCATGTTCCCGTTCCCTCAGTTATTTTATTTTTAACACAGACGGATTTTCTACAACAAAACACAAATAAAAACAATCATGAACCCGACAACGTGCGGCCATCCGCGCGTAGGCTTGCGTCCTTGCGCGGAGGCGCGGCACCTTTTACCTTTTTTCTCAAAAGTTTCGCTTCATTTTTACCGATACAGCAAAAAGAATGTAATCTTCCGAAAGGCCCCGATCAACCTATGCATTTTCTGGATATGCGCACGGTAATGTTCATGCTGCTGGTTTTAGCGGTGTTATGCGCGCTGCTGGTCATTCCCCTGTGGCTGCGGAACCGTCGCCGCTATGACGGCCTGCATTTTCTGGCTTTGGATTTCAGCCTGCAGGCTTTTGCCATTTCGCTCATCGTTTTTCGGGGGGCCCTGCCCGATATCTTGTCCGTCGTAACCGGAAACGCTTTGATCATCGCGGGGGCCATCCTGGGCTATATCGGGCTGGAACGGTTCCTCAATAAAAAAGGCCCGCAAATCCATAACTATCTTCTGCTGGCTGTCTTCATCATTGTTCAGAGCTTTTTCACATACATTCAGCCCAACATAACCGCCAGGCTTTTCGCAGGTCCTGCGGCCCTCCTGATCATCTGCGTTCAGTGCGCCTGGCTTCTGTTTCACAGGGCGGAACCGGCCATGCGCCCGGTGACACGCGACGTCGGCCTGGTTTTCATCGGCTTTTCACTGGTCAGCCTTGCACGCATGATTGTTCTCTTTTTTTATACCGATGTCGGACGCGACTATTTCCTCTCCGGCTTTTTTCAAACAAGCGTTTTAATGCTGTATGCCGTCTTATTGATATTGCTGACCTATACCCTGTCGCTGATGATCAACAAGAAACTGCTCTACGAAATTCAAGGCGGCGAAGAAAAGTTCTCCAAGGCTTTTCACTCATCGCCCAACGCCCTGTCACTGACGCACCTGTCCGATGGTAAAATCCTTGAAGTCAATAACAGTTTTCTGCGCATGTTCGGCTATTCCCCTGATCACTTGTCGGGAAAGACCAGCAGGGAGCTCAATATCCTGTATGACCCGCATGACCGGGATTCGGTCGTGCACGATCTGCTGAAACACGGCAGTGTCCACGAAAGAGAACTTTTGTTCAGACGTCAGGACGGACAGATCCTCTGCGGCCTGATCTGGGCCGATACGCTTACCGTCGGCAACGAGCCCTGTATTTTGTCGAGTATTCTTGATATCACCGATCGTAAGCAGCAACAGTTCGAAAGAGAGGCCTTAATCGAACAGCTTCAACAAGCCCTGGCGGATGTGAAAACCTTGAGCGGTCTTTTGCCCATCTGTTCATCTTGCAAAAAAATCCGTGATGACAAAGGCTACTGGAATTCACTCGAAGCTTACCTGCATAAGCACTCGCCGGCCCGCTTCTCGCACGCCATCTGCCCGGACTGCACAAAAAAACTTTATCCGGAGCTTGTTGGCAAGAAACAATCCGATCCCGAAGAGGACTAGCGTCGCTTTCACCTCAGGGCGTTCAACGCCCTGCCTTTTTTTCCTTTAAAAAAAATCTTGACCCGACTATGGCTTCATAGATTAAAAGGACCAAGACCATGGCCATGGAATATGACAGCAGAAGGAGCAGACATGAACAAAATAAACGTTGAACAATGGGTAGAACTTTTTCGCGAAATCGGCCTGACGGACGACGATATGACAAAGTGGCATCGCCTCTTCGAGAGCCGGCATCCCGAAGGGCATCAGAGCTTTCTTGTGTGGCTGGGTCTCGATCCCGAACACATCGAACAAGTGAGAAACGCATAAACCCCGCCTTCCCGGTTCGGCCGGCCGGGAAGGCATTCCGGAGGACCCATGAAAACACAAACAATCTCTCAGATGGCCGCCGCCTTCGGCCTGTCGCGCAGTGCGCTTTTATACTATGACAAAATCGGTCTGCTTTCGCCTGCCGGCAGAAGCCGGTCCGGTTACCGCCTCTATTCCGCCGCGGACGCGCTCAGGATGAAAGACATCTCAAAACTGCGAAACGCGGGCGTCGCGCTCCGGGACATCCGGGCGCTTCTGGCCGGCGGCGCGTCCAAGCGGGGCGACATTCTGCGGGAAAGACTGTGCGCCATCAATGATGAAATCAGCAGTCTGCGCCGCCAGCAACATCTCATCATCCGGCTGGTCGGAGACACATCCCTGGTAAACTCCACACGCGTGATGACGCGGGAACAATGGGTCCAATGCCTGCAAAGCGCCGGCCTCAATGAGGCAGGCCGGGACCGCTGGCATTTGGAGTTTGAAGCGTCATCGCCTGAGGCGCATCAGGATTTTCTGGAATCGCTGGGCCTGTCGGAAGATGAAATCACCCACATCCGCGGGGCTTATAAAAAAATGCTGAAGCGGAAACGCTGAAGATGGCGTTTCATGGATTTGATATTGTTTTGGCCCTGACAGACAGATCAAGATCACTCTGATCCGTTGCACTTGTCAGTCCTTTCGCTTAAGCCTTTTTTCCGAACTGCGGGCAAAGTTCAGATGATCCCGGTTCATACTGGCGGCAGGTTGCCGGTCGGGTATCATGAATGGCGCAGCCGAATTGTTCTCCATCAAAAAAGAAAAAAGGGCAACCGTGAAGCGTCCGACCGGAATCCGCCGAAACCAGATGGTCGCCCTCCCAGGCCGCGTGCTCGCTGTCCAGCATGCGTAATATATCCTGTCTGTTTTCCTCTTTCCACCGCCGGATGTCGTAGACGGTGACATAGGCCGCAAAATCCGCCAGGCAGCAGCGTCCGCAGCGCCGGCATTCCACCTTTTGATCGCTATTCATTGTCCTTAACCGTTCATGTATTCCCGCCGCCTGGAAAGACTGCGGTAACGTTATCCGGGCGCACGCTGATGGTCATACACCCGGCAGAACGTTCACTGTTGCGCCATCGCCTCTCCCTAGGGCAAAAGGCTATAGCCCCTGAAACTTGAACGGCGCGGCGTTTTTAAATGAGCTCAGGGCATCGCCGTTGTAGGTTTCATGATGTTCAAGCAAAAGCTTTTTGACCGACACGCCCTCCCGGAAATCCACTTTTTTCAGATCCACCCACAAAACCCCGGGGCTTAGCGCATCTTCAAAATAATACACGAGATTTTTCTGGTCGGCGACAGTGCGCCAACGGGTGGAGGAAATGTTGGGTTCGTCTTTAGTCGATATGCCGAACGGCACAGAGACGTTGCGAATCACGCTGAAGACACCGGCCACAGAAACGCGCGGGTCGCTTGTCTGCCGGATCGCCGTAATATAGTAAGAGGCGCGGACAAACCGGTCGGCCGCGCGGTTGGTGCCTGGAAGCATCGTCGTTCCGGGAATGCTCTTCCAGTATTCATTGAGCGCCAACTGTTTTTCAAAGATCGGTGAATTGGTCATGACGGTATAGGACCGTCCTTGATGGATCGTGAGCTTTCCTGCGATGTATTCGACAATCGCGTTATCACCCGTCGCATCAGACATGGACAAATGCAGCGTCGCAAGCCTGTCTGTGCCGGGAAGAAAATCTGACACGATCATGAACTTTTCTTTTTTCAGCTCCGCGACGGCTTCCTCCACAGTGGCGAAATGATCCAACACATACTGCACCCAGGCGGCAATGGTCAGGCCCTTGCGCTTTTTGTCATAGGCGGGATATTCGGATTCCGCCAGCCACAGGATATTCGCGACCAGCCCCTTCTCATTGATGCCGTCGGCGCTGGAATTATCAAAGGCGCTGACCACCACACTGCCGTATTTGGATTTCCAGACCACGGAATTGCGACCGACCTCTCCGTTTCTTTCCATGCCGCGGGGAAATATCCACATGTTGCCCGGTATCTCATCTTTCCAGTCCATCGATCGGGCCGTGATAATGGTGTTTTCCGGCCCTGAATACAAGACACGCGAGCAGGCCAAAGCCTCGAAAGAAAATAGTAAGATTGTAAAAGCACACAGCATCCAGACAGCATGTTTTCTCATGGGGTTATCCTCTCGTTGAGTTTTATTTCAATCTGCACCGCCGCACGCGGTGCCCCTTTTGACATGATCATACCTGTGGGGTCAACCTGTATTTCGAAGCAATCAAGAACCCACTGGCCGCTTTCGCATCGTTGATGGCCGCCTAGGGAGTCGATTTACCGAGGATCATCCCGATGGCTTTTTCCAGCGACGGATTGAAAATCTCCGGCTGGTTCATCATCAGAAAATGATCCGCTTTCTTAAGAATGATCGCATCGAAAGAAAGCATATGACGACGGTTGGCCTCAAAGTCGACGGGCCACAAATCACCGTTGACACAGACCACCGGCACGCGAACCTTTTCAAATATTTTAGCCGCCTCCCCCGTGATGAACTGGCTCAGCATCTCATCCATCGCGCTCAACGCCACCGCGGGCGGAGCGGCGGACATGTCCGCAAGAACCCAGTCACGGATGATCGGGTTTGCGTCGGGGAGAAACATCGAGCCTGCAAACGCGCGGGTCCCGGCGCGGAAATCTTTCTTCAACGGCGCCATCATGTTGTCCATTCCTTTTTTGGTCAGCGGGTATTCGATGTTGTCCAGCGTGTCGACGCCGATAAGGCCGATCACACGTTCGGGTAAAAGCTTTGCCGCCTCCACAATCACCGTGCCGCCCATGGAATGGCCGA